>JALEQE010000079.1 GCA_022766825.1 Oscillospiraceae bacterium | reverse complement strand
GGTGGCACGCAGTGCCAGAGGGGCTGACCGACAGACCAGCCCACCTGCGCTCAATTTGTACAATCTGCCGCCGACACGAAGTCGGAAGGCGTTCGCCAAAGCGGCACAGGACGTGCCGCACAAAAAGGCGAACGCACTATAAATCTGACTGCGCAATCGCACGACAATAATTATTCGGTGTTGCCTTGACTTTATTAAAAAAATAATCTATAATATATAAGGATAAAATGAAAGCTCGGTGAAGAAAATGCAGAAAATTTTGGGATATATCCGCCGCGCGTGTCAGGAGTTCGACTTAATCGAGGACGGCGACAAAATTGCGGTGGGCGTTTCGGGCGGCAAGGACAGCCTTGTTTTGCTCGCGGGACTTGCGAAAATGCGCAGATTTTACGAAAAGAAGTACGACATCGTGTGCATAACGCTCGACCCGCGTTTCGGCGGTGTTGAAACGGATTATTCGCCCGTCGCGAGAATGTGTGACGAACTTGGCGTGGAATTTCGCTTGATAAAAACCGACATAGGCGAAATCGTGTTTGATATACGCAAAGAGCCGAACCCGTGTTCGCTTTGCGCGAAAATGCGCCGCGGCGCTCTTCACGACGCGGCGAAAGCGGCGGGGTGCAACAAAATCGCACTCGGACACAACTATGACGACGCTATCGAAACTTTTATGATGAACCTTTTCCAAGAGGGACGAATAGGCTGCTTTGCGCCCATATCGTACTTGTCGCGCAAGGATATAACGCTGATAAGACCGCTTGTTTTCGCGCCCGAACACATTATAATATCGTGCGCGAAACGGAACAATTTCGAAATAGTCAAATCGAAATGCCCCGCCGACAAGCACACGACAAGGCAGTCTATGAAAGAGTTTTTGGCGGAGTTGGAACACCAAAATCACGGAGTTAAACAGCGCATTTTCGGCGCGATGAGAAAGGCGGGCATTGACCGCTGGGGATATAAGGAATAACGGAGGGACTATGGGAAAACGTGTTGAATTGCCGAAAAAGGCCGAGCCGAAAAAATCAAGCGGACGATTTTATTTCTTTGTTGACCAGGGCGAGGGCGGCGGAAAAGTCGCCGTTACCGTTTTGAAAGTGCTGGAACTTATCGTGACAACGATTTTCGCGTTCGTTCTCGGAATATTCGGTCCACTCTGTATCTGGAACGGTGATATTGTCGAGGCGGAAGTGAAAACAGACCCGTCGGCGGTGTGGTGGCTTATTTCGTCAATCGTGTACGTTGTCGGAATGTTCGTGATGATGTTCGGACACACCAAAACGGCGACGGCGATACACATTTTCGCCGCGGCGGGAACGCTCGTCACATATTATTTCTACACAAATCTGTTTAAGGAAACAGGCGGAAACGGTCCGTCAATGCTGTATATGCCAAGTTTGCTGATTACTTTGTTCTCAATCGCGATTATGCTTGTCGTCAATATCCCGAAATGGGTTGACAGGCGCATTGAAAAGGAAAACGAAGTCGCGCCGTCCATTCTCGGCGACAATCACAAAAAATAAAACTATGCGCAGGTTTTTCGCCTGCGCATAGTCTTTTTCAAGAAAGGTTGCCTATGAATAAAGGAGATTTTAAAATCAAATGGATTCAAACGCCTTGTCCAAAGCGGCAATAAGGTCGTCAACGTTCTCAATGCCGATTGACAGACGTATCGTGTTGGGCTTGATACCCTGTTCAAGCAGTTCCTGTTCGTTCAGCTGTGAGTGAGTTGTGGACGCGGGGTGAATTACCAACGACTTAACGTCCGCAACGTTCGCCAACAGCGAGAATATTTCAAGGTTGTCTATGAACTTCTGCGCCTCTGCCGCGCTGCCCTTGACTTCAAACGTGAATATAGAGCCGCCGCCGTTCGGGAAGTACTTATTGTAAAGGCCGTGAGTGGGTTCGCTTGCCAAAGACGGGTGATGAACAGCCTCGACTTTGGGATTTTTCGCGAGATAATCAACTATCTTCAAAGCGTTTGCAACGTGACGTTCAACACGGAGCGAAAGCGTTTCAAGTCCTTGCAGGAAGATGAACGCGTGGAACGGAGAAAGCGTCGCGCCCGTATCACGGAGCAGAATTGCTCTGATGTACGTTACGAAAGCCGCCGCACCCGCCGCCTGTGTAAACGAAACGCCGTGATAGGACGGGTTCGGTTCGGAAATCCACGGGTACTTTTTGCCCGCCGCCCAATCGAACTTGCCGCCGTCAACGATAACGCCGCCGATTGCCGTGCCGTGACCGCCGATAAACTTTGTCGCGGAATGAACCACAATATCCGCGCCGTATTCAATCGGACGGAGCAGATAAGGCGTTGCGAACGTGTTGTCCACAACTAACGGAATGCCGTGCTTGTGAGCCACTTCCGCGATAGCCGCGATGTCGGCTACGTTGGAATTGGGGTTGCCGAGCGTTTCAACGTAAAGAGCCTTTGTGTTTTCGTCAATCGCCGCCTCGAACGCCGCGGGGTCGGGAGCAACGAATTTCGCCGTAATTCCGTATCTCGGGAGAGTGTGCGCCAGCAGGTTGTAAGTGCCACCGTAAATGGTTTCACTTGCGACAACGTTCTCACCCGCGCCCGCGAGAGCCTCGATAGCGTATGTAATCGCCGCCGCGCCCGAAGCGGTTGCGAGAGCCGCAACGCCGTTTTCCAAAGCCGCGATACGTTCCTCGAAAACAGATTGAGTGGGGTTGGTCAGTCTGCCGTAAATGTTGCCTGCGTCACGAAGTCCGAAACGGTCAGCCGCGTGTTGTGAGTTGTGAAAAACATAGCTTGTTGAAGCGTAAATCGGAACTGCGCGAGCGTCTGTCGCGGGGTCGGGGTTCTCTTGTCCAACGTGAACTTGTAAAGTCTCGAATTTGTATTTGTTTGCCATAATTGTTTCCTCTTTTCTTAAATAATCAGTTCGGCGAATGCCGTTGTTTTTCTTTCTGTATTAAGTATATCACATTACTTGGTATTTGTCAATCGTATTTAATATATGGATTTTAATAGCTTTTATCTATAATACCGGATATACTCGCCGAAGCGTTCTGCCACTTCAAATTCATCACAGCTTGGCGAAAATCCGTATTTTTCTCTCTCCGCGAGCTGTTCCAGACGAATACCCGCCGCCTGCCGTGAAATTCCGCAAATACGCGCTATTTCGCCTGAAGTGCGGACGCTGCATTTGTGAAGAACAACAAGCGGCGCAAGAAGATCGGCGGCGAAACGTTCGGCGGCGCGTTCGTCGCCGGAGCTGAGAGTTTTGCGGCCCGTATGACCCAGCACGCAGTGCGCGATTTCATGAGCCGCCGTAAACCGCCGTCTGCGTTTGTCGCAGGCGTTTTCGTTTATCGCAATACAGAAAATGCCGTCGTCCATAAAACTGAACCCGTAAGCGCAGAAAGAACACAAGTTCTTCATATCCGTATTGAGAAAGTCGCCCGCCGCCTTGTAATCCATAACTACAAAACCGAGTGCCGCCGCAATTTCTTTCGGGTCAATGGGCAAACGGCGGATATCCGCTTTGCGGTATATTTCCGAAAATGTCATTCTGATCCCTTCTTCTTATTGTTATTGTCGGGAAGATAGTCGCGCAGAGATTTTCCGGCTTTCTTTTGCAGTCTGAAAACGTTTCCGCATCTGCTTTTCCTTGCGGCAATGAATATTTCTCCGCTTTGTTCCAAGAACTCTTCCTTGCTTTCTTCTTTGAACACTTGCTTGCTTTCTTCTCCGAACATTTCTCCGACTTCTTCCTTTAACTTAGTCTTGCTTTCTTCTCCGAACTTCTCTCCGACTTCTTCTCTGAACATAACATTGCTTTCTTCTCCGTACTTTTCCTTGACCTGTTCTCCGATATATATCTTGTTCTCTTTACCGATTTGTTCCTTTCGTTGTTCAATTAGCTGTTCCCCGTATTGTCCCTTGCTCTGTTCCCTGCGAACTCTCGACAGCTGACGTTCCGTGCAGGTGTCAACAATTCGTCTGCCGCGTTCGTCAAGCTCCTTATACTTATTTATATGTCCGATAATTTCATTGTCCGTGTTGTCTGTGCCCAAAAGCTCGTTAGGGGTACATTCAAGCGCGCCGAACAGTTTCATCAGCACTTCCTCTTTCGGGAAACTTACATCGTGTTCGTAATTTCCTACCGCCGACGGCGTAACTCCGATTCTGAGAGCCAAATTCTGCTGTGTTATGCCAAGCCGCGTTCTCAATTCAGCAATTCTCGCGCCAATTCCCATAGCTCACTCCCCCGACGCCCGTTTTTCCGTATCGTACAGCCGTTTCAGATATTTATCCGCCAGCTTGTCCATTGCTTTTTTGCGTAAAATGTAAACGTTCCGGTCGCTCATATACATTTCATCGGCGATTTTCTCCCACGTTTTTCCCAGAATATAGTATTGATACATAACCGTGCGTTCATCTCCCTCAAGATTATCGAGAATGTTCAGAGCCTCGTTTTTCCTGTCAACGGCAAGGTCGATTGAATTGTTCAGCCGCCTTTCAAGCGCCGCAAGTTTTTCTGCGAGTTCTGCAGCGTATACCGCCGAACGGTTCGGAAGCCGCATTATTCTGTGCAGACGTTCGATGTGTTCAAGCTCCGCCTGAACCTGAAGTTCCGATTGTCTTGCGTATTTCAGCTTGTCAATAAAAGTAATCACCGTAACCACTCCGTTCATCATAAATTGATTTTGTGAATTTATTATACCACAAGTTTCTTGTGGTTGTCAGTATAATTTTCATTTTTTTTCAAATAATGAACTTTGTGTATTGCCTTAAGAACATTTTTTAGGCAACACCGCATAATTATTGTCGTTCGATTGCGCCGTCAGATTTATAGTGCGTTCGCCTTTTTGCGGCACGTCCTGTGCCGCTTGGGCGAACGCCTTCCGACTTCGTGTCGGCGGCAGATTGTACAAATTGAGCGCAGGCGGACTGGTCTGTCGGTCAGCCCCTCTGGCACTGCGTGCCACCTCCCCCAGCAGGGGGAGACACGCCCGTCAAGCGAAATTTTGTGCACGCATTATGCGCTTCGCGCAAAACGCTATGCCGGAAAATATGCAAGCAAGCGAATGACAAAGGTGCTAACCGTTAATTGTGCGGTGTTGCCTTAATTCTTTTCGGACGAATCCGCGCAATAGCGCGGGTTTGTCGGAAAGCCGTCTTGGAACATAGCGTTTCACGGCGGTTTTCCGACAAACATATTAGGAGGTTGTAATATGGATTTGTTGATAAA
>JALEQE010000068.1 GCA_022766825.1 Oscillospiraceae bacterium | reverse complement strand
ATCAGCGATTATGACGCCGAAACAGGATTTAAGGGCGCATATAATATCCGCGAGGACAGCAAGTGCGCGGGAAGGCAGTCCTCGGAAAATATCACGATAAACCCCAAAACGGACAAGCCGGGCATTGACATTATTGTAAAGGCGAACACCAAAGGCGAAACCGTGTTTATTCCCGCGTGTGTAACCCACGCGGCGGTTGACGACCTTGTTTACAACGATTTCTACATCGGCGAGGGCGCGGACGTTGTTATAGTCGCGGGGTGCGGCGTTCACAACGACGGCGAGGAGGACGCTCGCCACAACGGTATTCACCGATTTTTCCTCGAACCCAACGCGCGCGTGGTTTACAAGGAAAAGCATATCGGCACGGGAAAAGGCAAGGGATTGAAGAAAATAGACCCCGTAACCGAATGTTATCTGAAAGAAAATTCGTATCTTGAAATGGATACGGTGCAATTGGGCGGCGTTGACAGGTCAACTCGCTCGACTTCTGCGGAGCTTTGCGATAATGCGAAAATCGTTGTTCGAGAGCGCATTATGACCGATAACGAGGAGGACGCTGTCACTAAATTCAACGTGAAACTGAACGGCGCGGACAGCGGCGCGGATTTGGTGTCGCGTTCCGTGGCGCGAGGAAATTCCCATCAAGCGTTTTTCTCCGTGGTTGAGGGAAACAATCGCTGCACGGGACATTCGGCGTGTGACGCAATTATTGCGGAAAACGGAAAAGTTGACGCGCAGCCCGCTCTTAACGCCGCGAACGTTGACGCGGAACTTATTCACGAGGCGGCAATCGGGAAAATTGCGGGCGAGCAGATTTTGAAACTGTGTTCTCTCGGTCTTACCCGAGCGCAAGCGGAGGAAAAGATAATCGAGGGATTTTTGAAGTAAAGGCAACACCGCACAATTAACGGCTTACGCCTTTGCTCAGACGACGTTGACGTCGTCTAGCGCTTTGCTTGCATATTTTCCGTCATATTGCACAATCTGCCGCCGACACGAAGTCGGAAGGCGTTCGCCCAAGCGGCACAGGACGTGCCGCACAAAAGGTGAACGCACTATAAATCTGACTGCGCAATCGCACGACTATAATTATGCGGTGTAGCTTAAATAAATAGACGATGAACGAAACCTCGGCTTTTGTGTTATATTCTGATTACGCTTGAAACGCCCTCGCTGATTTTCCTTGCGACATAAGGATTGTTCATTGTATAAAGGTGGATGCCGTCAACGCCGCTTGAAACCAAGTCGATAATCTGTTCGTTGGCGTAAGCTATTCCCGCGTCGCGCATTGCCTCGGGGTTATTTTCAAACCGAGCGAACATTTTGGTGAATTTGTGCGGTAAAGACGCTCCGCAAAGTCCTACCATACGCTGAATTTGCTTTGCGTTTACGCATGGCATAATGCCCGCCTCAATGGGAACGTTTATTCCCGCCGCGCGTACTTTTTCGAGAAATCTGTAAAAACAGTCGTTGTCGAAAAACAGCTGTGAAATCAGATGTTCCGCGCCCGCGTCAACTTTGCGTTTAAGGTTTTCTATGTCCTCGTCAAGCGTTGCGCTTTCGAGGTGTCCTTCGGGGTAACAAGCACCCGAAAAGCAGAGCGAACTGCGCTCTTTCATATATGTAATCAATTCCGAGGCGTGTTTGAAATCCTCTTTCGGGGGAATATCGGGGTTTATGTCGCCGCGCAGAGCAAGCACATTTTCAATGCCGTATTGTTCAAACTCCTTGATAATGCGGTCAATGTCCTCTTTTGTAGAGTTTACGCAGGTGAGGTGCGCAATTGATTCTGTGTGATATTTTTCCTTGATTATCGATACGATTTCGCGCGTGGAACAGCCCGGCAGACTTCCGCCAGCGCCGTATGTAACGCTGATGAAATCGGGGTGTAGGTCGGTGAGTTCATCAAGCGTGCTGTAAACCGTGTCAATTGAGCCGTTTCTTTTCGGCGGGAAAATTTCAAACGAAAAAACCGTTTTACCCGTTTTGAAAATGTCGCGGATTTTCATTTACGAATCTCCTTTAACGCCTGCGCCAATTGGTCTGGGCAAGAAGTGTTCTTCATTCCGCAACGAATACCGTCAAGACGGCTGATAATGTCGTCAATTTTCATTCCCTTGACAAGCGAGGAAATTCCTTTGAGGTTGCCGTTGCAGCCGCCGAATACTTTGAGGTCTTTCAGAATACCGTCTTCAACCTCGATAATCATTTTCTGAGAGCAAACGCCCTTTGGCGTAAATTCGTATGTCATATTTTTTCATCTTCCTTTTTCTAAATTACTTGTTTGAACGGTTCCACTCGTCCGCAACTGCGTCCGCGACCGCCTGCGCGACGCTCTGGTCAAGCGCGCTTGGGATAATATAATCGGGTGAGAGCTTGTCCTCGGGAACAAGCGCTGCGATTGCGTGCGCCGCGGCAAGTTTCATTTCCTCGGTTATCGCTTTCGCGCGGCAAGCGAGCGCGCCCTTGAATATACCCGGGAACACAAGAACGTTGTTGATTTGGTTCGGATAATCGCTCCGCCCCGTACCGACAATGTATGCGCCGCTTTCTTTGGCGAGTTCGTAGGTAATTTCGGGGTTCGGGTTCGCCATCGGGAACAAAATCGGCTTTTCCGCCATTGATTTCACCATTTCGGGCGTTACAAGATTAGGTTTTGAAACGCCGACAAATACGTCCGCGCCGCGCATTGCGTCCGCGAGAGTTCCTTTTATATTGTTCTTGTTGGTGATTTTGGAAATTTCCGCATGCGCGGGGTTGTCGTAATTTTCGTCACGATTAAGTATTCCCTTTATATCCACCATTATCAGATTTCCGATACCGAGTTTAAGCAGGAATTTTCCGATAGCAATTCCCGCCGAGCCCGCGCCGTTGATTACAACGGTAATGTCGCCGAGCTTTTTCCCCGCGCATTTGACCGCGTTCATCATCGCCGCGCCGACAACGATTGCCGTTCCGTGCTGGTCGTCGTGGAATACTGGAATATCAAGGCGTTCTTTCAGTTTAGCCTCGATTTCAAAACATCTCGGAGCGGAAATATCTTCAAGGTTAATCCCGCCGAAACTGTCGGAAATCAGTTCGATTGTGCGAACGATTTCATCGGGGTCTTTTGATTTAACGCAAAGCGGAAACGCGTCAACATCGCCGAATTCCTTGAACAGACAGCATTTGCCCTCCATAACGGGCATACCCGCCAGACCGCCTATGTCGCCCAGACCGAGAACCGCTGTGCCGTCGGTTATTACCGCGACAAGATTGCTTCTGCGGGTGAGCTTGTACGACAATTCGGGGTCTTTTGCGATTTCCAAACACGGCTGAGCAACGCCCGGAGTATAAGCGAGCGACAAGTCCTCGCGTGTTTCAATCGGCGCGCGCGATACTACCTCAATTTTACCCTGCCATTCATAGTGCTTTTGAAGAGCTTTTTCTTTTACGTCCATTTTGCACCTCTTAGTGTATTATGTATTTTTATTCGGCTTTAACCTTATGATTGATTATTCTGTTAAGCTGATCTTCGGCGGTGAAACAAGAGCCTATCTGTATCGCGTAGTGGTTGTAGAACCCGTGGAAATCCGAACCGCCCGTCGTTATCAGATTATAATGTTCCGCAAGCTGTAATACTTGATTGGTAAAGCCTTTACCCGCTCCGGGGTGATATGCCTCCGCGCCGTCTATCGCGCCCTCCTCGGCAAGCTCTTCAAGTAAGTCAAAGCTGTCGAATACTTTCGGGTGCGCCATAATCGACAGACCGCCCGAGGCGCGTATCAGCGTTGTTACAAAGCGAACATCGGGATAGAAATCCGCCTCTTGCCGAACCTGTTCGGCGCATAAGCCGTCGTCAACGTCGAAAAGGTAATCGTAAACGCTGCCGTAAAGTTCCGTAGTATAGCCGTAATCCATAAGTGCGTGCATAATGTGGCACTTGTAAATCGCTTTGCTCCCCGCGGAATAGCGCAGAATACTTTCAAGCGTTATCGGGTATTCTTCAAGCACTTTCATTGCAAGGCTCTTGCCGAGTTTCATACGTCCCTCGGAATTGCGCTGGCAAAGTCCCTCCAAACGGTCGGGCTTTTGCGGGTTGTAGCACATAATATGAACTTTTCTTCCGCGTTCCGTATCAATCGCGGAAAATTCCACGGCAGGAATAACGTTGACGTTATAGCGTTTTCCGAGTACGGACGAACGAGACAGCGACGCCAAGCTGTCGTGGTCGGTTATCGCAAGATAGCGGACATCGTTTCTGTCTGCCTGTCTTATGACGTCGGATATTCCGAGTGAACCGTCGGATATTGTTGTATGGCAATGCAAATCGGCTTTCATAACTCACCTCGTTAGTTTATGTACAGAATTATGGGATTGTTTTTTGTCTGCAACATATTTATATTATTATAGCACATTTTCTTATGCTTTTCAATAGCTTTTTTGTGAAAATTGTATGCGTTTGCTGTGTGAAAAATGCGTTTTTTATTGACGGATATATATTCCCTGCTCCTCGATATAATCTTCAAGTTCCTGTTTCATATCGTCAACCCAAGTCTTTTTGTCGGAGGTTTCGTCAATGTCTTTTTTGGTTTCGGTTACTTTTTTCTCTTTATCGTCCATTTCGTTATCTACTTTATCTTTGTTCGACCGCGTTTTTTATCGCGCGGTATTCTTCCAGCATTTTTTCTTCGCTTATCGTTCGGTTTGCGGGGCTTGTTGACGGCAGACAAATATCCTCCTGCAAATCGTGAAAAAAGCGTTTATAAAGCGCGTGCGCTTTTTTGCCCGTTGTGAATATCGCGCGTATCGGGCATTTTTCAAGCAATCCCCGAATATCGTTTGGTTCGGCGTTCGCGATTGAACTGTCCGCCGCACCGTTTATGTCACAGCTTGCGAGAACGTCCCAAAGCGCAATATTATTCGCAAGACAAAGTTTGCGCTTGCCGTCAATATCGGGCGGGATTTCTTCTCCGAGTACCGCGCAGAGCATTTTCCAAAACCTGTTTTGCGGGTGCATATAGTAAAATCCTGCCGCACGCGATTTTGGCGACGGCATTGTGCCGAGAATAAGCACGCGCGAATGTTCGTCAAACACGGGTGGAAACTCGTGCGTCACGCGTTCAGAATTCATAGTCCACGCTCACCGAGTTTGTGCGGATAGTCTTGCAGAAGTCGGAAACGGCTTTGTGAAGCGGATTTACGCTGTATGATTTCAACGCTTCCATGCTGTCAAATTCCGATACGAGAACCGCGTCGTAACTGCGTTCGGAGGGTTTTATGTTCACGCCGACCTCCATTGCGCGGATTTCGGGTATTTGGTCTTTCAGTGCGAGAAGTCTTTCGCGGAACAGCATCATATTTTCCTGTTCGCCCTCCTTGAATTTCCACATAACAATGTGCTTTATCATATATTCAATACTCCTTTCAGTTTATTATTTCGACTTTATTATACATCATTTTTGCGATAATGTCAATAAAAAATGCCGTCCTCACCGGGAGAACGGCACAAGTTATCAGTATTTTTTAGAGGTAAAGCAGTTTATTATCCGCTTTTTGCGCTTTGAAGTGTCAGCACCTCAAATGATTCGTTTTCGTATACTATTTCCGCGCGACATCCGCTACGCAACACGCCTTGAATTATCCGCGCCGACAGCATATCCTCAATATCCGTGGTAATTCTTCGTCGGAGCGGTCGCGCTCCCATATCTTCCTCGGAAACGCTTTCGCAAAGCCGTTTTGATACGGATTTGTCGAAAGTCAGCTCAATACCTTGCGATTTTGCTCGGACGGCAACTTCGTCAAGCATTTTTTCGCAGATTTCCTCAATGTTCTGCTCGTTTAAGCGTTCAAAAATAACAATATTGTCAATACGATTTATTAGTTCGGGGCGGAATTGTTTTTTCAACGCTTTCATCACATCGGAACTTCCGCCTTTTGAGCCGCCGAAACCGAGTGCGCGTTTCTGCAATTCCTCCGCGCCGATATTTCCCGTCATAATGACAACGGTGTTTTTGAAATCGGCGACTTTTCCGTCGGAAGCGGTGAGTTTTCCGTCTTCAAGCAATTGAAGTAATATCGTCAGAACATCGGGGTGAGCTTTTTCCACTTCGTCAAACAGCACAACCGAGTACGGCATTGAGCGCACCTGTTTAATAAGTTGTCCCTGTTCATCATAACCGACATAGCCGGGAGGCGAACCTATCAGCTTTGAAACCGAATGCGGTTCTGAAAACTCCGACATATCGAAACGGATAAGCCGTTTTTCGTCACCGAAAACGCCCTCTGCAAGCGCGCGTGAAAGCTCCGTTTTTCCAACGCCCGTCTGTCCGAGAAACAAAAACGAGCCTATTGGTCTGTTCGGGTCTTTAAGCCCCGCGCGACCTCTGCGGACGGCGTTTGCGACAAGAGAAACTGCTTTTTCCTGTCCGATAACGCGCTTTTTCAGTATGTTTTCCAGCTCCGCTAGCCGCTTTCCCTCGTTTTCCGTGAGTTTCGCGGCGGGTATTCCCGTTATCGCCGAAATGGCGGCTGCAACATCTTCCTCGTCAACCACAATACGTTCTTTCTGCGTTTTTTCTTTGATTGCGCGGAAAAACGTGGGTTTTACGCAGAAGTGCTCCGTGCGCGCTTTCGCGGCGGCTTCGTCAATTAAATCGATTGCCTTGTCGGGAAGTCGGCGGTCGTTGAGATAACGTTCGGAAAGCGTTACGGCGGCTTTTATCGCATTGTCCGTTATAACGGCGTGATGGTGTTCTTCAAGCCGTCCGCGCAGACCGTTCAATATCGAAACCGCCCCCGCTTCATCAGGCTGTAAAACGGTTATTGGCTGAAAACGGCGGTCAAGCGCGCTGTCTTTTTCGATATAGCGGCGGTATTCATCGGTCGTGGTAGCTCCGATAAGGCACAGTTTTCCGCGCGCCAACAGCGGTTTGAGTATGCTTGCCGCGTCAATCGCCCCCTCTGCCGCGCCCGTTCCAACTATCATATGGATTTCGTCGATAAACAGGATAACATCGGGATTGTTCATAGCCTCGTCAAGCGCGCCTTTCAGACGCTCCTCAAAGTCGCCGCGATATTTCGCGCCCGCGAGCATTGCGGACAAATCAAGTGCGAAAACCCGTTTCTCAGCAAGCTCGGGCGGAACATTCCCGAAAGCTATTCTCTGCGCGAAACCCTCCACAACCGCCGTTTTTCCCACACCCGCGTCACCGATAAGGCACGGGTTGTTTTTGGTTCGCCGCAAAAGTATCTGCACCAAACGTTCCGTTTCCGTATCGCGCCCGATAACGGGGTCAAGCCGCCCCTCTCGTGCTTCGAGTGTTAGTTCAACGCCGTATTTGTTCAGCGCGGCGAACTCGTTTCGCGCGGGTTCGGTTTTCTTCGCCGTTTTTTTGGGCGGTTGAACGCTGTCGAAACGCGGCGGTTCGTAATTCTTCACGGAAACGCTTCCGTACAGTCTTGCAACGCTGTCGCCGTGTTCGCATAGCATTTTGTAAGCCGTGCAGTCGCGGTCGGTGAGCATAGCGAGCAGAATATGCTCCGTTCCGACATAGCTGTCGTTTTTCGCCATGGCGTATCCGCGCGCGTTAAGCAACAGTTTTTGCAGTCGCGGCGAGAAATTGTTTTCGGATAATACCGTGCTTTCTCCTATGCCCACTCTGCCTTTCAGCTGCATAATAAGGTCGCGGAAACGTATTCGCTGTCTTGACAACAGCGCACCTGCCGCGCTTTCGGGGCATTTTGCAAGCGCACACAGAAGGTGTTCGCTGCCTATATATGTGTGTCCCATCTGACCTGCTATCGCAATCGCGTTACCCAGCGCCTCGGCGGCTTCGCTTGAAAACGCGGGTGTTCCATTCTGATTTGCCATTCTTTTTCCTCCGTATTGTATTTTCATTCCTATTATTGGAAATTACGGAGAAATTATGCAGAAAGGGCGGGTATAAAATAATTGAGCGCCGCAAAGAACAACGCTCAATATCTTATGTTATTTGTAATAATCCCCGGCGAACTGTTTAAGCAGTTCAACCGTGCCGTCAATACCGAGCGCGGAGCTGTCAACGCAGATGTGATAATTCTGCGGCTGTCCCCAGCGTTTGTCGGTGTAGTAGTTGTAGTAGGACGTGCGCTGTTTGTCGATACGCTTT
>JALEQE010000076.1 GCA_022766825.1 Oscillospiraceae bacterium | reverse complement strand
CCACGCGCGCTCCAAAAAGCCATCGCGTCCTATGTCTTCCTTGGAAACTCCCTCTTCTTTCATCTTCGCAACGATTTTCGCCTCGGTAGCGATAGACGCGTGATCCGTTCCCGGCAGCCACAGCGCGGCATAGCCTTCCATTCTGCGCCAACGGATAAGTATATCCTGCAATGTGCAGTCAAGCGCGTGACCCATATGCAGTTGTCCCGTGATGTTGGGCGGCGGCATTACGATTGTGTACGGTTTTTTCTCGGGGTCGCGTTCCGCCTTGAAAAATCCGCTGTCCTCCCAATATTTATAAAGTCTGTCCTCGAAATCCTTCGGGGAGTAAGTTTTGTCGAGTTCTTTTCTCATCGTGATTTATGTCCTTTCACTTTGTCTTTAATGTATTTTCAATTTATCTACAATACCCTCGTTAGGAGTAATAAAAAGCGTTTTATTGTTTGTGAAAATAACCATTCCGGGTTTCGCGCCCGCGGGCTTTTTCACGAATTTCACCGCGGTATAATCCACAGGCACACCCGAACCGTTCCGTCCTTTGGAATGATACGCCGCCAACTGCGCCGCCTCAAAAATCGTCTGTTCGGACGGCGTTTGTCCGTTCGTGCGAATAATGACGTGCGAACCCGCTATATCCTTTGTGTGCAGCCAAATATCCGTTGCTTTGGCGGTTTTGAGCGTCAACAGGTCGTTCTGACGATTGTTTCGTCCGACAAGTATCTCAAAACCCTCCGACGAACAGAATTTCAACGGTTCGGAGAGTTTTTTTGACGGTCTGTCGTCGCCCTTGACGGCTCTCAGATAACCTTGCTCCCGCAATTCTCGGCGAATTTCCGAAAGTTCCCAATCGCTTTCGGCGCGCGAAATGCTGTCAAGTACGCTGTCAAGATATAAAAGCTCGTCACCGCCTTTTTTTATCAGCTCCGTGAGCTTTTTCTCCGCTGTGTCGAGTTTGCGGTATTCGTTATAATACTTCTGCGCGTTCTGCGCGGGAGTTAATCGCGCGTCCAAAGCTATTTCACGAGGTTCGCCCGTGTAGAAATCTTCAAGCTCGCATTTCGTCATACCCTTTTTCAGCCTGTAAATATTCGCATTTACAAGGTCGCCGTTCACTCGGAAAACATCACGCTGTCCGCATTCGGCAAGTTCCTTTTTCTGCAACTCAATCTTGCGGGAAATGCGTTCATAAGCGTTGTTTACGGTTTTCAAAAGGTCGTGCGAACGCTGTTTCATACGGTCCTGCTTTGCCGCCGCGCCGAAAAACTCGTCAAGCAGTTTACTCGGCGAAGTGAAACGCTTTGCACCGTAAAAACTACCGTACTGTTTTACATCAACAAAGGAAAAATCCTTTTTCTTGCCGTTTTCATCGGTGAGCAAAGTATAATCTGCACCGTTTTTCAACAGATTTTTCGCGTTTAGAAGAAATTCGCCGATGCGATTTTTTTGCTGTTCGTTTAAATTACCGACAACCGCGTCAACGTCGCCCGCCGCAAAAAACACACATTCCCGTGCGAAAATCGGCGCAATTCCTTCGAGCACCAACGACAAAGCTTTCGCCAATCGCTGACTTTGATACTCACCTCCGAATACAGCGTTCATAATATCGCCGATTTCCGTATCAAGCAAACAAAGTCTGTCGGTTCGAGGCGGAGTTTCATACGGTATGTTCGGCAAAATCCGCCGCCCCGTGAAATTCTCGTCGCCGCCGTCTGTAATTCGCTTTATGCTGTCAACCACTCGTCCGTCACGAACCAATATTATATTGGAATAACGCCCCATTATCTCGGAAATAAGCGTATTGACAACACGGTCGCCGATTTCGTTTACGCACTCGAAATCAAAATACAGTACGCGCTCCAAACCGTCCTGCCGTATGTCAATCAGCTTTCCGCCGTTTAAGTGCTTGCGCAGTATCATACAAAAAAGCGGAGGGGCGGAAGGATTTTCAAAATCCAGCTCCGTAAGGTGAACGCGCGCGGAAGTTCCTCCCGCCGAAAAAACGATTTTTTTCGCCGTTCTGTCCTCGCCGCCCAGCATACGCAAAGAAACGATTATTTCCTCGCGCGAGGGTTGATATATCTTGTCCACTCGCGCGCCGATAAGACCGCTTATCTCTTGTTTGACGCAATGCAAAAATGCTCCGTCAAGCGACATCTCTATCAACCCCTTTCATTTTAATTCAAACGTACCCGCACGGGTCGCTTTCGCAGTCCGCGCTGAATACGGGCACTTCGGAAAAGCGCATTGTAATCAGTTTCGCAAGCGAATGTGCCGCCGCTTTTTCCGTGCCGAAATGTCCTGCGTCCACAAGCGAAATACCGCAGTTTTCCGCCTCAATCCAAAAATTATGCTTTATATCGCCCGAAACAATCGCGTCGCAATGTTTTTCACGAGCAAGGCGCATTATTTCACGGTCAACTCCCCCGCCGCAACATACGGCGACGCGGGTTATCGGCTGTTTATCGCAGTTGAATTTGCTGTATTTCACGCAGTCGAGGTCGAGCTTGTTCTTGCAATGCTCCGCGAGAGCCAACGGCGTCAAAGTTAGGGGCATTTCACAAATCGCGCCGTAATTTCCGTCAAGATACCCCGAACATTCAAATTCCAGAAGATCAACAAGAGTTTCGTTTACGCCGTTTCTCGCCATATCGAAATTCGTGTGCATTCCAATCGCGGAAACGTCGTTTTTGACAAGTTCAACAACGGGGCTCCACGTCGGAATTTTTTTCAAGCCTTCAAAAATTACGGGGTGATGTGAAACAATCAAATTCGCGCCTTTTTCAACAGCCTCTTTGATTACTTCGTGAGTTATGTCAACGCAACAGCAAACCCCAGTTACGTCCTCGTCCGCGCCTCCGACAAGCAAACCCACATTATCGTAACTTTCGGCGGTATCAAGCGGCGCGATTTCCGATAAGTATTTTAAAATATCCCCGACCGTCATTGTGTTTCCTCTTTCAAAATCATATCTGCCATTTCACGCAAAACAGCCGCTCTGTCGCGGAATTTGTCGGATTTTTCGATTTCCGCCGCGTTTTTCAGCAATTTTTCGGCAACTCTTTGTAGATACGCTCTATCGGTCATTTTGCCCGTAAGCGCGAACAATTCGTCAACCGTGCGCCGCTCGCCCGTGTACCCGACATACATTATCGAATAGCACTTGCCCGCGTCAAACGCCGCGCGCTCCTCGATTATCTCGAAACCCTCGTCGTAAAGCCACTTCCGCAAAAAATCGGGCTTTGTCATCGGTTGAAGAATAAAACGCGTATCGGAATTTAAAAACCGACAACCGCTTATTATCTCGGCAATAAGCTCCCCGCCCATTCCGCAGATAATCACATCATCGGCAAATTCTATTTCTTTCAGCCCGTCCGATTTTACAACTTTTACGTTTGAAACGGATTGCTCCGCAACCGTTCTCCGAGCCGCTTCAAGAGGACCGTCCCTCACATCGGACGCGATAACGAACCGTGACTTGTTCTGTGCCAAATAGCACGCAAGCTGCGCATGGTCACAACCGATATCGGCGGCGATTTTTCCCTCACGGCAAAACTCCGCCGCCGTTTTCAGACGGTTATCAAGCGCAATCAATTGCCAAGTGCCGCGTTCAGCTGCTCTACGATTTCGTTCGCGTCAACGCCGTGAACCTCGCAAGCCTGACCAACGCTCTCGCCGCGTGATGCGGGGCAACCGAGACAGTGCATACCCATTCCCATAAAAATGGGAGCCGCAGCCTCTCCGTTAAAATCAAGAATATCTCCTATAATAGTATCAACAGTAACTTGCATAATAAAACTTCCTTTCACTTACTTTGAATTATTCCGCGTATATTGTTATAAACATACACATTTTATTATATCACATTTTTTGCGTTTTGTCTAGCATTTTTTTGTCGAAACGGAAATAATAAGCCGTAAAGAGGTGATTTTATGGGATTTCTGTACAATTTTTTTACCCGAGAAACGACTTTTGACAACGGTTTGGAACTTTTCGGGAATTTGCATATAATGATTTCCGTTTTCTTTTTGGCATTATACGCCGTATTGATAGTTTTCCGCGAAAAGCTGATAAAATTCGGGCATTTCAATATAATTCGCCGCTGTATGGCAACCGTACTTCTCGTCAATATGCTGATACATTACTCGGGGCGTATCGCAATCGGCGAATGGCGGCTCTCGGAGGATTTGCCGCTGCATGTTTGTTTTGTGGCGAACTTTTTTCTGATATATATTCTCTACACCGACAACAGACATTCCCTGTTCTCGGTAATATATTACTTTACCGTAATAGGTCCTTTGCCAGCCATTATTTTTCCCGATTTGTCGCGGACTTGGAGCGGTTACTTGTTCTATCAGTTCATAATAAGCCACCATATAATGCTGCTTTTCAGTCTGTACTGCGTATTTGTTCTGCGATACAAAACCTCTGTTAAAAGCGCGTTTTACGCTTTCCTGTTAGGAAACGCGTATGTTGCCGCCGTTTCCGTGTTCAACAGTATTTTCGGGACGAACTATATTATGCTCGGAGAACTTCCGCGACATCTGTACGAAATCTTCCCGTTTCTTGATAAAATTCCCGCTTTTGTGTGGTTGGAAACTGTCGGGATACTCGCGCTTATTTGCGCTTATGCGCTCGGAATATTATTTATAAAACACTCATCCGCTAAAAAGCAACGGGTTATGTACCAAATTAAACGATAAAATCTCCCCCGCCGCGGCGAGGGAGAAAACACGTATTTAGGGCAATACCGCACAGAGATTTTGCGCATATTGCGTAGTCAGATTAATAGTGCGTTCGCCTTTTTGTGCGGCGCGTCCCGCGCCGCTTGGGCGAACGCCTTCCGACTTCGTGTCGGCGTCAGATTGTACAAATTTGACGCAGGCGGGCTGTCGCAGCGTTTTCCGCCAAAGGCGGATAATGCGGTCAAGGAAAATTTGTGCACGCATTATGCGCTTCGCGCAAAACGCTATGGCGAAAAATATGCAAGCAA
>JALEQE010000042.1 GCA_022766825.1 Oscillospiraceae bacterium | reverse complement strand
TGACTTTTACGGTTGACATCAGGTATTTTGTGTGATATAATAAATTCGAAAAAAATATTTTTAGGAGGTTCTTTTATGAAAAGAAAAGCACAAAAGTTCAGTTTTGTTATGATGATCATATTTTTCCTTACGGGAATCGCTATGACCATTGTTGCGGCAGTTTCGATAGGATCATTGGGATCGACTTTAGGCGCAGCCATAAGCGGTAGCTACGGTTCATCATATGGAAATTACGGAAGTATTGTCAACCCATTTGCTAAGTATGTATTTCCCACTATTCTTGGCGGACTTGTGCTGACTTTCAGCGTTACCGCTATCTGGGCATGTGTTCTCGAACACTTCAGCAATGTCGAGAAAACTCTTGACAAAATCTATCGCAACAACACCGGAAAGGAAGAGCTTCCGGACTCGGCATACTCTTATATGCCCAAATTTGTTGAAAATCTGAAGGCACCCAAGCCTCAGCAACCGTATCAGCCTTATCCTCAGCAGTATGCTCAGCCTCCGATGCAGCAGCCGTATCAGCAGGCACAGCCTATGCAACAGCCTGTTCAGCCTCCTGTTCAATCTGCGCCTGTTCAACCGCCTGTACAGCCTGCGCCTCAGCCCCCTGTACAGTCCGCACCCGTTCAGCAGCCTCAGGTTCCCACCGAACCAATTGCCGCTCCTCAGGCTTCAGGATGGATCTGCCCCAACTGCGGCACAACCAACACTGCAGACGCGAACTTCTGCCTGACATGCGGAAACAAGAAAAACTAATCTGTTATTTATTATCAGAGTTATACAACAAACTGAAGCGCCAAGGACAATCTTGGCGCTTTTTTGTATAATACTGTCAAAAGTATACTTTTCGTATAATAACATTTTTTATTGATCCTGTATATATTTCATAAATCGGGCAAAAATACCATTAAAATCCATACAAGACCGAAAGGAATGTTATTATGAGAAGAAGAAACAACCGATTCAACAAAACTTGGGCAATTGCCACTTCTGTAGGGGCGGCTGCGATTGCCGTTGCAATGTTCGCCGCATACCGTTCCACACTGAACAGGCTTGTTCCGGACAACAAATCCGCCACCCTTGCGGCAAGCCAACAGACGTATACGTTTTCCGCGCCGGAAAGCTCTGATGTTCCGGTGCAGAACAACGTTTCCGGCGTACCTAAGGATGACACCTCATCGGGTGTATCAGTCAATTCCGCATCGGATGCAGTTCCGACAAATAAACCTATTATCGCCGATGTTGGAAACATTCTGCCCGTCAAAGGCGAAATTTCACACCCTTTCAGCAACGGAGAGCTTGTAAAATCCGAAACGCTCGGCGTTTGGAAAACGCACGACGGCTGTGATATTCTCTGCGACCTCGGTACGGAAGTAAAATCCATGTCGGAAGGCGTGGTTAAGGAAATCAAGGACGACGCGCTGTGGGGAGTTTACGTTATCGTGGAGCAGAACAACGGTCTGGACGTGCAGTACTGCGGTCTGGCAAAGGAACTTAACGTAAAAGCGGGACAAGCGGTAAAACAGGGCGAAATCCTCGGCAAAACCTCCGACACCAACCAATGTGAAATCCTTCAACAACCCCACCTGCATTTGGGAGTGAAACAGGGTGGAAAATGGATTGACCCCATGTCTGTTATCGACAAGCACGAATAAAACGTCTATTGTGCAATATCAACTACTTTCTGCGTTTTGGTTTGAACAATATGACTAAATATAGTGTTTTTTCGGCTTTGACGTAAAAAACCATTTGACAAAACCCAAAAAATATGAGAAAATAGGATTATAAAAAACAAACTATTTTCTCAATTTACATAATCGGAGTATTAAAATGAAGTTTTTCAAAAAAGCAATCGCGCTGTTGCTCTCGGCAATCTGCGTATGTTTCGGAACGGGCGGATTTGCGCTAGGAGCATTTACCGAAACAAGCGACAGCGCCTCTTACGGAATTGCGGAATATATACCCGCCGAAAGCTCGGACTACAAACGCTGGACAGGCTCGTCGAATTTCAAGGAAAACCAGAACTACTACATAGACAGAACGGTCAAAATCACAAAAGAAAAAACCTTTACTCTGCCGAAAAACAGCAAACTGCTGATAAAAGACAAAGGCTCACTTGTGATATATTCGGGAAGTACCCTCAACATCAAAGGCGAACTTATTGTCGAACCGACAGCGACAGTTATTGTTTCGGGGGAATTAAACACTCTGGAAAACTCAGCGGTGAATAATTACGGAACGTTTTCCGCAACCAAAAGTTCTTCACTTAACATTTCCTCTGTGTTCACAACCGGAAGCAAGGGAATAACGGCAATTTCGGGTAAAATGAATGTTTACAGAGCGGGCGCTATCGTAAATCACAACAGATTCACTTTCGGGAAAAACTCGGACGTTACACTTTCAGGAAAGGCAATATGTGAAAAAAACGGCGTTATGTTCATAAAAGGCGCGCTTGTTGTTACAATGAACGGTTCGGTAAAATCAAACGGAAGTCTGTACATATACGGCAGAATGGTCGTGAGCGGTACTGTGACGCTTGCCCCCAACTCAAAACTGCACAAAGAGAACGGCAGACTTTCACTTTCAAAAAGCGGGCAGCTGTTTGATGACAGAAACAAAACGTCTTTGCAAGGCGATTTTGTGGATATGACAAACCGTATTGAATATCCTGAGCTTTCCGAATACGACTCCGAACCCGCTGATGTAAATTGGCTCGGCATTGATGTATCACGGTATCAGGGCGCTATTGACTGGGAAAAAGTTAAGGCGTCGGGAGTGGATTTCGTTATTCTGCGTTCATCTATCGGCGACGGTTCGGACAACATTACGGGCGAGGATATACGGTTTTCATACAATGTGGTCGAGGCGAAAAAAGCGGGTCTTATGGTGGGCGCATATCACTATCTCTGGGCGGAAACCCCTGAGGACGCGCGGAAAGAAGCGCAGTTCTTCATCAGGACAATTTCACCGTATATTCTTGATTTCCCCGCCGTTCTCGATTTTGAAGACCCGTCGCAGCAAGAAAATCTTACAAACGCGGAACGAACAGAAATAGCAAAGGTGTTTTTGGAGGAAGTAAGAAAAGCGGGGTATTATCCTATGCTTTATACCAATCGAAGTTGGGCGACCACATATCTCAATATGGACGAGCTGTCCGATTATGACGTCTGGCTTGCGGAATGGTTTCCGCAGACCTCATACACGGACGATTACGGAATATGGCAATACACCGCATACGGAAAGGTTTCGGGAATAGACATGGACGTTGACCTTAACATCTGCTACAAGAATTATCGGAAGATAATCCTAAACGGCGGTTACAATCACCTGAAATAAAACCCATAAATATCAAAACGGCAAGGCGAAAACCTTGCCGTTTTATTATTTCATAAACATAATCGAAAACAGTTTCGCGATAAACTTCAACACGTCAATCTGGCTTTTTGTCCAGAAACGATTGTTTCCGCACTCCTCAAACCCAACAAAACCCTTATATTTTCCGTTATTTATCACTGCACATTCAAGCATTGATTTTGTTTTCCGACGTTCGCATAATTCGCGCCTTTTTTCATTAAGCTCGTTTATATCGTGACAATAGAACACGCCATCTTCCGTATTCTGAAGATAATTTCCGCCGAAATCGTCTTTGTACGAAAACGTTTGCGACAAGTTTATTTCGCGAGATATTCCCTCATTGCACCACTCAAACGTATTCCGGCAACATTCGCCGTGGTCGGTGTTCTCGAAAATATACGCACGGCTTACATTAAACGTCTTTCCGACAAACGAAAGAATATCGTTTATTCCGTCGGTGATATTTTCGCCCGAATACAGCAAATCAAATACACGCGCCATAATATTCAGCGTATTATCGGTGTTTGCCGCCGCTCTTATTCTGTCTTTTCCAACAGGTTCTTTAATCCGGAAAGAACCGTCGCCCATTGACGCGTCAAACACGGCATAACAGTTCTTGCCGCGGTTTTTCGCTTGGTAAAGCGCACTGTCTGCCTGTCTGAAAAGCTTGCCATAGTCGTGGTTATCGGGAGTTGCTCCCGCTATTCCGATGCTACATTTAATCCCGCCTTCTATCGGCACGGACAGACTGCTTACTTTTTCTAGGATACGGCTTGCCTTTTTCTCCGCCTGAGTAGCCGTTGCATGGGGCATAAACACGAAGAACTCATCTCCGCCGTAACGACCGACAATATCGCTTTCCCTGAACGCGCTCTTGACTATTGACGCAAAATTCTTCAGGAACTCATCGCCGAACATATGTCCAAGCGAATCGTTTATGCTCTTGAAATCATCAACGTCAAGCATCATAACTGCGCCGGACGGATTGTGCTCCAGTTCCGCCCTCACAAGCTCTTCGGTGGTGGATTTGTTGAATATGTCGCTGCAAAGCAAATCATACTTTGCTTTTTCCTGCATCTGCTCCATATGCGTTATCTCTTCTTCAGCGTCGTCAAGCTTTCCGACAACTTTGAACACAACGCCGCTTTCGTCCGCAACGCTCTTCAACAGCGCTTTATAACGCCGCAGCTCCCCGTCTGTATTCACACGCACAATTATTGTATCCTCAAGTCCGGCGGAAGACGACATATATTTCAGCTTTTCCGCCATTTTTTCACGATCGTCGGGATATATCTGCGTCAAACTGTCTTTATTTTCGGTTACATTTTCAATTCTGACAACGTTGTTTTCACCGCAGTATCTGATATATGTCAGCAGGTCGCTCTTGGGGTCATAAGCAAAGACAATCATTCCCGATTCATCAAGCAGAAGGCTGTACATCTGATCGCGAGCCTCTTCGCTCCGTTGACTCTCCACGCGATCCGTCACGTCAATATTTGCGATATAGACTATGTGGTCGCCGTTCTCTTCCAGGACGCGGAAAATGGTTCTCAGCCAGTATTCGCTCCCGTCTTCCCTTTTTATGCAGGTCATTCTGCTGTACTCTTTATTCTCGTCTGCCGCGACATAATTTTCTTCAATGAATGTTTCAATATCGGAATAATAATAATCGCTGTCCTTGCCTACCATATCGTGCATATTATCGCTTACATACAGAGATACCAGCTTTCCGCCATCAAGCCTGTAAACGCCCACGCCAACGGGAATATGTGCCACCGTACGGCGCATAAATTCATCTGTTTCGTGCGCTTTTATACTTGCGACAACTTCGTTGTGAACCAGATTTATGGTACACAGCGACTTAAGCAGTATGTTATTTTTGCCGCGCAAAACGGATACGGTTATTCTGCACCACTTGAAACTACCGTCCGCCATTTTCATACGAAGCGTTACCGTCTGCGGCTCATCTGTCGCGAGCACTTTATTGATAAACGCGCTGTATTTCTTCTTGTCCTCAGGGTATACCGCAAGACCCTGTCTTACATATTCTATCCCCGAAATTTCATCTTCCGAAAGCGTTGAAATCCAGAAATCCCCGATTGTCGGCGAACAGGAAATCTTTTTAGCGATATGGTCAATTTCGATAACCGTGGTATGCGATTGCTCAGCCACCAGATTATACAGCCGATACGTTTCGGCAACCTGCGCCGAAGTCAGAGAATTGTCAAAACGCGCTCTGTCACGCACAAACATCATACACACATCGGTGCGGGAGCGAACCAGCACAAGTCCAAGCGTGCAGTATTCGCCGTCACGATCCATTACTCTTATCTCACAGTAGGAATCCGTGAAATCAGGATTGTCCGCGGGAGCCGTTACCATATCCCTGAACTTGCCGTAATCATCGGGATGAACGTATTTTCTCCCCCAGATATCGATAATGCTTTCTATTGAATGTGCTTTCGCTTTTTTAGCGCGTTCGGGTTCACGGCGGGAAGATGTCAGCTTTACGGTGCGGTCACGGTAATTTATCTCAACAACCTCGTCATAAAGTCCCGCGCCCGCGTTTGCCATACGTTCCGCGATTCTGTTCCGCGATTCCGAGCGTGCAACCGTAACATCACTTACCTCAACGATATAGCTTACGGTATTCATTCCCGTTCTGCCTATCTCATCAATGGAAGTGCGAACTATCCTTTGTGTTTTCGCGTGATTTATCCGTATATCACCGGTTTTTACACCCGAATCAAGCACCGTTTCAAGCAAAGGAATAACACGCGCCGAATTTTCCTGTTCGGTGTGAAGAATACTGAAAAACCTGTCGTTTGCGTAAGTTATCTCAATTCCGTTTTCATTTTTATCTACCAGCGCAAGCCCGTCACGGGAATTACGTACAATAGCTTCCAGATGCGCACGGGTGTTGTATGCTTCCGTAACATCCGACACAAGCACCATATAAACCCGACAGCCGTTGTCCTCGCGCGACAATCCGATGGTATAGTCCAAAACGGCGTTTTCTCCGTTGCTTCTGGTAATATGATAACGTGAATTTACGGCATTGCCGTTTTTTATGGTTTCGCTGATTTCCTGACAGTCTTTATCCGACATTCCGGTAAAGATATTGCCAAAGAAGTTCTCGTCGTTTGCTTCGTTCTGACCGATAATATTCCAGAAGCTCTTATTGCTGTATATGATGTGCGCCTTATGAATGTCGCTTATTTCCACCATAAGGATACCGGCTCCGAGCCTGCTCATAACAGCGTCGCCGTGTGCGCGTTCCTCTTCCAATTCAAGCTTGGCGCGCTTTTCGGAATCTATGTTGTTGGCTATTCCGATAAGGCGGACCATTTTTCCCTCGTCGCTGAACATACGGACTTCCGTGAACTTCCACCAGTAATATTTCCCGTCCTTTTTGTTGTACAGACGGAACTCCTCGATTCTCTTGCCGGCACTTCTTTCATTGTTCAGACTTTTTACTTTCTCTATGTCGTCAGGATGAACCGCACATTCAAGAGGATTGTCAATCCCATAATTTTCGCGCGTTTTTATGAGATCAATACCGTAATCGGACAGATCGCCCACGCAGAACACGGTTTCGTTCTCAAAATCGATGTCCACGGCGACAGCGTCCGTGGCTTTAAGTATCTCATTTATTTCTGTACGCGAACGGTCAACCAATTGTTCGTTTTCCAAAAGCTCCGTTATATCGTTGAACGCAATGCAGATTATCGGGTTTTCTTTTGCTCCGCCAAGCTTTCTGTGAACACCGTCCAGCGTGACGATCTTTCCGTTCCTGTCATAGCGGTGTATAACCGCGCGGACTGCCTTATCTGTATTCAACGCTTCGATGCAGGCATTGCGGGAAATCTCCGCGTCCTCCGGCGGCATCATTTCCCAGACATTGACGGGTTTTTCGCTGATGTCTTCGGGCGTATAACCGATAATTCGCTCATATCCCTCGTTTACGCGAATTACCTCAAGCTTTCCGTCATACATTTCATAAATGCCGAAACCGCCGAAAGCTCCGCTTATCAGCTTTGATACAAGCGCGCTGCTTCCGAGCAGCTCATTTACTTCCTCGTTCAGCGCGTAACCCTCAATTGCCGAATTGTCGCCGCTCTCTTCCTTCAGTTCAATCAGCCTTGTAAACTCTTCCTCCGGAACGGGGCGCGAGAAATAATAGCCCTGGATATACGCGCACCCAATGCTTTCAAGAAAATCAAACTGTTCCTTTGTTTCCACTCCCTCGGCGAGCATAGGAACATTCAGCCACTTTGCCATTCGCGCGACAGACGTTACAATCGTGCCGACTTTACTGTTCTCCTCAAAGCCCTGCATAAACTTCATATCGAGCTTGAGAATATCAATTGGTATATCCTTCAGCGTGTTCAGCGAAGAATAACCGCTTCCGAAATCATCCATAAGCACGGGATACCCGTTTTCACGCAGCTTTCCCACTGTTTCAAGAAGCTGTTCGGGATTGTCGTTATACGCGCTTTCGGTGATCTCAATGCGGAAATATTTGGTGTCTATGCCGTATCGGGATGTAATTCCGTTTATCTTTTCAAAAAGATTGGCGTCATACAGGCTCATTCTGGAAATATTCACCGAAATGGGGATTTGGGAAAGTCCCGCGTCACGGCGGCGTTTCATATACTTGCACACCTGTTCGAGAATATACAGATCAAGCTCGGCAATAAAGCCGTTCTTTTCAAAAACGGGAATGAATTTTCCTGGACCTATCATACCCTTTACAGGGTGATTCCAACGAACCAGAGCCTCCGCGCTTACAAACCGCTTTGCTTTTATTCCATAAACGGGCTGATAATAAACGCAAAATTCTCCGTTTTCAAGCGCCCTTCGGCTATCGTCGCAGACCTCCTGTTCATCCAGCATATTAAGACGCATTTTCTCGTCATAATAAGCGATATGCGCCTGATAACTGCCATTTATCGATCGGCAGGCGATTGAGGCACGGTCCGCCATATTTTCCACCGACATACTTCGATCGGTTATTCTGTAAACTCCGATATAGTACTGAATTTCATGGGGAAGCAGTCCGCTTGACGAAACCGCCTCCTGAACCGCGTTAAGAACCGTCCGGGGATGTATGCCGCGTTCGGAATACGGCGTGAGAACTGCAAAATTATCCGCGAAAAAGCGCGCAAAAACACTCTCGCCGCTGAACAACTCGCGGAAAACATCAGCAATCTTCATCAGCACTTTATCTCCGACATCGCGCCCCAGCAGATCGTTTACCACCTTGAACGAACGTATATTCAACCGCATCATGGAAAATTCCGTCAGCGGATTTTCATCGATCACACGGCGGGCATTCCGCATAAACGCGTGACGGTTGTACAGACCCGTAAGCGGGTCAAAGTATGCAACGGCACGAAGCTCGTCCTCAAAACGTTTTTCCTTTGTGATGTTTGTGATAAAAGAGTACATCTTTGCGGTGCCGTCTTCGCCGCGCATTACCTGGCATCGCATAGATATCCAGATTTTGCCGCCGCGCGTCTGACACCCGGCAACATGCTTGAAATGTCCGCCCGATTCGGGGAGTGCGAATATTTTCTCGCGAATTGCCTCGACATCATTGGGGCAAATTCCACCGCCGGCATTTTCAGACACTTCCAGCATACCTTCGTCAAGGCTCGAATAACCGAGCATTTCAACAAGGCCGCGGTTCATAAACATTGTATGAAATCTTCCATCGCTGCCGAGTTCCGAAAACGAAATGCCGCCCGGAGCGTTATTTACAACCATTTCCAGACGCGATTTACTTTCACGCAGCTGTCTGCCGCTCTCTTCCTCGCAAAGCTCCTGCCGTTTTTCGGCAGTTATATCAAGGAAAACGCAGTAGTACTCTTTTTCATCGTCATTTTCGGATATTCTGCCCGCCACAACTCTTATATAGCGGCATAATTCGGGCATATTTTTTTCTCCGACAGAAAAAACAAATGTGAATTTGTCTGTTTCACGTGCTTTTTCAATAAAAGTATTTATCCACGCGAAAGACTTAGGTATAACAAACTGCATACGGAACTTATCCATACTCATACCGAAAAGCACAGGAAGTTCATTGTTTGAATATACACATTCAGCCGTTGAGCCGTTTGTTTTGATAACGGCAACACCGCCCGGCATATTGTCCATAAACGAGGAAAAACAGGATTCCGGAGAAAGATCGGATTTCAGGCACTCGTTCTCACACTTTATGCCGTTTATCTCCGACAGGCGCAGAACATTTTCCACACGGCGGCGAACGGCGGCAGGATTTCCGACAGGAGCAAAATCCACCGTTTCCGAATTGCTGACACGGTTTACTATATCATCATCCGAAACAACAAAAACGACAGGAACAGAAAAAAGCGCGCTGTCTTCGTTCAAACCACGTGCAACATCATCTTCGTACTCCGATTCGTCAACAACCGCGATGTCGGGGCGACTATCTCCACGCATTATTTCAAGCGCGTCAATGCCGTTTCCCGCAGTAATTATATTATAACTATCCTTCAGAATGTCGGACAGGCGTTCTATATTATGTTGATCGCTTGAAACGATCAAAGCGGTGTATCTGTTTCCCATAATACGCGGCTCCCTTTGTATGATGTAATTTTACAATACTCTATTATAATTCTACAACAAACGCCAATAGTTGTCAATAGGTAATTAAATATAAAGAGAACTCGCGGATAAATTTAATAAGATGATTATTCTCGTCTTGAAATATCAGATAAAATGTGCTATAATAATTATAGCGAATAATGGGAGATGATGTGGTGTGATTTCCGCCGCGCTTGCTGTTTTGCAGACAGATGAGCAAAGAAAAGATCTGACCGATTTTTATGAAAAGAACAAAAATCGACTATATTCAATCGCGTTTTCTAAACTACATAACCGTGAGGACGCAGAAGACGCTGTTCAGGAAACTTTTCTGAGAATAGCCAACAAACCTGAAAGATTTTTTCAGATCAGTCAGAACAAAAGAACAGCTTTCGCCGATGTTATAATAAGGAATATAGCTGTGGATATGTACAAGAAAAACTCCGCAATTGAGGAAGTAGAGCTGACGGACATCATTTCCGCCGCCAACCAGGAACCGGATTTTCAGGAAAATATATTTGCGATGCTATCGTCCGATGAACTTATCCGCTGTATTTCCGAACTTTCTCCGCTTCAGCGCGACATATTGGAGCTTAATGTTTATCAAGGTCTGACTATCCGCGAAATGTCACAATTCCTTTCAATTTCGGAAAACGTTGTACGGCAGAGACTGTACCGCGCAAGAAAATCACTCCGGCTCTATCTGGAAAACAAGGAGAGCAATAATGTGTAACAGCACTTTGAACGAGGTTTTTGAAGAAATTCACAGACGCGATTTCGCTGTATTTGACAACGCGCCGCGCCACTTATTTTCCAATAAGCATCGCCGCGCGATGAAAAAGATTTTGTCAGCGGCGTCGCAGAACGCGGGACCGTCCTGCGATACTCATAAGCTCCCGTTCGGAAAAAAAGCAATTATAATTTGTCTGGTAATTTTTATGGCAATGCTGGGAATAGCTGCGGGCGCGGCTATTGTAAACGTGTTCAAGCTTGAGAAACACCGCGACAACACCGAAGTTCTGACAGCCAATGCCGAGAACTGTCCGCAAACAATAACCGATGTATACCATCTCTCGAAAATACCGGACGGATATGAATTGTCCGAACAAATGGTAAACTCCTCGTGGGCGAATACAACATATTACAACAAGCAGACAAACCGATATTTTACTTTCGATCAGAGCGTAAAAATCGGCTATGATACACATTTTGACAATGAAAAACACCACATCAAAGAGCTTGACATTGACGGACATTATGCCCTGTACGTCTGCCCGGACAATTCTGAACAAAAGAGCGGCGCACTTATCTGGGACAACGGCGACTTTATTCTTGAGATATTCGGGGATTTTTCAGAGGACGAGCTTATTGAACTTGCCAAAAGTGTTGTTGTATAGTTTCAAATGCCGATTTAACAGCCACGATTCAAAGTATTAGAACACAAATGTTGTTTTCATATACTAATTATACAAAAATTGAAAAAAACACTTGACAACACAATTATAATATGTTATAATGAAATACTACACAGAATAAAGCAGTGCTTGCTGAATCCTGTGTTGTAATTTCATGGGTCCGTAAAGGCTTCGACGGGGATCTTGAAGAGCAATAAGCGAGTAGTGTGGGCGAAAACACTTTAAAAGTCGCAAACTAAATTTAAACGCAGACGAAGATAACGATCTCGTTTTAGCAGCTGCCTAAGGCGCTGCCGTCATACTCCGCAGTACCGCGGGTGGAGATATGGCGTCAATCAGCGGTGAACGATGTGAGAGAGTAGCCTTGTAACTCACGTTGTACTAAAGGCTGCCAAACGCGAAAGCCTGATTGTCGGCGTTCGCGTGCGGGAGATTTAAACGACAATCTGCACTCGGAGAAGGTTGCCCGGACGGGTTTTCGGACAGGGGTTCAATTCCCCTCGGATCCACCATTTATATAGTAACAGCCGGACTTTCAGTCCGGCTGTTACTTATTTATATAAATTTCTCATTTTTTCCAACTCCGCCTTAAATTCCTCCACAAAATCATCAGGCGCAACCGCTCTCACCCAACTTCCAAGCGACAACAGGTACGTCAAAATTCCCGTGCCGTAAACCTCCGCCTCGATAAGCGCGATTTGATTATTGGGGTGATAACCGCGAAGCGTTTTCGTGCGGATATCCTCGCCGCCGTCGCCGAAACTCCCGCTGTATATATTCACCACAACCGCTGTCGGTATTCGGTCAAGTACGGCTTGCAGGGACGGTCCGCAGAACTCAAAGCGGATTTTTCGGCACTCGCCCGGAAACATAAACTGCACCTTTTTCCTCAGCTCACCCTCGTCAAAATCGTACTTCCGGGCAAGCTCAAAGTGAGCGCGGTGTTCCGTTATATCGATTATTCTGTCAACCCGGAAATATATCGGCTTGTAGTCCTCGTCATCGGAGAGATATGCGATAAGATAAAAATAATACTCGCTGAACAAGACCGACACTGGACGTATTCTGTGCGTTACCCTTTCACGGTTCATTTTCACATAATTTATCGTTATCTCACGGCGGGTGCGAATATCCCGCGCCAAAGCCCAGAGCCTGTCGATAACGCTTTCGCAGTCGCTTTTTACCTCGCAGTAATGGTACTTTTCCTTGTTTATCAGCGAATCAAGCAGTATTCTGTCGTTCGCCGAAGTAACTCGTTTCAGCTTTGAGATTATCGTAAGCAGTTCCTGTTTGGAAAGCGCGCGTGAGCCAATCAGTATCTTGATTATCGCCAACAGTTCGCTGTCGCGCAGAAAATCGTCAACACGCAGGGTATAGCACTTTTCATCGCGCGAATACACAAACTCCGAGTATCCCGAAAGTTCGGGATTATCCGCCAAAAACGCGCGTATTTCGTTTATGTCGCGCGTTACGCTTTTCGTTGAAATCCCAAATTCGTTTGACAGCTCCGATACGGTCAGTTTTTCGCCGCGAAGTCCCCGCAGAAAAATCGATAAAATACGTTCTGTTTTTTCCATAATATCACCTGTATTCATTATAAAATGCAAATCGCATTCTGTCAATATTGTTTTGCCTTTTTATATTATAACAACGAAATAAGACAAACGTATGTCTGAGTAAAAACTTGTAAAATCACATAAAACGTGCTATAATCAGATAGAAGGCGGTGATACTGTGAACCAATCCGAAAAGAAAAACGCTCCCTGCAAAATCTGCCCTTATAAACTCGGAAAAGTCAAAACCGTTATCAACCCGTGTCCGAATTGCAAGGCAAACGGCTATGACTTTTACGAAACAATAAAGGCACAGTCGCAAGAAACAGAATATTCCGAAAAATAAATCCGGGCTGGCGAGAAGCCCTCAGATGCTAGAAACCCGCATAACGGCTAGGCTTTGTGCCTGCCGTTATGCAAAGTGACAAAGCAGATGAGGGCTTATCGACAGTCTGAAGCGCCGATTTTTCGGCGCTTTGCTGGGTTTTAGTGATATGCCGCCGCAACTGCGTTTTTACTTGCTGTCTGCTTGAATTTCAAGCGCAAGTGGTCGGCTATAAGCGCGATAAACTCGGAGTTTGTCGGCTTTCCCTTTGACATATGCACCGTATAACTGAATATTTTGGTTATAACATCAATATCTCCTCTGTCCCATGCAATCTCAATCGCGTGACGTATAGCACGCTCAACGCGTGACGAGGTGGTGTCATACTGTTTTGCCACGGTAGGATACAGAAGTTTCGTAATGGAATTTATCATTTCGTCATTGTTTACGGAAAGCATTATTGCCGTTCTAAGATAGTGGTAGCCCTTGATATGCGCGGGTATTCCCACCTGATGAATTATCTCGGTGACGGCACATTCGAGGTCGGTTTCATCGGGGGCGTTCGGCTGTTTTACTTCCACGCCGCACATTTGATTTATTTTCGTAACGAGATACTGCGGGTCAACAGGCTGAGTCACAAATGACGCTCCCAGTGCCGCCGCTTCGTTTTCCAGAACGGGATCGGGATTTCCCGATACAATTATTACATTGGGAACATATTTCTTTTCGAGTTTCAGTTTTCGGATAACCTCCACAGCGTCGCAAAAAGGCATTTTAGCTTCGAGAATTGCCGCGTCCGGCACTTCCGATTTTATGGAATTTAAAACCGAATTTCCGTCACAGCGGCGGGTTATTGCGTACATTCCCGCTCTTTTCATTGCGCCCGCCCAAGCCATTCCGCGATCCGCGGTGTCGTTGCCGATAAGTACTTTAATTTGTTCTGCCATTTTATTTTCCTCCAATTATAATAATTTCCTGCCGATTCCGCCGCGTTTGCCAATATTATGCGGTGTTTTCTTCGGTGTGATTATATTTTACCATTTTTTGGAAATAATTTCAAGTGGTTTTTCCAAAATATTTCCAATTTTTGGTAATATTTCAGAAATGCGATAGCAATCGCCCAAAAACGCTTTTCCGCATAAGTATGCTTTGTTTGAGGTTGACTTTTTATGTCGAGCTTTGTCGAATTGTGCATATTTGTTTCGGATATTTACCATATTCTTGGTTTGCGCTTGCTTCGCTCCGGCTTTGCTCTTGATTTTTAATATAAAATGTGCTAGAATTATAATATAAATCAACCAAATATACGAAAGGTCAAAACGGAAAATGTCAGACAGATTTCAAAATCAATATTTGCTCTCAGACCTCGTAAACGAGGTATCAAAGGTTATAAAAGGTAAAAACGACGCTCTGCTTATCGTGCTCACTTGTCTGCTTGCGAAAGGTCACGTTCTTATCGAGGACGTGCCGGGCGTTGGAAAAACCACTCTTGCAATGGCATTGGGAAAAGCCTCTGGGCTCGCGTTCAGGCGCGCACAATTTACGCCCGACGTTATGGCGTCCGATATTACGGGCTTTATGATGTACAACAAGCAGGAAAACCGTTTTGAATATCATCAGGGACTTGTAATGACAAATATTCTGTTGGCGGACGAGATAAACCGAACCTCCCCGAAAACTCAGTCGGCTCTGTTGGAGGCAATGGAAGAAAAGCGCGTGACGGTTGACGGAACGGCATACACGCTCCCCGAACCGTTTATGGTAATCGCAACGCAAAACTCGCAAGGCTATGTGGGAACATTTCCGTTGCCCGAAGCGCAGTTGGACAGATTTATGATGAAAATAAGTATGGGCTATCCGACAATCGAGGAAGAACAGCAGATTATGATGGACAGGCTTTACGACAACCCGTTAAACGAGGTAAAGAACGTTATGTCCGCCGAACAGATAGCAGAATGTATCGAGGACGTGAACAGCATTATTTTCGCAGAAAGCCTGTGCAAATATGTGGCGCAGCTTGCCGCCGCGACCAGAAATCACCCTTCCGTGGCGCTTGGCGCAAGTCCGCGCGCGTCCGTCGCGCTTATGCAGGCGTCAAGAGCGTATGCCTATCTGCGAGGGCGCGATTACGTCATTCCCGAAGATATTGTAAGACTGCTTATTCCCGTTTTTGAACACAGAATTGTTTTAAAGCAGGAATCGCGCATAAACAGGCGTTCGGTGCGGTCTGTTCTGGAAGACGCGGTAAGCTCGGTTGTTCCGCCCGTAAAACGGAGCTGAAAAATGGCGAAAAATCGTATTTTCTATGCGCTTACGGTGTTGGCGTGCCTTATTTTCTCAATGGCATACACGGGAAGAATTTCATTTATCCTGCTGATGACCGTTTTGTGTTATCCTGTTCTGGCGTTTATTCTGGCGGTAATACAGCTTTTATGCGTAAGAGCAGATTTCTGCGATAATCGCGTTTCTGCGCCGAAAGAAACGTTGTTCAACATTAAGATTAGCGTGCGCAACAACTTTATTTTCCCCGCCGTTCCCATTGAATTAATGTGCGGTCTTCCCGATGAAGAAATCGGCTTGTTCGCAGACAAACGAATTTTCGTTTCGTTACCGCCGTTCGGAAAGACCGAACTTCCCGTTCGGAGCAAGCACAAATTCAGAGGGAACTACACCGCGGAAATTAAAAGAATTTATGTTGTTGACCCGCTGAGAATTATCCGCGTTTCCAAAAAATGCAGAAATACGCTGTCTGTGACGGTTTTGCCGCGAAAACTTGAACTGCAAAATCTGCTTTTCCGTTCAGCGGTGGAACAGAGCTTTTCGCAAAAACAGCTTAATTCCGCCGACAAAGAGGATTTTTCCCACGTCCGCGAATACCGTGACGGCGATATTCTGCAAATGGTGCATTGGAAACTCACCGCGAAACAGGACGATTTGATGATAAAGCAGTTCGACAGCATAAGCGACCTGCGCGCGGTTATCCTCTGCGACTATCACCAATCAAACGACACGAACGGAATGGCATACGCGGATATGATAATCGAAACGGCAATCGCGTTTGTGAAAGCCGCTCTCGACAAGGGAATACACTCAACGGTGGATTTCGGCGACCCGAATACCGCGCCGCAGTTCATAAATGACGCAGGAACATTCGACGCGTTTTACGAATTGATGTCGGTTATTCCGCCCGACATTGAAACCGAGAGCTTTTGCCCGATGATTGACGAAATCGACAAAAGCCGCGCGGCAATTCTCGTTATGATTACTCCCGAAATAAACGAGGATATTCTCGAACGCGCGCGTTCCGCCGCTCAACAGGTAACGGTGTTTTACGCGTATCTTAATATTGAAAATTGCCCTCTTGAATACGACTTTTCGGACGAACGTTTCCTGTTTCTGAACATTCTCGGAACAGATGAAAACGCGCTGAACAATGCGGCGGATAAATTGGTTGAAAATACAGGCGAACAATAATACCGCCTGTAAAAAATAAAAAGGAGAAAGCCAAATGGATATTAAAGCCAAAATTGAGGAAGTTGTAAACAAGGTTAAGTCTGACGAGGGTTTCGCGGACAAGTTCAAAAGCGAACCCGTAAAGGCAATCGAGGAAGTTCTCGGCGTTGACCTGCCCGACGACGTAATCAACAACGTTATCGACGGAGTTAAAGCGAAAGTGGACTTTGACGGTATCGCGGACAAACTCGGCGGATTGTTCGGCGACAAAAAATAAGCCGAAAGCCACACAAAAGGAGGATTTTTATGGCAACGATAATGAACGAAAACGAACGTTTTCACCTGAAAATCAAAACAGGCGACGTTGGACGATATGTAATACTTCCGGGCGACCCGGGACGTGTTCCCAAAATCGCCGCTTTGCTTGATAACGCTGAACAAATTGCGCAGAACCGCGAGTACAATATCTACACGGGTTATCTCAACGGCGAAAAAGTCAGCGTATGCTCAACAGGTATCGGCGGACCGTCGGCGGCTATCGCGGTTGAGGAACTTATCGACAGCGGTGCGGATACGTTCATTCGTATCGGAACAAGCGGCGGCATTGACCTTTCGGTTATCGGCGGTGATTTGATTATCGCCGAGGCGGCTATCCGCGCGGAAGGTACTAGCTATGAATATCTTCCGCAAGGCTATCCCGCGGTTGCGGATTTTGACGTTACCACCGCTCTCGTTGACGCGGCAAAGGAACTTTCCACCGATGAACCCGGCAACGGCTATCACGTCGGAGTGGTTCACTGCAAGGACAGCTTTTACGGCGAAGTAAACCCCGACGGCTCGGCTGTCGGCGAAAACATCAAGGAACGTTGGAACAGCTATCTTAAATGCGGCTGTCTTACTTCCGAAATGGAATGTTCGGCGATTTATTCGGTTGGTATCGTTCGCAGTCAATATCCGAAAAAGATACGCTGCGGCGGTATTCTCACCGCGCTTTGGAACGCCGAACGCTCCAAACGCGACTTGCCCGACAAAATAACCAACGATTCCACGCGCGGAATTAAATGCGCCGTGAGAGCCGTTGAACTGCTTATTGAACGCGACAAAAACAAATAAAAATACCCCTTTATCGAACTTTACCGAACGATAAAGGGGGATTATAATCTCACAGAATTACACATTTACAACCATAAGCAGTACCGAGAAATAATGGAACACGCTACCCGCAACGGTAAAAATGTGCCATATCGAATGGAAATACTTCTTGGATTTTATCGCATAAAACACAATCCCAACCGTATAGCACAAACCGCCTATCAAAAGAAACCACAGCGAAAGCGGCGTGCAGTTTTCCAGCATAGGCTTTATTGTGAACACGATAGCCCAGCCCATAAGCGCGTAACAGATAATTGACGGCTTGCGGAACTTTTCAAGGTTTATCGAGTTCATCACTATTCCGAGAACCGCCGCGCCCCAGATTACTCCGAACAGTACCCAACCAACAGGACCTCGCAATGGTATCAGCGTTATCGGGGTGTATGTACCCGCGATAAGAAAGAAAATCGTGTCGTGATCCATAATCCGAAAAAACGATTTCGCTTTTCTGTTTGTCAAAGCGTGATACAAAGTTGACATTGTGTAAAGCAGTATCAGCGAAAAACCGTAAATTGCGGAGCTCACGACCGCCCATGCGTCCGAATGTATAGCGGCAAGCACCACCAGCACCGCCGTTCCCGCAATCGCCAGCAGACTTCCCACTCCGTGGCTTACCGAATTGAAAATTTCCTCGCCCAATGTATAGCGTTTCATTATATCAATTGCCGCCGTATTGTTATTTTTCATATATACATCTCCCTCTCCTAATAATCCCTACTAATATAGTAGCATTTTGTGCGTCTTTTGTCAAGCGTTGTTCTGATGTTTCACACAATTTTCCGAATTGTAGTAAAAGCTATTTTATTTGGAACAGCATACCGCTGAATTTGTTCCGTTCCGTGTTTAACAGCAGTTTCGCGCTCCCGTAACCGTTTTTCGAGTAATTCTTTTCGCCGCCGCTTAAATTGAACACGCAACAAGCGTTTCTCCGGAATTTTTTCGCAGTCAATTCGGCGGAAAACGCAAAAAATCCCGATTATAAGCAAATTCGGGAAATTTCCGAAATATTTTTACAGATTTTTAAAAAAAGCCCTTGACAATCATTTCCTCTTGTGGTATAATATTAAAATGTATCATAATGGATATATAGGCGAACTATGCCCAAAAATCCATTTATTAAATTAAGGAGTGATCAAAGCCGATGGTAAATACAAAGCCTGTAAAGTCGGGAAAGACAACCAGACAGAGCTTCTCGAAGATCAATGAGGTTATTGATATGCCGAACCTCATAAGCATCCAGAAGGACTCTTATCAATGGTTTCTGGACGAAGGTATCAAAGAGGTATTTAAAGATGTATCTCCGATCGTCGATTCAAACGGTAAGTTTGAGCTGTCGTTCATAGATTATCGTATGGACGAGCCGCCCAAATACTCTATCGAGGAGTGCAAGGAGCGTGACGCTACCTACGCCGCCCCGCTTAAGGTTACCGCGCGACTTTTCAACAAGGAAACCGACGAGCCTATCGACAACGAGATATATATGGGAGATATGCCGCTGATGACGGAAAGCGGAACGTTTGTCATCAACGGTTCGGAACGTGTTGTTGTTTCACAGTTGGTGCGTTCTCCCGGCGTTTATTTCGGATTTGATTATGATAAAACGGGCAAGAAGCTGTTCAAGGCAACCGTTATCCCGAACCGCGGTGCGTGGCTCGAGCTTGAAATGGACGGTTCGGACGTGTTCTATGTCCGTATAGATAAAAACAGAAAGTTTGCCTGCACAACTTTCCTGCGTTCTATCGGTTTGTCAAGCGATCAGGATCTTATCAATAAGTTCGGCGAGGATCCCAGAATAACCGCGACAATTGACAGCGGCAAGGACAACACCAAGAACGAGGAGGAGGCTCTTCTCGAAGTTTACAGAAAACTCCGTCCCGGTGAGCCTGCAACGGTTGACTCGGCACGTACGACTCTCGACAATCTGTTCTTTGACGCGAAGAGATACGACCTCGCGCGTTTCGGACGTTACAAATATAACAAAAAGCTTGCCATTTCCGCGCGTATCACCGGAAGAAAAGCAGCGGAGAATATCGTTGCTCCGCTTACGGGTGAAGTGCTTCTTACCGAGGGTGAGATAATCACCAAGGAAAAAGCGCTTGAAATCCAGAACGCGGGCGTTATGGATGTTGCTGTTTACAAGGACGACGGCGAGGGCATAATCAAAGTTGTCGGCAACGGTATGGTTGATATTCACGAGTATGTTCCCGCAGATATGGACGTTGAAAAACTCGGAATAAACGAGCAGGTCAAGTTCGGCGTTTTGGCAGAGATACTCGAAGAGGCGGATGGCGACGACGAGAAACTTGCGCAGCTTATCGAACAGCGTTCCGAAGAGCTTATTCCAAAGCACATTACTTTGGAGGATATTTTCGCGACCGTCGGCTACTTCATCAACCTGAACGAAGGCATCGGCGATATTGACGATATAGACCATCTGGGCAACAGACGTATCCGTTGCGTCGGAGAACTTCTGCAAAATCAGTTCAGAATAGGCTTTACGCGTATGGAACGCACCATTCGCGAGAGAATGGGTCTTTGGGGCAACGAGCAGGAAAACGTTACTCCCGATAAACTTATAAACGCAAGACAGGTAATCGCGGCGATGAAGGAGTTCTTCGGAAGTTCTCCCCTGTCGCAGTTTATGGATCAGAACAACCCGCTGGCGGAACTTACGCACAAGCGCCGTCTGTCATCACTCGGTCCGGGCGGCTTGTCGCGTGACCGCGCGGGATTTGAGGTTCGTGACGTTCACTATTCGCACTATGGACGTATGTGTCCTATCGAGACGCCTGAAGGTCCTAACATCGGTCTGATTTCGTACCTCGCGACATTCGCGCGAATCAACTGCTACGGATTTATCGAGGCGCCTTACCGCAAAGTCGATAAGGAAACAGGCGTTGTACTTGACGAGGTTGTTTATATGACCGCCGACGTCGAGGATAATTACGTTGTGGCGCAGGCGAACGAACCGCTTGACGAGCAGGGACGTTTCGCAAGACCGCGCGTAAATGCGCGTTGCCGTGACGCTATTCTTGAAATAGAGCGCGAAAAAGTCGATTTTATGGACGTTTCGCCGAAAATGGTTGTTTCAGTCGCAACGGCTATGATTCCGTTCCTTGAAAACGATGACGCGAACCGTGCTCTTATGGGTGCGAACATGCAACGTCAGGCAGTTCCGCTTATAGTAACGGACAACCCGATTGTCGGCACAGGTATGGAATACAAGGCGGCTGTCGATTCGGGCGTTGTAGTTTGCGCAAAAGAAGACGGCGTTGTTACCGAAGTGTCCGCAGATCGTATCGTTATAACGGCGGACAATGGCACGGAGCATTTGTATAAGCTTATCAAATTCAAACGTTCCAACCAGGGCAACTGTGTAAATCAGCGTCCAATCGTTGAAAAGGGTGAGATTGTTCACAAGGGCGATGTTATCGCCGATGGTCCCGCGACTAAGAACGGTGAAATCGCACTCGGAAAGAATGCTCTCATCGGATTTATGACCTGGGAAGGTTACAACTACGAGGACGCTGTCCTTATCAATGAAAAATTGGTTTACAATGACGTTTACACGTCTATTCATATTGAGGAATACGAGCTTGAATGCCGTGAGACAAAGCTCGGTCCCGAAGAAATCACACGCGATATTCCGAACCTCTCCGATGATGTTCTGAAAGACCTCGACGAGCGCGGTATCGTAAGAATAGGCGCAGAAGTTCATTCGGGCGACATTTTGGTCGGCAAGGTTTCTCCCAAGGGCGAAACGGAGCTTACCGCCGAAGAAAAACTTCTCCGCGCGATTTTCGGTGAAAAAGCGCGCGAAGTCCGCGACAACTCTTTGAGAGTGGCGCACGGCGAAAGCGGTATCGTTGTTGACGTTAAAGTGTTCAACCGCGAAAACTGCGACGACCTCGCTCCCGGAGTAAACGAAAAAGTTCGCGTTTATATTGCGCAGAAACGTAAGATTTCTGTCGGCGATAAAATGGCGGGTCGTCACGGAAACAAGGGTGTTGTATCCCGTATTCTCAAACAGGAGGATATGCCGTTCTTGCCTGACGGAACACCGCTTGATATAGTTTTGAACCCGTTGGGCGTACCTTCACGTATGAACATCGGACAGGTGCTTGAAGTTCACTTGGGCTATGTTGCGAAAGCGTTGGGCTGGAAGGTCGCAACTCCCGTATTCGACGGCGCTCACGAGCAGGATATCCGCGCGCTGTATGACGAGGCGAGAGAAAAGAAGAACGAGCTGCTGGGTGAAAACTCCGCGGGTCTGGACTTCACGAAACTTCCGTGGACTTCGGACTGCAAGACGCAGCTTACGGACGGCAGAACGGGCGAAAAGTTCGACGGTCCCGTTACTGTTGGTTATATGTACTATCTGAAACTGCACCACCTCGTTGACGATAAGATCCACGCGCGTTCAACAGGTCCTTACTCACTTGTAACACAGCAGCCTCTCGGCGGTAAAGCGCAGTTCGGCGGACAGCGTTTCGGTGAGATGGAAGTTTGGGCGTTGGAGGCATACGGCGCGGCTTATACTCTGCAAGAAATACTCACCGTAAAATCCGACGATCTTATGGGACGTCAGAAAACATACGAGGCTATCGTTAAGGGCGAGGACGTACCGAAACCCGGCGTTCCGGAATCGTTCAAGGTAATGGTAAGCGAGCTTATGGGCTTGGGTCTTGATGTCAGAATACTTGATGAGGATAACAAGGAAATCAACCTCAACGAGGATCTTGACGATGAAGACGACAACTCAAGCTATGGCAAGGCAAGCTACAATGAGGAATACAAGTCCGATGATTCCGCATTCGCAAGCGCGGGCTATGAAGTTACCGACGCGGCTGACGCAGGCGGAGTTACAGACTCGGATGATTTGTTCAGCGAGGACGATGAGGACTACGACGAGGCGGACGAGGATTTCGACGACGGACTTGACGATGATGAGGAGTTCGGAGAGCCGAAAGATCCCGATAACTTTGACGATAACGACAGCGATGATTTCGACGACGATAAAGACTAATCGTTTTCGGAACGTTTGAACGGTATCCGATTGCCGCGCGCCGCGCGGCAGATTGGCGGATTTTAGATAAGAGGTAAATATGGGATTTAGTGTTTTTGAATCTATGAAGATCGGACTGGCGTCTCCGGAACAGATCAGAGCGTGGTCGCACGGAGAAGTCCAGCGCCCCGAAACTATCAATTACCGCAGTCAGAAACCCGAAAAATTCGGTCTGTTCTGCGAAAGAATTTTCGGCCCGCAGAAGGACTGGGAGTGCAACTGCGGAAAGTACAAAAGAATCAGATTCAAGGGGAAGATATGCGAAAAGTGCGGCGTTGAAGTAACACGTAGCAAGGTTCGCCGCGAGCGTATGGGACATATCGAACTGGCGGCTCCCGTATCGCATATATGGTATTATAAAGGTACTCCGTCCAGAATAGGACAGGTGCTGGATCTTACTCCTAAGAAGCTTGAAGAGGTTCTTTACTTTACAAGATATATTGTAATAGATCCGGGTGAAAAAACCGGACTTGTAAAAAAACAGCTCCTCACCGAGGAAGAATACAGCCAATATAAGGCAAAATTCGCGGGAATAGACACTTTCCGTGCCGGTATGGGTGCGGAAGCTATCAAGGAACTCTTGGCGGAAATCAACCTTGACGAGCTTGCAGAAGAACTGAAAGCGGAGCTTGAAACAACTTCCGCGGGACAGAAACAGGTAAAGCTCCTGCGTCGCCTTGACGTAATCGAAGCGTTCCGCGCAAGCGGCAACCGCCCCGAATGGATGATACTTGACTGTATCCCCGTTATTCCCCCGGATATAAGACCTATGGTACAGCTTGACGGCGGACGTTACGCTACTTCCGACCTCAACGAGCTTTACCGCAAGGTAATAATGAGAAACAACAGACTTAAGGATCTGCTGGCGAAAAAAGCCCCCGACCTTATCGTACGTAACGAAAAGCGTATGTTGCAGGAAGCAGTTGACGCGCTTATAGACAACGGACGCCACGGAAGAGCTTACACAGGCTCAAACAACCGTCCGCTCAAATCGCTGTCGGATATGCTTAAAGGTAAGCAGGGACGTTTCCGTCAGAACCTGCTCGGTAAGCGTGTTGACTATTCGGGACGTTCGGTTATCGTCGTAGGCCCTGAGCTTAAAATGGATCAGTGTGGTCTGCCGAAGGAAATGGCGCTTGAATTGTTCAAACCGTTTGTTCTTCACGACCTTGTGAAAAACGGCGTTGCGAACATCAAACAGGCAAAGAAAAAAGTTGAGCGCGCCGATGATGAGGTTTGGGACTCTTTGGAAAACGTAATCAAGGATCACCCCGTACTCCTCAACCGTGCGCCTACACTTCACAGACTCGGTATTCAGGCATTTTCTCCCGTCCTCGTTGAAGGACGTGCGATAAAGCTCCACCCGCTCTGCTGCACAGCGTTCAACGCGGACTTCGACGGCGACCAGATGGCGGTACATCTGCCGCTTTCAAAGGAAGCTCAGAACGAAGCGAAAACGCTTATGCTCGCGGCCAAGAACCTGCTTAAACCTTCAGACGGTAAGCCTGTTACCGTTCCTACACAGGATATGGTATTGGGTTCTTATTACCTGACAATTGACAAAGCAGGCGAAAAGGGCGAAGGCAAGGTATTCCGTGACGCCAACGAAGCGATTATGGCGTATCAGGACGGCATTATAACAATCCACGCGGCAATCAAAGTCCGCGTTACAAAGGATCTCGGCGATCAGGTGATTACGAGAATTGTTTCCACAACTCCCGGACGCATCATCTTCAACGAGCATATTCCGCAAGATCTCGGCTATGTTGACAGAACCGATCCTGATCATCAGCTGGATTACGAAATCGGCTTCAAGGTCGGCAAGAAACAGCTCGGTCAAATCATCGACCGCTGCCTTAAGATTCACGGCACAGCTACTACCGCACAGGTGCTGGATAAAATCAAGGCAATGGGATATAAATACTCGACAAAATCGGGTATTACAGTTGCGGTCTGCGACGCGGAAATCCCGCCTCAGAAAGCGGAAATCCTGGCAGACGCAGACGCGTCGATAGCTAAGATCAACAAACAGTTCAACCGCGGTTTCATCTCCAACAGCGAACGCAAAGAAAAGTTTGTCCAGATCTGGAACAAGGCTACCGATGATGTTTCCAATGCGCTTACCGCAAACCTTGATCAGTATAACAACATCTTTATGATGGCAGACTCCGGCGCGCGTGGTTCGGCGGCTCAGATCAGACAGCTTGCCGGAATGCGCGGACTTATTGCGAACACGTCCGGTGAAACCATCGAAATGCCTATCAGAGCCAACTACCGTGAAGGTCTTAACGTACTGGAATACTTCATCTCCTCCCGTGGTGCTCGTAAGGGCTTGGCGGATACCGCGCTCCGTACGGCAGACTCCGGTTACCTGACAAGACGTCTTGTTGACGTAGCTCAGGAAGTCATCATTCGCGGCGACGACTGCGGCACGACAAACGGTATTGAAGTCTACGAGATCCGTGAAGGCAACGAGCCGGTTGAAAAACTGTCTGAACGTCTTGTCGGACGCTTCCTTGCGGAAGATTTTGTAGCTCCCGATAATTCGTTCACGATAAGCAGAGATAAAATGCTTAACGACGCGGACGCGGAAAAGATTGTAAAAACAGGTGTTGAAAGAGTCAAAGTACGCTCCGTTCTGACATGCGAACTGCGCAATGGCGTGTGCGCGAGATGCTACGGAATGTCACTGGCAAACGGTCAGCTGATAAACCGCGGCGAAGCGGTCGGTACGATCGCGGCACAGTCTATCGGTGAACCCGGTACACAGCTTACAATGCGTAACTTCCACACGGGCGGTATCGCAAACGCGGAAGATATCACACAGGGTCTGCCGCGTGTTGAAGAACTGTTCGAGAGCCGCCACCCGAAAAACGCGGCAATCATTACAAAGATCTCCGGTACGGTAAGATTTGAGGAAATCAAGAAAACACGTCACGCGATTATTACGTCCGATGACGGTACGGAAGAGGCTTACCCCGTTCCGTTCGGCTATCGCCCGAAAGTTCAGGACGGCGACCACGTTGAAGCGGGAGATCCGCTGACAGAAGGCGCTATCAACCCGACAGAGCTTTTGGCAATCAAGGGTGATAAGGCTGTTGAAAACTATATAATCAGCGAGGTTCAGAAAGTATACCGCACTCAGGGTGTTGATATCAACGATAAGCATATCGAAGTAATCGTGCGCCAGATGATGAGAAAAGTACGCGTTCTTGACGCGGGCAGCACAAATCTTCTTACAGGCTCTGTTGTCGGCAAAAAGGAATACGCCGAAGCTATTGACAAGCTGAAAGAGCGTGAGGCAAGCGGCGAGGAAGTAACCTACCCGACAAGCGAACCGGTATTGCTCGGTATCACAAAGGCATCTTTGGCAACGGACAGCTTTATGTCAGCGGCGTCGTTCCAAGAAACAACAAAGGTACTCACCGAAGCGGCAATGCGCGGAAAGGTGGATCCTCTTACCGGCTTGAAGGAAAACATCATCATAGGCAAGCTTATTCCCGCAGGTACGGGTTTGCTGGCACAGGAAGAAGCGGCGGCGGAAAAGGCAAAAGAAGAGGCAGAAAAAGCCGAGACAATTTCTGAAACAACAGCTCAGGAAACAGAAACCGCGCCTTCCGACGATCAATCGGTTTGACAGATGACCGGTCAGGCAGTTGGTAAAACTGCACAACGAAAATAATTTAATAATGTATTTTAGTCCCTTTTGTAACAAAGTTTGAAAAAAGCTATTGACAAAAGGGACTTTTTGTACTATAATAAATAAGTGTGTTATGCTCGCGGAGAGTATATTTCTTGAAAAAAGGAAATAATAACACACGGTGAGGTATCACAGTGGTATTTCACGGTTATAATTTTATTGGAGGTGAAAAAACAGTGCCAACGTTTAACCAGCTTGTCCGCAAGGGACGCGAGGTATCCACGAAAAAGTCAAAGGCGCCTGCTCTTCAGCACGGCTTCAACACCCTGCATAAGGAGCAGATCGACCAGCACTCCCCTCAGAAGAGAGGCGTGTGCACGGCGGTTCGTACACAGACCCCGAAAAAGCCTAACTCCGCAATGAGAAAAGTTGCCAGAGTTAAGATCTCTAACGGTTATGAGGTTACGGCTTATATCCCCGGTATCGGACACAAACTGCAGGAACACTCCGTTGTACTTATCAGAGGCGGACGTGTTAAGGATCTCCCCGGTGTGCGTTATCACATCATAAGAGGAACTCTTGACGCACAGGGTGTTGACAAGAGAATGCAGGGACGCTCTAAGTACGGAGCTAAGCGTCCGAAGGCAGGTAAGAAGGCGTAATTCATTCCAGACGCCAACAATGGCAGTGTTTTTTGAAAGTACCGGAACAGATGTTCCGGTACACGATAAAAAGCCGCTTGTTGGCATATCGGGAGAGTACAGTGCTTTCGAGTACCTATGATTTTCATTATTATGAAGGAGGGAAGTTAAAGTGCCAAGAAGAGGTAATGTCCCCAAGCGTGAGGTTCTGCCGGATCCGCTTTACGGTTCGGAGCTTGTTACAAGACTGATCAATAACATCATGCTTGACGGAAAGAAGGGCGTAGCCCAGAAAATCTTTTACGGCGCGTTCGAGATAGTTGCCGAGAAGACCGGCAAAGACGCTCTCGAGGCTTTCGAGGAGGCAATGGAGAACATTATGCCTCGTCTGGAGGTTAAAGCAAGACGTGTCGGCGGTGCGACTTATCAGGTTCCTATGGAGGTTCGCCCCGAAAGAAGACGCACTCTCGGTCTGCGTTGGATAACAACATACAGCCGTCAGAGAAGCGAAAAAACTATGAAAGAAAGACTCGCAAACGAGATCTGCGACGCGCTGAACAATCAGGGCGGAGCAGTCAAGAAGCGCGATGATACTCACAAGATGGCGGAAGCTAACAAGGCATTCGCACATTTCAAGTGGTAACAGTTTATTACGGAGGAATTTATGAAAAGAGACGTTTCTCTTGAAATGACGCGTAATATTGGTATCATGGCTCACATTGATGCAGGTAAAACCACTACCACAGAGCGTATTCTGTTCTACACCGGTATTAACCATAAAATCGGTGAAACACACGACGGCGCTGCAACAATGGACTGGATGGCTCAGGAACAGGAAAGAGGTATCACAATTACCTCTGCTGCGACAACAGCTTTCTGGAAAGGTCACCGTATCAACATTATCGATACTCCCGGCCACGTTGACTTCACAGTTGAGGTTCAGCGTTCCTTGAGAGTTCTTGATGGCTCTGTTACCGTATTTTGCGCAAAGGGCGGCGTTGAGCCGCAGTCCGAGACGGTTTGGCGTCAGGCGGACAACTATCACGTTCCCAGAATGGCTTATGTAAATAAGATGGACATTATGGGCGCGAACTTCTATAATGTTGTGGATATGATGCACGACAGACTGAAGTGCAACGCTGTTCCGATTCAGCTCCCCATCGGCGCTGAGGACAGCTTTAAGGGAATTATCGACCTCATTGAGATGAAGGCGGACATCTATTATGATGACCTCGGCAAGGATATGAGAGTTGAGGAAATCCCCGATGATATGAAGGATAAGGCGGAAGAGTACCGCGCAAACCTGCTCGAAAAGGTTGCGGAACTTGATGACGAACTTATGGAACGCTACCTCGAAAACGAGGGTGCGGACTTCACGACCGAGGAGATTAAGAAGGTTATCCGTAAGGGTACTATCGAGAACAAGTTCGTTCCCGTAACCTGCGGTACTTCTTACAGAAACAAGGGCGTACAGAAACTGCTCGACGCTATCGTTGACTATATGCCGTCACCCTTGGATATCCCCGCTATCAAGGGTACAAACCCCGATACAGGCGAGGAAGAGGACCGTCACCCCGGCGACGATCAGCCGTTCTCTGCGTTGGCGTTCAAAATCGCGACAGACCCGTTCGTTGGTAAGCTCTGCTTCTTCAGAGTTTATTCCGGTTATGTTGAGGCAGGTACAACCATTCTCAACTCAACCAAGGACAAGAACGAGCGTATGGGACGTATTTTGCAGATGCACGCGAACCACAGACAGGATATAGACGCTTGTCCGTGCGGCGATATTGCGGCGGTTGTAGGTACAAAGTACACCACAACAGGCGATACTTTCTGCGATCCCGCACACCCAATCATTCTTGAACAGATGGACTTCCCCGAGCCTGTTATTGATTTGGCTATCGAGCCGAAGACCAAAGCAGGTCAGGAAAAGATGAGCCTTGCTCTTGCAAAGCTTGCCGAGGAAGACCCGACATTCAAGACCTGGACAAACCAGGAAACAGGTCAGACAATTATCGCCGGTATGGGCGAACTTCACCTCGAAATCATCGTAGACAGACTTTTGCGTGAGTTCAAGGTTGAAGCAAACGTTGGCGCGCCTCAGGTTGCTTATAAGGAAACAATCACAGGCAATGCCGATATTGATATGAAGTACAAGCGTCAGTCAGGCGGTTCCGGTCAGTACGGTCACGTTAAGATTCGTGTTGAGCCGAATGAAAGCGGCAAGGGCTACGAGTTCTCGAACGATGTAGTCGGCGGCGCAATCCCGAAGGAATTTATTCCCGCGGTTGACGCAGGTATCCAGGGCGCATTGAACGCCGGCGTTCTCGCAGGCTATCCCGTTGTTGATATCAAGGTATCTCTGTACGACGGTTCTTATCACGAAGTCGACTCGTCTGAAATGGCGTTTAAGATCGCGGGTTCAATGGCTATCAAGGAAGCTCTCAAACAGGCTCACTCGATTATCCTCGAACCGATTATGAAGGTTGTTGTTGTTTGCCCGTCCGATTACACCGGTACGGTTATCGGCGACCTCACTTCTCGCCGCGGTCAGATCCAAGGTCAGGAATCCCGCAACGGTTCCGAGCAGGTTACTGCGCTTGTTCCGTTGTCAGAGATGTTCGGCTACTCCAACGATCTGCGTTCCAAGACACAAGGACGCGGTCAGTATGTAATGGAACCCCACAGCTATGTTGAAGTTCCAAAGTCTGTTGCAGAGACAATTATGTCCAAGCGCAAGCAGAACGACTGATTTCACTTGTATTTAAACCGGAATATTTGCGGATAACAAGGAAAACCTCTTGATTTTTTCCGCAAAATATGGTAAAATATTATTGTAGTATTTATATGGACGAAAGTCCGAGTTGAATTTAAGGAGGAAATACCAATGGCAAAGGAAAAATATGATTCCAGCTTACCGCACGTAAACATCGGTACTATCGGTCACGTAGACCACGGCAAAACCACCCTTACTGCAGCTATCACAAAGTGGCTCTCACTCAAGGGTCAGGCTCAGTTTGAAGCATACGATATGATCGATAAGGCTCCCGAGGAGAGAGAACGTGGTATCACAATCAATACCGCACACGTTGAGTACAAGACTGAAAAGCGTCACTACGCACACGTTGACTGCCCCGGCCACGCTGACTACATCAAGAACATGATCACCGGTGCAGCTCAGATGGATGGCGCTATCCTCGTTGTTGCAGGTACTGACGGTCCTATGGCTCAGACCAAGGAGCACATCCTGCTCGCTCGTCAGGTTGGCGTTCCCGCAATGGTTGTTTTCGTAAACAAGTGCGATGACGTTGATGACTGCGAATATGATGCAGCTACCGGCGAGTACAAGAACTCTGAGATGCTCGAACTCGTTGAGATGGATATCCGCGATGAGCTTTCCAAGAACGGCTTCCCCGGTGACGATATTCCCGTTATCTACGGTTCCGCTTACAAGGCTCTGAGCTCTGAATCCAAGGATCCCGACGCTCCCGAGTACGCTTGCATCAAGAAGCTGATGGACGCTGTTGACGAATACATTCCTGCTCCTGAGAGAGATGAGGAAAAGCCGTTCCTGATGCCTGTTGAAGATACTATGACTATTTCCGGTCGTGGTACTGTTGCTACCGGCCGTGTTGAGCGTGGTGTTTGCAAGGTTAACGATACTGTTGAAATCACCGGTCTTACCGATGAGCCCAAGCAGACTGTTGTTACCGGTCTTGAAATGTTCCACAAGACTCTTGACGAGGCTATCGCAGGCTACAACATCGGTGCTCTGCTCCGTGGTATCACTCGTGATCAGATCGAGCGTGGTCAGGTTCTCTGCAAACCCGGTTCTATCCACCCGCACACCAAGTTCCAGGGTCAGGTTTACGTTCTTAAGAAGGAAGAGGGCGGTCGTCACACTCCGTTCGTTTCCAACTATCGTCCGCAGTTCTTCTTCAGAACAACAGACGTTACCGGCGTAATCACTCTTCCTGCTGACAAGGAAATGTGCATGCCCGGCGATAACGTTGTAATGGATGTTGAGCTTATCACTCCTATCGCTATCGAGGAAGGTCTCCGCTTCGCTATTCGTGAGGGCGGTCACACCGTTGGTTCAGGTGTTGTTACTAAGATCAACGCTTAATTTACGGATTCATTAAATCTATTTTGCCGCCGTTCTTGCGAACGGCGGCTTTTACGTTTGGCATAATTCACAACATAATATAGTCAGATTTGGGCAATACGGCGAAAAACAATGATGTAACGCTGAAAATTACTCACAAGTCGCTAAAATGTGTTAAAATATAATAAAACGAAAGATTGGAAGAAACGTGTATATGTTTGAATTGAAACTGACAGAAAACCGCGCAAGACGCGGTGTATTTCACACACCTCACGGAGATATACAAACGCCGTTTTTTATGAATGTCGCGACAGCCGCCGCAATCAAGGGCGGGATTTCCTGTCTGGATCTTCAAAATCTGAAAACGCGCGTTGCGCTTTGCAATACCTATCATCTTCATCTTCGCCCCGGTGATGATATTGTTTATCAGATGGGCGGACTTCATAAGTTTATGAACTGGGACAAGCCCATACTTACAGATAGCGGAGGGTTTCAGGTTTTCTCGCTTGCGAAACTGCGCAAAATAAAGGAAGATGGCGTGTATTTTTCATCTCATATTGACGGACGGAAACTGTTCATAGGTCCCGAGGAAAGTATGCAGATACAGTCGCGGCTCGGCTCTACAATAGCAATGGCATTTGACGAATGTGTTGAAAATCCCGCTCCACGCGATTACGTTCAAAAATCCGTTGAACGCACGACACGCTGGCTTGCGCGCTGTAAAGCGGAAATGGCACGGCTAAACTCACTTGACGAAACGATAAATAAGCAACAGTTGCTGTTTGCTATAAATCAGGGCGGAACATATGATGATATTCGTATTGAGCATATGAAAACAATTGGCGAAATGGATCTGGATGGTTATGCGATAGGCGGTCTTGCCGTCGGAGAACCTACAGAGGTGATGTATCATATTCTCGATGAGGTACTTCCCTACGCGCCCGTAAACAAGCCGCGCTACCTTATGGGCGTTGGAACGCCGTCAAACATCATAGAGGGCGTTTATCGCGGTGTGGATATGTTCGACTGCGTAATGCCCAGCCGTAATGCACGTCACGCAACCATTTTCACATGGGGTGGAATAATGCACGCTACCAACGAACAGTATAAAACAGATCCACGCCCGCTTGATCCTCAGTGCGACTGTCCAACCTGCCGCAATTTTTCCCGCGCTTATATACGTCATCTATTCAAGGCGGGAGAACAGCTTGCGGGTCGTCTTGCGGTTCAGCACAACTTATACTTTTACAATACTCTGATGGATAAAATTTGTGAGGCTCTGGACAATGGTACGTTTACGGAGTTCCGCAACAAATACTCCGAACTTCTTGCAAGTAAGTTGGACGACTAGTTTCAATAAATAATATCGGGGGGCGGTTGTTATGATTAAATTCGCGATATTTGATTTGGACGGCACACTGTTGGACTCTTCGGAAATGTGGCGAACGCTCGGCGAACGTTATCTGAAATACATCGGCAAAACACCGGAAGTCGGACTGTCCGAGAAATTGAATGAAATGACTATGCTTGAAAGCGCACGTTATCTTCACCGAGAATATAATATACCTTATTCCTCGGAAGAAATTTTGCGACACATTACCAGAATGACGGAGAAATACTACACGGAAGAGGTGCGGTTGAAGGACGGCGCTTCAAAACTATTGGCGGCTCTGCACTCTCATTGCGTTCATATGAGCATTGCGACAGCAGGCAACGAGCGCCTTGGAATGAACGCGCTTATGCGGCTCGGTGTGAGCGATTTCTTTGAAGGCGCGGTGAGCTGTTCCGATTACGGATCCAAAATCTCCCCGGATGTTTTCCTCGCAGCCGCCGACCTTATATATGCTATACCGGAAGAAACCATTGTATTTGAGGATTCGCTGTTCGCGGTCAGAACAGCAAAGAAAGCAGGCTTTGCAACCGCGGCGGTAAAGGACATATCCGAAAAAGAACAGGACGAACTTAAGAAAACCGCTGATTTTTACTCTGAAAATATCGGCGATTTTACCAATAATATCAACGATATCCTCACATTTAAACAAGTTACCCGGATGTGATTTGATAATTTAATCCGAATATTAAAAAAGCTTGAATCCCGTAATGGGGAATCAAGCTTTTTTGTGCTATGAAGTAAACTATAGGCAACACCGCACAATTAACGGCTAACGCCTTTGCTCAGACGACGTTGCCGTCGTCTCGCGCTTTGCTTGCATATTTTCCGTCATAGCGTTTTGCGCGAAGCGCATAATGCGTGTACAAATTTCGCTTGATGGGCGTGTCTCCCCCTGCTGGGGGAGGTGGCACGCAGTGCCAGAGGGGCTGACCGACAGACCAGCCCACCTGCGCTCAATTTGTACAATCTGCCGCCGACACGAAGTCGGAAGGCGTTCGCCAAAGCGGCACAGGACGTGCCGCACAAAAAGGCGAACGCACTATA
>JALEQE010000041.1 GCA_022766825.1 Oscillospiraceae bacterium | reverse complement strand
AAGCAGGTTGCGGCATACGGTCATATGGGGCGTGAGGATTTGAACGTCGCGTGGGAAAAGACCGACAAAGCGGAAATACTCAAAAAATATCTGTGATAACAACATAAAAAGCCGAGGCAGGAACATCAAATTCTTGCCTCGGTTTTGTTTGTGATTGTTTTCTATCAGTCTCCGGTTGACTCCCGCAAGATAAGACTGTGCGGCAACATATATGTAGAATTGTCCGGAGTATCGGTTTTCATATTTGAAATCAGCTTTTCGGCAACGGTTTTTCCTTGCAGATAACAAGGCTGCTCAACCGTTGAAAGTTTCGGAATAAACATATGCGAATACGCGATATTGTCAAATCCAAAGAACAGAATATCTTTTCCAACGGTAACTCCGTGCTGAACCGCGTAAGTCATTGCGCCTATTGAAATCATATCCGAAATCGAGAAAATCGCGTCGGGTCTTTCGTCAAGACTTAAAAGCTCTTCACAGCCTTTTGTGCCTGTTTCCGCGTCGTAATCGCCGTAATATACAAGTTTTTCGTCATACGGAATGCCCGCGTCTTTCAACGCGCGCTTATATCCGTTCTCGCGGTCAACGGAAGATTGACTGCGTATTTTTGTGGTTATAAGTCCGATGCGCCGTCTGCCCTTGCCGATAAGATAGCTTGTTGCGTCATATCCTGCGCGCTCGTTATCAATAGTCACGCACAGCACGTCGTTGCAGTCCAGTCTTTCAAGGCAAATAGCAAGCCTGTAACGCTTTGAAAGATCGCATATTGTCTTGCTGTCAAGTTTCGGAGCAAGCAAAACTGCGCCGTCAACCGCCCTTGAAAAGAGCATACCAAGCAAGTGCATTTCGTGTTCGGCGTCATTGCGCGTTGTTGCGATAAGCACGTCATAACCTTCCATATACGCGGCATCCTGCATGCCGCGAAGAACATCATTATAAAAAGTCTGCTCTGTCGAACCGATTATGGCAAGTATTCGCTTTGTTTCGCTTTTGCGCAGATCGCGCCCCAAAAAGTTCGGACTGTAACCGAGCTGTTCAACAGCGTGGTTGACCGCCTCAATTGCCTCATCGGAAACATTGTTTTTATTGTTCAAAACTCGCGATACTGTCGCAACTGATACATTTGCCACCTTTGCAACATCTTTTATAGTAACATTCACAGTAATCTCCCCCTCAATTATCGTGAGTTTGGTCTTTATAAATATAATACACTATTTTCTAATCGTTTTCAATAGGCAATTTGCACAAAATAAATCGTGAAAATTTACACAGACAGGAAACCACAAACCAATAAACAGCCTTTTACACTCAACTAAAGGCGGTTTTTTAATAAAATAAGGCGGATCATACGAGCCGCCTTAACTTGTAAGTTTATTCCATACAGCAGAATTAAGGTTTACTGCCGGAAAGCTCCGAACCGTTCTGCAAAACAAGAATATGTCCGGCATTGCCTGCCGACCAATCGTTTCCGAGATCAAAATTCGACCAATCCGAAGCGTGAATACGCAGCTGCAAAGTCAGCGTATCTCCGCGGTTGAGCGTACCGCCCGAAAAAGTAACGGCACATTTCGTATCACAGTTATCACCCGACAAAGACTCAAACGCGCTTTTGACTTTATCGGTCACCGCCGTATAACCGCTCCCGTTTACCGCCGCATGATCACATTCGCACTCCAATCCGCTCTTGCCGTCTGCCGTGAAGAAATAGTCGATTTCCAGTCCGGAAAGATCAATCGCGGAGCCTGAATTGTTCGCAATGTCAATATTAAAACCGATTGTAGAAGCGCTCCCGCTCGCCTGCTGTTGATTAAGCGATACTTTAATACCGCCCTTTTCGACAGTCGGAGAACCACCGCTCGGTTTTGTTGTTGAAGTCTGCGGCTCGCTTGAAACGGAACTTGCACTGCTTGTTTCAGCGGGTTTTACAGGTGATGTACTCGCCAAACTCCCGTCCGGTTCTTTGCCGAAAATCAGCTTACCGTTTTCATAAAGTCCCACATTTTCCGCGCGTATCAAATCCGAACCGTTTGTACCTTTCAGTTCCGCATATGACGGATCGTTTTCGGGATTCCAGCCGCTCGCCGCCATTCTGAACTGTACTTCCTTCTTATACGCGCTCTGACCGCCGGGGTAAATCAGGCTGTCGGAAAAATCAAGGCTAACATAGTAAATTCCGTTATCCTTATCCCACTCGTAAATACCGCCGAATTTAACGCCCTCGCCGTAATTAAGACTTACTGTAACCGCCGATGGATCGGACAATTCCGACAAATCAACGAAATAGCGCAATTCAAGATCCTTTCCCACTCTCGCGGGCCAACCCGACTCGTTATATACAAGCGCCTTTATCTCCGTAAACCCGTCGCCCGTAGCGTTGATTTTCTGTTCAACGAACATTTCCTCGCCGACAGGTTCAACCGCGCCGAAATCTTTCAGCGTCTGCCCGCCGTATTTCTTGTACATTTTCGCCAATGCGCCCGTAAAGCCCGCGTTATAATCGCAAGCGACCTCGTTTGCCGTGTAATCGGAAACAGTATCGGTGTAACCGTCCGACGCGTTCGGACCGCCCACCAACGCTCCGAAAAGCGTATGACGATGATTTGACGGCTCGTTCATATTGTCCGCCCAGGAGCCTTGCGCCGTGCGGTGATGTGGGTGTTCGGGAGGATTTTCACCGAATCCAACCACAAAACTGCGCCCCGTACTTCCAAGCGCGTAATTTATCTGCTTTTCACAAAAATCGGAATAGACTTTCGCCTTGTCTTTCGGGCAGGCGTCACTTTCCGCGTAAGATTCCGCGACCATTGCCATTGTCGTCGCGTATCTTAAACTTCCCCACTGGTCAAGCCACGCCAGACCTTTCGGAGAGTATGTAATGCTTTCGCCGCCGTTTCCGCTCCACCAATCCAAGCACTCTTCCAGCTGACTCTTGTATGTGTTGTCACCCGTGAGTTTAGCGAGCAGACAAAGCGCACCTATCGATTTATTGTCCCAGCAAAGCGCCCACTTCGGGTTTGCGTCGCATTGCGGCATATATTCTTTTGCTTTGTCAAGCCAAGAATTATCGCCCGTTGCCTCATTTAACCAAAGTGCCGCCCAAGTAAGTTCGTCATAAAATCCGCTCCACGAATTGTAAAATCCGTTCGCCGCCGTATAACCCGCGTCGCTTTTTGTGCTGTCTGCGAACTCGTACAGCTGTTTCGCGTGAGCAAGACATTTTTCGGAATACTCTTTATCAATATCTTTGTAAACCGCCGCGCAAGCCGCCAAAGCCGCCGCCGCTTCACCCACAACTGCCGAACCGGGATTGTTTTCATCAACCTTGTATGAAGGGCGGTTCATCTGCATTACTTCGCACGGTCCCCACCAAGCGTGGTCGGCGTTGCCATCGCCAACTTGATAATAATAAACGTTATCCTCGGGGTGACATTTTATCAAATAATCGCATATCCATTTTATGTTTCCAAGCGCGTATTCAAGCTGCCCACTCTTTTCGTATGCGTCCTTGTCCTCGAAAACGCTCCAGGCGAGCATTGTCGCCGTGTACGCCATAGGCAGATTGAATTTCACGTTGTCGCCCGCGTCATAAAGACCGCCCGTGAGGTCAATTCCCGCGTCCGAGCCGTCATTCATACCGCTGTCGCCGCGCCAATTTGTGCGAATGGTGCTTTCGTCAAGGTCGCCGCTCCGTTGCAGTTCATAGAACAGCAACGATTTCTGCAAAGCCTCGCCATAGTTGAAATCGCCCGTTCCCTCTTCACCCTCATAGCCGTTTCCGGTCATAGAAAGTTCCGCGACGCTCTGTACATCAGATACACCAGAAGATACACCGGAATTGCCGCTGTCCGGATTGTCCGTACTTACATTATTATCCGCAGAATCCGCAGGCTTGCTCTCCGAAGTTACGCTGTTCTTACCCGAAGCAACGGAAACGCTTTCGCCGCTTGAAGTTTCGCTTTGCTGTGAGCTATCCTCCACGCTCTGATTTTTACAGCCTGAAAGCGTTGAAATCAGCAAACCCGCCGCCAATACCGCGGCAAGTACCTTTTGATGTGTTCTCATAATTACCCACCTCTTTACAGCAACACCGTACAACGACAGCAGCCCTTGCACGGCGTAATTTATTATTTATTTGTATCGCTTTATGAATGTTTCCGCGATCGGAATAACCTTTTCGTATTTCTGTTCGCCGCTGTCAACGACTTTTTTAAAGAAATTGAAAACCTTTTTGTTTTCGGTCTGACCGGAAACGCGCCGCGCAACATATTCGTGCGCCGCAACAAGCTCGGGATTTTCCATAATCGCGATTGAAAAATCCACAAAACGCTTTGGGTCTTTAAACTGCAAGAAGTTGCACGCCGTAACTATACTGGAATAGAAATTCGGCGATACGATAACCTTTCCGTTGCACTCCACGTCACCCCGCAACAGGCAATCAAGCTGTTCATCGGACAAGCTGTCAATTGCGTAAACCGATTCAATCATCTCAAAATCAGGCATCTGCTCCGCGCGTTCAAGAACAATATGCGGCAAAACATTGTTGTTTACCGATTTTCTTCGCATTGTCTGTAGCTTTGCCGAAATAACGTTAAAATGCGCGGGTTTGTATTCACTGCGCCCTTCAAGAATTTGCCTCAGCATATCTTTCGGAAAAACCTCAAGCGGAATTTTGACTGACGGACTTCTGAATCCCGTGATCCCTTTTGAAAACGTGCTGGTAACAGACTGCGGCATAACCTCATCAGATACACCCGTCGCTCCTGCGTCAAGCTGCTCCGCCGCATCGGGAGCCGAAGCGTCAATACCTTCCTCAAGCTCGGGCTCGGAAACAGGCGTTTCGGGATCAGCGGTTATTTTATCGGTATACGGTTCGGTAATCTTTTCGATCACCGCGCATCTGAACGGCACTCCGGATTCAACGCACGACACAGCCCCGTGATGCCCTTTCAAAAGCGCCGAAAACAATCCCGAAACGTGATACACTATTCCCTCAACCTGTCTTGCCTTTACCTGTTCGTCTGTGCCTATTTTTGTACGTGCCGTATAATAATCCATAGGCTGTGTCGGAAACAAAAAACAGGGTTTGTATGTTCTGTTGCCTATCATACGGTCACACTCGGCAGTCCCGCGAACCTCGTGCGATATGTTGTAACCGCCCCAGAAGAATACGCCGCTCCCGTCGGTAGGATAATAATCCGAATAGTATACCGCGTATACGCCGTCCTGAAGCAAGCTGAATATATCATGCAGTCCCGCACCGAGCGATTCTCCGTCATTCAGCCTTTTAAAGCTGTTTGTAAGCGCGTCGTTAATTTTCTGATCGTATCCCTGAAATCCCGGACTGAATGAAACCAATTTGTCGCTTTGTTTATTTCCGTGATTCGGGCAAATTAGATTTATAACAGGATCGTTGCCGATATAAAACAAGCGTGTGCGAGAGCTGATACTGCCGGACTGTTCGGTATTTCCCGCAAGACAGGTTCCTATAACACAGCCGCCGTTCTTAACCGATACTAACAGCGTGCTTTGTCCGTCATAATCAACGATTTCCGATTTAATATCAACGCCCAATTCATTCACTTCCTTAAATTCACAGTAACACGGAGCTTTATAAACGTTTGTTATCGTTGTTCCAAGCTTAACGCAATTATATCAGCGACTCCGCCGACAAATTTCTTTTCAAACGCTCTTTTGGGAATATATGCAGCCGGAACGTTGTTCTTATAAAGAATAAACATCTTGTCAGACTCGATAAAATAGTCCACTTCGTCCCACGGTACAAGGTCCCTGCTTTCGTAAACACAGCTTTCGCAAGCGGCAAATCCTTTACGGCTGACAACAAAAGTAATAGGTTTTCTCGCGGCAAAATCCGCGTCAGCGATTGACTTAAACCTGCCTCTCGCAACAGCGTGTGTTATAAGGTTCACCAGAAGCGCGCTTATCGCGCCGGCTGCGGCGGAAATCAGAATAAAGTACAGCATATTTCCGCGTGTCACCCCGACAGTCAGATGAAGAATGCCGAATGTTATAAGAGCTATCATAAGACCGATAAGCCACAGTATCTTTACCAGCTTGAAATTCAGAAGCATAATAAACGCCGCGGCGGTATCTCCCTCGTCAAGCACATCTTCGCCGACATAAGTTTCTTTACCGGGAGAAACCTCAACATAAGAGGACTTAAGCGGAAACAGCCGCTGTTCGTGCTGATAACCGAACCTATATTCTTTCTGGCGGCACTCTATCAGAGCAATTGCTCTCAGTAAATCTTCATCGCTGTCAAACATTTTGTTGGTTATGGTATAGATTTTATCTAGCGTTTCGACTCTGATATTCTTCCGCGACACAGCAACGCTCTTTATCATATCCCAGCTGTAAACCGTCGGAGGCTCGGAGCCTATGCCATAAACAGCGAAAACGCTTCCGATTATGTAAGAACTGCCCTTCACGTCATCAACAACGCAAACGGGCTTTAAATCGCAAAAAGCCAACACCGCACCTCATTTCTATCCCACAGCAAACCCGTCGTTCAGATACCGGCTGCCGCAGATGTTTATCACGCCATTTAAAGTTGCAAATCGTTTTGTATAGAAAATAACTTGGTATACAATTTTATATTATATTATATCACATTCGCGAAAAAAAATAAAGGGGGTAAATTAAATTTTAGTAAAAATAAATAAATTCTTATAGTAAACATTGACAAATTGCTTAGGCAACACCGCACAATTAACGTCTAGCGCCTTTGTCATTTGCTTGCTTGCATATTTTCCGTCATAGCGTTTTGCGCGAAGCGCATAATGCGTGCACAAAATTTCGCTTGACCGCATTATCCGCCTTCGGCGGAAAACGCTGCGTCAGCCCGCCTACGCTCAATTTGTACAATCTGCCGCCGACACGAAGTCGGAAGGCGTTCGCCAAAGCGGCACAGGACGTGCCGCACAAAAGGCGAACGTACTATAAATCTGACGGCGCAATCGAACGACAATAATTATGCGGTGCTGCCTTAGAAACATCTTTAGATTATAAAATAAAAACGGGAGCGTAAAACTCCCGTAATTTTTCAATACATTACCGCCTTGCCGTAGGGCACATTATAAAACCCGCTGTAGGCAGGGTGGGTAAGGTCGCCCAACGGTTTCGCGCTCCCGCCGACTGTAAGCCGAAACTTACAGGAGGTCTGCAATCCGCCGCCGGAGTCGAGATCCCTTTAAATAAATGTTCGGATCATAAACTGCGCACATACGCTAACAAGGCAGTATAAATATTCTTACTTAAAATGCAACTTTTATTCGCCGTCGTTTCCGTCAAGTTCTTCCAATTCGGAAAAATCCATATCGGGCAGTTCGGAAAAACGCTGCAAAAACATCTCGCCGACTTTCGCGTACTCGTCATCGTCGTCAACGGTAGCAAGCATTGCCTCGCCGTCGATAAGCGTTTCCTTAAGCACAACGAACTCCGCCGCCGCTTCATCCTTCTCGTCATATTCTTCCGGGATAAGCGCGTAATATACCGTGCCGTCCATTTCCGCACGATCAATAAACTCAAAGCGTGTTACATTTCCGTCCTCGTCCTCAAGCTCAATAATGCCCTCGTCTTCGTCCAGGTATGTGTTCTCATTCTCACTCATAACCTCTCCGCCTTTCGCAGCGTGAAAATTGTTCCGAAAAAAGAACCACGCTTGTAATTACATTTTACACTATTGCAGCAGCATTGTCAAGAGGAAATTTGCGAAAATTATGCTGTTTTTTGCCAATTGGGAATATAATCATAACTTTGCCTAAAAAGCCGGTTGAAAATATATACAAAATCACAATAAGAAAATCGTAAAAAACTATTGACTTTGACGAAAATATGTGCTAATATATAGTCAAGGAAAGAGAAAACCGAAGACAAGCCGAGAAGTCGGTACGGAACTCTTCCTAATCTTCGAGAGGAGAAAGGTCCAATGGGAACTTAAATTTAACCGTTTGAAGTGCTTCAGGGTAATCAATAATCTGAAATCCTGAATCGGCAGTCGGAAAAGGAGTAAGTCCAATGGGTCGTTAATTTCACGGCGAAGATAATCTCAACAGAAAGGCAGGCGAATCCGATGGAAATTGAAGAACCATCCTGTTGCCCGTCTGCGGAGTCGCCAAACGCTTACCGCTGAGGTAAAATCAAGGCGATGATTTGTATGACAGTCCGATGACTGTCAGAAATACAAAATCCGTCAATGTTAGGTGCTTATACCGTTATGAAAACCGCACGGTTACGTTGATTCCGCAGATATTTTTACCGCTTTAACGCGTTTACATAGATAAGCCATAACGAAAGTGGTGAGTGCAATGTGCGAGTTAAGTTTTAAGGTGAGAATAACATAGCTGAAAGGATGAGTCCGATGTCACAGGGAGTTTGTTTTAAACCCAAATTCTGACAAGGAGAACAGTCCAATGTAATACGGAATTACACAATTGAATATAATTATCCCCGCCGAAAAAAGGTGGGGATTGATTTGTGTCCGCAAAAAAGCAGGTGGCGCAACCGTTGCGCCACCATCCGACAGTTTACACAGCATTTTTGGCTTCGTTCATTTCCGGTTCAACGGATTTCTGGTGTGAAGGGTGTTCGATTACAACTTTAATCGCATTTGAAACCGCCACATTTATATCCGCCGAATTCTGACGCATCATGAAAAGGAGCTTTGTGAAAAGTTCGCCGTTATGTGTGCTGACATATTTCGCGGGCAGTTTGTTCAACGCCATTGCTTTCATATCTTCAAGGCAGCGTTCGCATTTGCAGCAATCTTCATCCTGAAGCATCTGTTCCAGTTTTTCATCAACGATTTGTTCCATTACATTTACAAGTGCCATAATTTCCTCCTTGAAAGCGGCTGTTTTCGCTTTTTGATAAAAACGATTTCAAAACCTTTTTTATATTGTATATCAAATTATCGATTTTGTCAAGTGATTTTGTAAAAAAACATAGGCAACACTGCATAATTATTGTCGTTCGATTGTGCGGACAGATTGATGGTGCGTTCGCCGCTTATGCGTGCCTTATGTAATTTGTGAAAACTCCCCAACCGTAAAATTGGGGAGTATCTTTTATGCTCTTGTTTTTCTTCTCTTGATAACCTTCTGCCGCGAAAACTCCTCTCTCTCTTTTTCTTCGAGAGCGTTGGAGATGAAATGGACTTGCTCTTTGAAACGCGGTATCATAATATTTTTAAGTGCGTTCGCGCGCTTTTGTGTTTTCTTAATAGCAATGGCAAGTCGGTAAATGCTGTTTTCCACTTCAGCAAGCCGAACCGTTATCTCTTTCGCTTTATTAAAGCACACATAAGCGTAATCAAACGACGAGTTTGTACTTCCCAAAGCGTATATCGGACGATCGACAGGCTCAATATCTGCGGTTATTTTGGGCAATTCCACGCCCATAACACTGCGGACAGACAGTTTCAGAGAATTTTCCACAGGTATCGTGTTCGCAAGATCACTTACAACGCCAAGTGTTATGTTCGCGTATGCCAACGCTTTGTATGCCTCGGAATATGTGCTTTCTATCGTGGAACGCAGTTCTTTTGCCTCATCGGTGAGGGACACCATTTCACGCACAAGAATATTACGCTTTCTGTCCATAAGCTCATATCCCATCATCGCTTGCCTGAGCTGTCTTTTTGCCTTTATGAGGTTGCCTTTGGTCGGAAATATCTGTTCAGCCAATCGTGTTCCCTCCTTCCCATTCTACGCTTTATACAGTTTTTCAGTCGTCTTTCTTCTCACCGTTCTTCGGCGCGTCGTCAAGAAAACGCGCGGCGCGTGCCGGATCGTACTTTTCGTCAAGCAGTTTCTCATCAATACGGTCAAGTTCTGATTTGGGCAAGGTACACAGAAGATCCCAGCCGAGGTCCAGCGTTTCATCCATTGAACGGTTTTCGTCAAAGCCCTGATTGAGGAAGTTATCCTCAAACAAGCGCCCGAAGCGCATATATGCTCTGTCGGCTTCGGAAAGCTCCTCCTCGCCTATTACCGATGCAAGACTGCGTGCGTCCTGTACTCTCGCATATGCCGCAAACAACTGGTTTGAAACAGCCGCGTGGTCGGCTCTTGTGTAACCCTCGCCGATACCGTCTTTCATAAGACGTGACAGCGACAACAAAACGGAAAGTCCGGGATAAACGCCGCGCTGGTCAAGGTCACGGTCGAAAACAATCTGTCCCTCCGTGATATAAGCGGTAAGGTCGGGTATAGGATGAGTAATATCATCATTAGGCATTGTAAGTATCGGTATCTGCGTAACCGAACCCGTGCTGCCCTCGACAACACCCGCACGTTCGTAAAGCGAAGCCAGATTTGAGTACAGATATCCGGGATAGCCCTTACGTCCGGGGATTTCGCCCTTTGACGACGAAAATTCACGCAAAGCCTCGGCATACGACGTCATATCGGTCATTATAACGAGAATGTGCATATTCTTCTCAAAAGCGAGATATTCCGCGGCAGTAAGTGCGCACAGCGGAGTGAGCAAACGCTCTATTATCGGGTCGCTTGAAAGGTTGAGGAACATACAAACACGCTCGGAAGCACCCGTTTCCTCAAAACTGCGGCGGAAATAGTCCGCAACATCGTTCTGAACGCCCATTGCCGCGAAAACGATAGCGAAATCGCCGCCGTCATCGCCCGTCAGCTTTGCCTGCTTTACAATCTGCACGGCAAGCTTGTTGTGCGACAGACCCGAACCCGAGAATATCGGCAGTTTCTGACCGCGAATAAGCGTCATAAGCGCGTCAATCGAAGAAATACCAGTGTGGATATAGTTTCTCGGATACTGACGTGCAACGGGATTAAGCGCCTGCCCGTTTACATCGCCCATTTTTTCAGGGAAAACGGGTCCCAAACCGTCAATCGGCTTTCCCGCTCCGTTGAATACTCTTCCCAGCATTTCGGGCGCAAGCGGAATTTCAAGCGGCTTGCCCGAAAATACCGTTCTTGTATTTTCAAGCGAAATGCCCTTTGTTCCCTCGAACACCTGCAAAATAACCTTATCGCCTTCAAGCTCGACAACACGTCCGATACGTTCCGTACCGTCGTTCAGGTGTATTCTCGCGATTTCGTCGTAAGAAACACCCGAAACGCCCTCCAAAGCAACCAGAGGTCCGTTTATGTCTTTCAGTCCAACATACTGTAAACTCATAACAGTCCTCCTTATGCGGTCAAGCCGTCAATTTTTTTATCAATTTCCTTTAAATAATCGTCAAACATTTCAAGCTTATCATTCGGTATATCATACTTGATTTTAACGACCTTGTCGAACAGTCCCGTTCCGAGAATATCCGACAGCATAACGCCGTTTTTCAACGCGTCAAGCGACTTGTGATACAGCTTTACTATAACCTTCATCATAAGTCTTTGCTTTTCAAGCGGAACATAGGTATCTTCCTTGTGATAAGCGTTCTGTTGTAAGAAACCAACGCGAACAACTCTCGCGGTTTCGATACTTAACTTCTGATCATCAGGCAGAACATCCGCGCCTATCAGCTTTACGATTTCCATAAGCTTTGTTTCTTCCTGTAAAATATTGGAAATCTCCTGACGTAAGCTCATAAAATCCGCACCGACATTTTCGTTGTAGAAATTGCTCAGATCCTCGATATATTCGGAATAGCTCTG
>JALEQE010000036.1 GCA_022766825.1 Oscillospiraceae bacterium | reverse complement strand
CGCGAACGTCCGAACAAAGTGCAGATAGCGTGCATTTTAACAGCGTTCGCGGGAGCGATGTTCGTGCTGAAACCGAGTTTTCAAAACGCGGAATTTATACCGTCCGTTGTGGGATTTTTCGGCGGAGCGTGCGCGGGACTTGCATACGCTTTTGTGAGAAAACTCACAAGCGGCGGTACAAAGGGATATTATATCGTGTTTTTTTTCAGCGCGTTCTCAACGATTTGTTCCGCGCCCGCGCTGATTTTCGATTTCGCACCGATGACGTTGCAACAGTTGCTGTTCTTGTTGGGAGCGGGCGTTGCGGCGGCAGGCGGACAATTCGCAATTACGGCGAGCTATTCTTTCGCGCCCGCGAAAGAGGTTTCGATTTACGATTATTCGCAGATTATTTTTGCGGGTATGCTTGGATTTTTGTTTAAGGACGAAATCCCCGATTTGTTCAGCTTTATCGGATATGTCGTTATTATCGCGGCGGCTTTGCTGATGTTCCTTTATAATGATAAAAAATCCAAAAATGAAGAAAAATTTTCAAAAAACCCTTGACAAACGGGAAAAAATGTGTTATACTGTTTCAGTAAAGCAGAGCCACCACACTCTCACCCGCCGACGGAAAACGATTTAAGCGGTTTCGGCAGTCAGGCGAGGTAGTTTAACAGATAATACCCCAATGGGATAATTACGTTAAGCGTGAGTTGTGTGCTCACGCTTAATTTATTTCTTACAGGAAAGTTTACGAAAGGCGGTGCTTTAAAATCGCAGCGAAAGAACAGCTCATCAATGAGGATATCCACGAAAAGGAAGTAAGAGTTATCAGCGCAGAGGGTGAACAGCTCGGAATTATGTCTTCCGCGGACGCGCTTCAAAAGGCAATCGAAGCGGATCTGGATCTGGTAATGATTTCTCCGACGGCTAATCCTCCGGTATGCCGCATTATGGATTACGGCAAATACCGTTTCGAGCAGACCAAACGAGAAAAGGAAGCTAAGAAAAATCAAAAGACAGCGGATGTCAAGGAAGTTAAAATGTCCCTGAACATCGACACCAACGATTTCAATATCAAGGTGAAAAACGCGATCAAGTTTCTGCAAAACGGCGACAAGGTCAAGGTTACGATACGTTTCAGACGTATGCGCGAATTGACCCACGTTAATCTCGGCGAAGATCTGATGAAGCGTTTTTGCGACGCGGTTGCGGAGTACGGCGGTTCGGATAAGCCCTCAAAGCTTGAGGGAAGAAACTATGCGATAGTTTTGAGCCCGAAGAAATAAAGAGCGTTACGGCGCAATTTGTAAAACTTTATAGGAGGAAATTAAAATGCCTAAGATTAAAACACACAGCGGCGCTAAAAAGCGTTTTAAGCTGACAGGGACAGGTAAGGTTAAAATGCAGCACTGCGGTAAGCGTCACATTCTTACCAAAAAGTCCACCAAGCGTAAAAGAGGTTTGCGTCAGGGAGCTTATGCCGACGTAACTAACGTTGAACAGGTTAAGAGCCTTATTCCGTACAAATAATCGGAAGAGTTTCGGAAATTTACGCTTATTGATACAAGGAGGATACAGAAATGGCAAGAATAAAGGGCGCGCTTGCTACACGCAAGAGAAGAAATAAAACCTTAAAGCTCGCGAAGGGCTATTGGGGCGGCAAGAGCAGATTGTTCAAGACCGCGAAAGAAGCGGTTATGAAGAGCGGTCAGTACGCTTATGTCGGCAGAAGACTTAAAAAGAGAGATTTCAGACGTTTGTGGATCGCGAGAATTTCGGCAGCCTGCAAGGCAAACGGAATGAACTATTCCACATTTATGAACGGTCTTAAAAAGGCGAACATCACACTCAACAGAAAGATGCTCTCCGAGATCGCAATAAACGACGCAGCGGGCTTTACCGCTCTCACCGAAAAGGCAAAGGCTGCGCTTTGATTGACTTTTTCTCACGCCTTAATTAACAGGGCGTGAGATTTTCGCTATTATAAGCGGGTTTTTACATAGCGCGTTAAAACGATTAGGATAAAGTAAAATTGCGGAATAGGTGACGGAATTATGGAGAAAATATCATCGCGAAAAAACGACAATGTCCGGCTTTTGAGAAGTTTGTTCCGTGAAAAGCAAACTCGCGACGAAAAAGGACTTTTCGCTGTCGAGGGCGACCATTTGTGCGGAGAATTGTCACGCGCGGATTACCGGATAACTCTCGCCGCCTACACCGAAAAAGCCGCGGAAAAATATCCCGAAACGGTGAAACTGCTAGCTGAAAAAGCAAACGCGGTTTTAATCATAACTGAGGAATTGTCCGAATACATTTCCGATACGAAATCGCCGCAGGGATTGTTCGCGGCGGCGGAAACGAAACCATTCGCTATTTCGGAAAACGCACGGAAAATTATTGTGCTTGACGGAGTTCAGGACCCCGGAAATGTAGGTACGATTATCCGAACCGCCGAGGCTCTCGGCGCTGACGGAGCCGTTTTGCTTGAAAACTGCGCGGATATTTTGTCACCGAAAACACTCCGCGCGTCAATGGGGAGTGTGTTCCGTTTTCCCGTTGTAAATGCGGCGGCGGACGCTCTCGCGGAAATGCTTGACGGTTTCGCGGTTTACGGCGCAATGCTTGATAAAACCGCAAACCGTCTGGGCAAAGTGACGTTCCCCGAAAAAACCGTTGTTGTAATCGGCAGCGAGGGTGCGGGAATATCACCGAAAGTTGCCGCGATGTGCGGCGAAAAGATTTACATTCCCATTCAGAAAGCGGAGAGCCTGAACGCGGCTTGCGCGGCGGCTCTTCTGATGTGGGAACTTCTGAAATAATGTTTCTTAATTTGAAATAATATAATTTATAATGGATAATTGATAATTATTCTGATTGTCAACTATCCATTGTGCATTATTTGCATCACACAAACAGATTTGGAGGAAACACCTTTGGCTGATCTAGTAATTATGGAGTCGCCCTCAAAGGCGAAAACCGTTAAAAAATATCTCGGCGCGGGATTTGACGTTATGGCGTCAACGGGTCACGTTATCGACCTGCCGAAATCAAAACTCGGCGTTGACGTGGAGCATAATTTTGAACCGCAGTATGTCAATATGAAAGACAAATCGGATATTATAAAGGAACTTAAAAAACGCGCGAAAGCCGCCGATACCATTTATCTCGCAACCGACCCGGATCGCGAGGGAGAGGCAATTGCGTGGCATTTGTCACACTTGCTGAATATAGATGAAAAAGCGCCCGTTCGCGTGACGTTCAATGAAATCACGAAAACCGGAATTAAGTACGGAATGAGCCACCCGCGTGCTATCGACATTGATATTGTAAACGCTCAGCAGACTCGCCGTATTCTCGACCGCATTGTCGGCTACAAGCTGTCGCCGTTTTTGTGGAAGAAAGTCCGCCGCGGATTGTCTGCGGGACGTGTTCAGTCGGTTGCGGTGCGTATTATCGTTGACCGTGAGGAAGAAATACGCGCGTTCAAATCCACGGAATATTGGAGTATAGACGCGAAGTTTAATGCCGCGTCATCGAAAAAGGCTTTTGCGGCGAAACTTTCGGAAATAGACGGCGAAAAAGCGAAAATCGACAACAAGGAACAAGCGGACGCTATTCTCAAAAATCTTGACGGTGCGGAATTTGTTGTGTCGAATTTGAAGAAATCCCAGCGCAAGAAACAGCCTGCGCCTCCTTTCACAACTTCAACGCTGCAACAGGAAGCGAGCCGCAGACTGTCTTTTCAGGCGCGCAGAACAATGAAAGCCGCGCAGGAGCTTTACGAAGGTATCGACGTTGAGGGAATGGGCGCGGTTGGTCTTATCACCTATATGAGAACCGACAGCTTGCGTATCTCCGACGAGGCTAAAGCCGCCGCCGCAGAACTTATCAAGAAAAATTACGGCGAGAATTATCTTCCCGAAAAACCGCGCGTTTTTAAGTCAAAGAATAACGTGCAGGACGCGCACGAGGCCATTCGTCCGACAAATGTCGAGCTTACTCCCGACAAGGTTAAGCATTCCCTTTCAAACGACCAGTACAAGCTGTATAAGCTGATTTGGGAACGCTTTATGGCAAGCCAGATGGCAAACGAGATTATGGATACCGTTTCTGTCGATATAACCGCGAAAAACTGCCTGTTCAAGGCGAGCGGCTATTCGGTAAAGTTCGACGGTTTTACAAAATTATATGAGGAAACAAAAGACGAAGAGGAGCAGAGCGGCGCTTTGCCTAAAATCGAAAACGGCGAAACGCTGAAATGCGCCGAGCTTGCGGAAAATCAGCATTTCACTCAACCGCCCGCGCGCTACAACGAGGCGTCGCTTATCAAGGCACTTGAAGAAAACGGTATCGGAAGACCGTCCACTTACGCGCCGACTATTTCCACAATTCTCGACCGCCACTATGTCGAGCGCGAAACGGGAAATCAGCTTAAACCGACCGCTTTGGGCGAGGTTATAACGGGTTTGCTGAAAGATAAGTTCAATAATATTGTTGACGTGAAGTTTACGGCGAAAATGGAAAGCAACCTCGATGATATTGAAAAAGGCACAAAAGATTGGGTTGCAACTCTCGACAAATTCTACAAAGGTTTTGAGGAATCCCTTGAAAAAGCGGAAAAGGAAATGGAAGGCAAGCATCTGAAAGTTCCCGATGAACCTACCGATGTTATCTGCGAGAAGTGCGGAAAGCCTATGGTTATCAAAATCGGACCGTACGGAAAATTCCTCGGCTGTTCGGGTTTCCCTGAGTGCACGTTCACGAAAAAAATCGTCACGGAAACAAAAGGTCTTTGCCCGAAGTGCGGCGGAAAAATGTTGCTGAAAAAGTCCAAGAAAGGCAAACCGTTCTACGGTTGCGAGAATTACAAAGACTGCAACTTTATGTCGTGGGATATGCCGCTTGAAGAGAAATGCCCGCAATGCGGTGCTAGCCTGTTCAAGAAATCGGGCAGACAGGGCAAGATTTATTGCGCGAAAGAGGGCTGCGGTTACGAGCGGCCGCTTGATAAGGAGAAAAATGACGGTTAAGGTAATTGGCGCGGGACTTGCAGGGTGCGAGGCGGCAATGCAGCTTGCCAACCGTGGGTATTCCGTGGAACTTTACGAAATGAAACCCGTGAAATTCTCTCCCGCGCATAAATACGGCGGGTTTGCGGAGCTTGTGTGTTCCAACTCGCTGAAAGCCGCCCGTGTGGACAGCGCGTGCGGACTTCTCAAAGAGGAAATGCGGCGGTTCGGTTCGGTTATCTGCGAGGCGGCGGAAAAAACCGCCGTTCCCGCGGGCGGGGCGCTCGCAGTTGACCGCAAAGCGTTTTCCGACGAGGTGACAAGGATTGTGAAAAGTCACCCGAACATCAAAGTTATTTCCGAAGAGGTGACGGAGTTTCCCGAAAAGAACGCGATAATCTGCACGGGGCCGCTCACTTCCGATGCGTTTGCCGAGAAAATCCGCGAAAAATGCGGGAATTACCTCAGCTTTTACGATGCCGCAGCGCCGATTGTTACGGCGGAAAGCATTGATTTCACGGTGGCGTTTGAGCAGTCACGGTACGACAAAGCGGACGCGGATTACGTCAATTGTCCGATGAACAAGGACGAGTACGACGCTTTTTACAACGCTTTGATAAACGCGGAGGGTGCGCCGCTGCACGAGTTTGACAAGCCCGAGGAGAGTTCGGGGTTGCGCGTGTACGAGGGGTGTATGCCCGTGGAGGTTCTCGCAAAACGCGGGTATGACAGCGTTCGTTACGGCTGTATGAAGCCCGTGGGGCTTACCGACCCGCGAACGGGACGTAGACCTTACGCGGCGGTGCAATTGCGGCGGGAGAATGTCGAGGGCACTATGTTCAATATCGTGGGATTTCAGACGAACTTGAAATTCGGCGAGCAGAAACGTGTGTTCTCAATGATACCCGGACTTGAAAACGCGGAGTTCGTGCGGTACGGAGTTATGCACAGAAACACGTTTTTGTGCAGTCCGAAACTGCTTGACGAAAACTATATGTTGAAAGGTTCGGAAAATGTGTTCTTTGCGGGACAGATGACAGGTGTCGAGGGTTACGTTGAAAGCGCGGCAAGCGGTATAACGGCGGGTAGAGCGCTTGCCGATATACTTGACGG
>JALEQE010000002.1 GCA_022766825.1 Oscillospiraceae bacterium | reverse complement strand
TTCTCATATCTCACGATACTTTTTAGTTTTCAAAAGCACTCATCCCGCACGTTATTATTTGTAATCTACCGCACCGTACCCGAAATCGTACGCAAAAAGGCTGCCGCTTGCGCGACAGCCTCTTTCGACTGTGTCTGAAATAAGAACTGTGTAAACGCGAATAACCCCGAAAAAGCTTTCATACCAAAAGCGAGACTAAACAAGGCAACTCTGGAAAGAGGTCCGACGCAGACTACGGAATAAAACAATAAAAAGCAGCGGATAATTTGCTGCTTTTCAAACTTCATTGGTATCTTCTTAATAATTCGTTAATAAAATCTCTTCCCTAATCCAGCTTTCATTTACGGCTTCTACCACTTGTTCAAATCCTTTTGGTAGCATCTTTCGTTTTGCCATAATACCGCACCTCTTTCTTCTTAGATGTCGTAAAGGATGGGGTGTGTTTTGCCTATAATCATTTCACAATTATACTTTCCCGTATTTCTCCGGTTAAAGCATTTATCACATAATTTATCCCCACATATGACTGAGCAATGATATTTTCACTATCATCACCTTCACGCAATCCAACAAAACACGCGCCCATTCTATCTTTGCAGGTAATAGTGTCCAAGCTGCACCACAATATTTTACCCGAATAGTCCAAAGCCACTAAATTATCATTAAAGCATTTACCCTCTTCTTTCAGAAGAAATATTACACAATTTGGTTTTATAATCCAATTAAATACATCTCTCTTAAACAAAAACTGTTTTTTACCATATTGAAAAGAATCAAATAAAATCTGATTTTCCTCTTTAATCAGCTCTTCTTTCAACAGAAATAGCTTATTTGCGTAAGACGATAATATGCACTGCCATTCTGCATATGAAATATCGGGAATATATAAATCTCCATATGCCTTAATATGGCAAACACACAGAATAGAATCGATCAGATCTGATTTTCCAATTATATTTTTATAATCATACCGGCATAGAAAATAATCAATTTCTGACGCTTCACTTTCATGTTCTCCGCTTTTGAACAGTCCTTTTATTTTGATTCCTTCGTCTATTATTTCTGTTGGAAGATTACAAGCAGACATATTTACTTCACTTTTCTTCAATATACCCTTTTCTTTTCCGTATTCATAAAACAAGCTTTAATGACATAAGTTTTACAAAACAACCCTCGTTTTTCCGAGGGTTGTTTTGTAAGATTGGCGCCGCAGAGGGGATTCGAACCTCCGGCCTGCCGCTTAGGAGGCGGCCGCTCTATCCTACTGAGCTACTGCGGCATACTTATATATTATACACCTTTTTTGCCGCCTTTTCAAGTACATTATTGCATTTTGTGAAAAACCGCCAAAATTCCCCGCGATTTTTTGTAAAAGCGCAAACGAACATTTGACTTTTACGGGATTTTGTAGTATAATATTATTCGGCTAGATTATCATTTGAGGAGATATTATGCGATTTGTTGAAATATTCACGGACGGCGCGTGCAGCGGAAATCCGGGTCCCGGCGGGTACGGTGTTATACTGCGCTGTGACGGTCACGAAAAAGAACTTTCGGGCGGCGAGGCTCACACCACAAACAACCGTATGGAACTTATGGGCGTTATAACCGCTCTGGAAGCTCTGAAATACCCGTGCGAAGTCAAACTTACAACCGACAGCAAGTATGTTGTTGACGGTATCACCAAAAACTGGGCGGTGGGCTGGCGAAAGCGCGGCTGGAAAAAATCCGACGGAAAACCCGCGCTCAATTCCGATCTGTGGGGACGTTTGCTTGATTTGCTTGAAATTCACAAGGTGGAATTTTGCTGGATAAAGGGACACGCGGGTCACGAGGAAAACGAACGTTGTGACAGACTTGCCGTTGCACAGCGGGATATTTATGCGGGGCGATAATATGCAGAAAATCAACTATCAACGTGAACTCGACAAACTGATAAGCGAACTTGACGGAACGCCGCGCTTGCTTTTGCACAGCTGTTGTGCGCCGTGTTCAAGCTATTGTCTGGAATATTTATCGCAATTTTTCTTGATAACTGTGCTTTACTACAATCCGAACATATACCCCGAGGAAGAATTTCGCAAACGCGCGTCCGAACAGGAACGGCTTGTTGCTGAACTGCCCGTGAAAAATCCCGTGTCGCTTGTGGTTGACGATTACGACCCCAACGAGTTCTTTTCCGCCGTAAAAGGCTTGGAAAACGCCCCCGAGGGCGGGGAACGTTGCTTTGTGTGCTATCGTATGCGCTTGGAACGCGCCGCGCGTTACGCCGCCGAACATGGGTTCGATTATTTCTGTTCCACGCTGTCTATCAGTCCGCTGAAAAACGCTCAAAAGCTGAACGAAATAGGCGGAGAGTTGTCGGAAATATACAAAGTTCCCAATCTTCCGAACGATTTCAAGAAAAAAGGTGGCTATCTGCGCTCGATTGAGTTAAGCCGCCAATACGACCTGTACCGTCAGAATTACTGCGGTTGCGTATTCTCAAAAAGAAAAGAAAATGCCGAAGTTTAACCTCGGCATTTTTTATTATACGGGAACAACCGTAAACGCGAGTATTTTCTCGATTATCTGCTGCGAGGAAACGAACGCTGTCCGCCCCGCCGCGAGAATTACTCTGTGCGCCAAAACGGGTACAGCCATTGATTTCACATCGTCGGGCGTCGCATAATCACGGTCGTTGATTACCGCCATTGCCTGTGCCGCTTTGTAAAGCGCAATTGATGCGCGCGGCGACGCTCCGAGTTTGATTTCCTGTTGGTTTCTTGTCGCGCCGACTATCATCAGAATGTACGCTTTCACCTGATCCGATACGCGGACATTGCTTGCCGTCATGCACAGCTGCATAACATCGTCAAGCGTCATAACAGGCTGAACGGGCATTTTCTGCGGCATTTTTTCAAGCATATTCATTTCCGCCGCACGGTCGGGATAACCGATTGAAAGCCTCATTAAAAAGCGGTCGAGCTGTGCCTCGGGCAAGTGATATGTACCGTAGGTTTCAATCGGGTTCTGCGTTGCGAGCGTCATAAACGGCACGGGGAGTTTGTGCGTTATTCCGTCAACGGAAATTTGAAGTTCTTCCATAGCCTCCAAAAGAGATGACTGCACTTTCGGCGAAGTTCTGTTAATTTCGTCCGCCAACAGGAAGTTGCACATAGCCGCGCCCGCGCGATAAGAGGTTTCGCCTGTTTTTTGGTCGATAACCGTGTAACCGATAACGTCGGACGGCATAAGGTCGGGAGTAAACTGAATACGTCCAAAACTTCCCGAAACGGATTTCGCGAGCGTTTCGGCAAGCAGAGTTTTTCCCACGCCCGGGACGTCCTCGATAAGAACGTGTCCGCCCGCTATCATTGCGCAGACGATTTTTTCTATAACGTCACGTTTTCCGAGTATTACGTTTTCGATATTGTTTATCAGCTGTTCAACTTTTGAGTTCATTTCAGTTTCCTTTCTTTTTTGGTTCGTAATGCCGAAACGCCCAACCACAGCAATGCTCCGACAACTAAGGCAACAGAAGCCACGGGGGTGTATACCTGATCATAAGCATAAGAAAATCCCGACATAAACTTTCCTCTGTAATATTTGTCATTGCGGCTTATCATTACAATAAGCGACGGAATAACACAAGCCGCCGCGGGCGCATAAGCGCACAGCATAAACAACGGTGCGGGAAGTGAATATTTCCGAGTGTAAAATCGCCTGAGACAGTCTATCCCAAATTCCGCCCCGACAATCACAATAACCGGCCAGACAAGTCCGCCGTTCAGTTCGGTAAAGAGATAGAGCCAATAGCCGCCGTACCACAGCACAAATCATCCGGCTATTGCTCCCAGTATTAAAAGAATTATTGCGGGGACTTTGACTTTTTTCATACGCTTACTCCTTTATCAATTGTATGATACGTTGTTTGTACAATATTAAACGGCGCGGCTAAAAGAGCCGCGCCGCAATTCACTTATTATGCTATATTTGTGCTATACGATAAATCAGCTAAGCAGAGCGTGCTCATCACTCGGATCAAACAGGTGAACCTTGTTCGCATCGATAGCGAGTTTAATCGTGTCACCGGGACGAGCAGTGCATCTGGGAGATACACGAGCAGTAAGCGGGATTCCTTCGCAGGTGATGTAAAGGAATGTTTCAGCACCGAGCATTTCGGTTACGTCAACGTCTGCCTCGATAATACCTGTCTTGGCAGCGGAGAGATACATTTCCTCATCGTGAATGTTCTCCGGACGGATACCCATTATAACTTCCTTGTCAACATAGTACTTGAGAGAATCGTTATCCGCCTTTGACGCGGGGAGTTCAACATAGAACTTTCTGCCGCGACCGTTCTTGGAATCGTCAGAACCGAACTCAACAGCATACTTGCCGTCCTGCATAATGAGCTTTGCGTTTACAAAGTTCATCTGAGGAGAACCGATAAATCCTGCAACGAACTTGTTGCAAGGAGAATCGTACAGATTGATCGGAGAGTCGATCTGCTGAATGTAACCGTCCTTCATAACAACGATACGGTCACCCATCGTCATAGCCTCTGTCTGGTCATGCGTTACATAGATGAACGTTGTACCGAGTTTCTTGTGCAGCTTGGAGAGCTCGGTTCTCATCTGCGCACGAAGTTTAGCGTCCAAGTTGGACAGCGGCTCGTCGAGAAGGAATACCTGAGGATCACGAACGATCGCACGACCGAGCGCAACACGCTGTCTCTGACCGCCGGACAAAGCCTTCGGCTTTCTGTCGAGCAGGTGTGATATATCGAGTATTTGTGCAGCCTCTTCAACAAGCTTTTTGATCTGATCCTTCGGAACCTTACGGAGTTTCAGACCGAATGCCATGTTATCAAATACGGTCATATGCGGGTACAGAGCGTAGTTCTGGAAAACCATCGCGATATCTCTGTCCTTAGGAGCAACATCGTTTACAAGACGGTCACCGATGAACAGTTCGCCCTCGGAAATCTCTTCCAGACCGGCAATCATACGCAGAGTGGTGGATTTACCGCAACCTGAAGGACCTACGAAAACGATAAATTCCTTGTCCTTGATGTTCATAGTGAAGTCAGATACAGCGGTAACGCCGCCGGGGTAACGCTTGTAAATGCCTCTTGCTGATAAACTTGCCATATAATACAACCTCCTAAAAAGTTACAATTATGAACGCCGCCAACGACAACACCACTGTCACAGACCTTACGCTCATAAATATTTTGCTAATACTATTTTACCAAAATAGAGCAAAAAATAAAAGAGCCTAAACCAACAAATATTTCTCTTTTCATTTATATATTTTCACTAACGTTTACAAAAAAAGCATTGGCAAAATAAAAGTTTGTTGTGATTTTGCACAAAAAAACGTCCAAAAAGACTTCAATTGCAATGAACAAGCCGAATTTTTGGTATTTCGCACAAATAGTTACCGCCGTTTTTGGATATATTGGCACAATATATTGTGCATTATGTTTAAATCAATGTGTATTTTTTGTAAAATTACGGTTCGGGACTTCATCTTAGCGGAATAATTCAGCGTTTTACGGCATAGATTGTACGGACAAACTATTCTTATATTATAACGGAGGCGAAAATATGGCAAGAACGAAAAAGCGTTCGGGGAAAACTACGATAATTGGAGCGGTAATGCTTATAGCCGCGGTGATATGGGGTATATCCAGACTTAATTCGTCCGCTGACAATCGTCCCGACGGAGGCACGGCAGAACAGCGGATTGAATACATAAAATCATTTGGCTGGGATGTTAGCATCGCGCCCACAAGCATCAAGGAAATACGCATACCGGCAAATTTTGACGAAGCCTATGAACAATACAACGCGCTCCAGAGGGAACAGGGCTTTGACCTGCGCAAATACCGCGCATGCTACGCCTATAAATACACATATGATATTCTCAATTACAGCGAACCTTCGCCCGTGCCGATATGCGCGAACATAATCGTATGTGACGGAAAAATCATCGGCGCGGATATTTCTTCATCCGAGGCGAACGGCCTGGTTACTGTGCTTGCGAAATCGGACAGTTGACATTTTCCCGATAATGATGTATAATAAGTTGTAATTCTATTTTCGGGAGATGTTCAGAATAAAGCGAAAAATCACTCTTATTGTAATAGCCGCAGCTGTTTTGCTTGCCGGGTGCGGAAAGTCAGGCAGTTCCGTGAGCGAGTATTCGTCAAGCCGGCAATCCGCCGCAGTATCATCGAGCGAACTTTCAGATGTTGTTCAGCCGCAGAAAACCGCAACGGTTTACAGCAATGACCCACAAAATGCGTGTTCGATAACATTTGATGGATTTACGATAACCGTAAGCGGCAAAAATTGCAATGTCTTTGCGGGCGTAAAAGAAAAAAATCCTCCGATGAACATTGAGCAGTCGCTTGACGGCGATACGCATACTTGTACTCTCACTCCTAAAAGAAAAAAAAACGATAAATACGGTTCTTTCTACATTCTGGACGCCAACAATTATCAGCACATTGTCAACATTGAGTTTACCGAAGACGGCATTAAACTTCCCGATATTTCCGATGTTGTCCAAAACAATGACAAAGTGACAGGCACTGTCGTTGAATTACCAGAAGCGCAAACAGCGCAGTATATCACATTGGACGGCAGTCGGAAAAAAATCCCGCAGATACTGGACGAAATAAAGAAAATCTCCGATGAAATATGTGACGGCATAGACAGCGACTATGAAAAGCTCCGAGCCATTTCTTACTGGGTGTCGGAGAACATTTACTATGACTATCCCGCGCAGCACAGCGGAATACCGCAGGAATGTCTGTCGCTTGAATATATGCTGAACAACCGTTCAAGCGTATGCGGCGGTTATTCCAATATGACATCGGCGCTTTGCGCGGCGCAGGGCATACGCTGCCTCAACATCAAAGGACTGGGCTTGAACGATGGAAGCTGTTTTGCTCAGGACGTTGAAGGCGACTTTCACGAATGGAATATCGCCGAAATAGATGGCAAGGAGATAATTCTTGATTCGGGGTGGGATTCGCTGAACACTTTCCGAACGGACGGTACTTTTGAAACAAAATCAATGTGCTTTGAAAATTTCGACATCGGCAAGGAAGTTTTTGCGCTTAAACACAAAGCCAGAACGGCTGAATACAGGAATTATCAGGCGTTGATTAAATAAAAGAAGGGTTTGTTATGATAATTGCGGATTTGCATACGCATTCATCTTTTTCAAGCGACAGTAAAGAGCCTCTTGAAAATATTGCGTCGGGTGCGCTTGATAAAGGTCTTAAAACGCTTTGCTTAACCGAACATATGGATTTTGACTATCCGACGGGAGAATTTTTTCTTGACGTTCCGAAATACCGCGAGGAGCTGTTCCGGATTAAGGAAAAATACTCGGACAAGCTGGAAATACTGTTCGGCGTCGAACTCGGTTTGCTGGATTATAACGCCGCGAAACAATATGAGTTTGCCAAAAGCGCGGATTTTGACTTTATTATCGGTTCAATGCACCAGGTTGACAATATCGACCCGTATTATCCCGAATATTTTGAACAGCGCGGCGGCAGGGACGGGATAATCCATTTTTTCGAGGTTATGCTTGAAAGCGTTAAAGCGTTCGACGATTATGATGTTCTCGGTCATTTCGACTATATTGTGCGCTATTCCCCCGAAAAAGGATACGACCCCCTCGATTATCGCGAGGTTATAGACGAAATACTGAAAACCGTTGTTTCGGCGGGAAAAGGAATTGAAATCAACACGAAAGGCGTTTCGTCAATAGGCTATCCTCACCCGCACCCGTTCGTACTGAAACGTTTCAGGGAACTCGGCGGCGAAACCGTCACAATCGGTTCGGACGCGCACGACCGTTCGCAGGTCGCGGACGATTTCGACAAAGCGGAACAGGCTTTGCGACAAGCGGGATTTGAATATTACGCGATTTTCCGCGGCAGAAAACCCGAATATGTGCATTTATAACAACGAATAGCGCGTCAAGCATCGGCTTGACGCGCTATATTTATTGAATTTACAATTTACAGCGGAACAAGAACAATATCACCGTTGCGAACCACTGCTTTCACTCTGTTCTCAACTGCGTTTACCTTCAGAACGGATGAATTTATCCTCAGCGTAACCCCCGGATAAATCATACGCTTAACCGCAACAAACAAATTCTGCGTCAGCTCCAGCGCCACGTTTATCTCCTCAATGCGCTTTTTATTAACGCGGATCTGGTTCTGAATACGAATACGGTTTCTTCGTGCGTCGGTCTGCATTTGTTCCCTTTCAGGCGTCAGTTTTCCTTTTTTGGAGTATTCAGCCAAAGTGATAAGTATCTTGCCGAGTTGATCCACCTGTTCATCCATTGTTGCGTTTTCTTTTTCCAGCTTTTCGCGTTCTTCGGAAAGAACCGCGTTGTTTCCGAGCGTAACTATCGTTTTGGTGTAGTTTTCAGAACCGATAACGGAGGCCTCTACTCCGCTGAGTGCGGTATATTTTCCGCCTACCATAACACCTTTTCCGGACGCGATTATTTTATCCGAAGAGAACACTTCGCCGCCGACAAACGACGGACTTTCCACGCTTCCGCCCGCATTTATGACGCTGTTTTCACAAAAGCCTGTCCTTACATTGGATTTGCTTGTGACTTTTGAATTTATCAGTCCGCCTTTAACAGATACATCGCCGTCGGCGATTATCTCCGCGCCTGTTGCCAGACCCATTATTGTTATACTCTGCTTTGAAGCCACACGGAAGCCTTCAAAGACATTGCCCTTTATCACAACGTCGCCGATAAAATCGATGTTACCGCTGGAAATATCCACGTCACCGTTTATAACTATTTTCTCCTCGACAACAAACGCGTTATTCTTAAAAATAAGATTTCCGTTTACTGTTGCGACGATCTGCGTATCGTTATTTATGAGCTGTGTTCCTGCGCCAACGTTGAACTTTGCGGGTGTTCCCGTCTTCTGCGGAACGGGACGTCCCGTAATATCCATACCCGGCTCGCCTTCGGTAGGCAGATTTATCTCTGCTATTGGGGTACCTGCGATTATATTGTTTACCAATCCGAGGTTTTTATAATCAACTATTCCTCTCTCGTCCTCGACAGGGGCAATATGCTTATCCTTGTTGAAATAATACTGCACCGAACCGTCAACGCCGTCAACGGGCGGCGTCCATTTCGCAGCGCAGATATTCTCATTATAGCGTTTCAGCCCGACAGCCTTCTCGATATCGCCTTCGAGTATGCCGTAGGTGACGTTGTTATCCGCAAGAGCCTTTTTGATTTTATCAACGGTAATATCTGCTCCTCCGTTTTCGGGACAGGTGAACGACACAAAAGCAGCTGTGTGGTTCGGATCAACAGAAAGCTCCACAACAGAATTAACGGGTATCTTCTCTTCTGGCATAACAGCCACCTCGCTTTCTCGCCAACCAAATTGAGCGTTAATAGTTTCGGCGATAATATTTTTCTTTAATTATATTATAACATATTGTTTGAAAATTTGCAATAATCAACCCATATGTTTGTGAAAACTCAACAAAACAAGCGTTGGTTATTTGATACACATAACCAAATCAATATCAGATATGTGCAGTAATGTCAAACGGCGTGGTCTGATAAACGAAATAATTCAGCCAATTTGTATAAATCAGCGTGGAGTGTGCACGCCAATTGAGTATTGGCGGGTTTGCGGGATTATCATCGGGGTAGTAGTGCTTTGGTACTTGAGGATTAAGTCCCTTGGCAAGGTCGCGGCGGTATTCGGTATCAAGCGTTTCCGGGTCATATTCGGAATGCCCCATAATAAAGAAACGGCTGCCGTCCGAATTTCCGACGGCGTAAACTCCCGCCTCGTCTGATACTGCCATAAGCCGCAAATCAGGCACTTTCAGGATATCCTCCGCCCGGGTTTCGGTATGACGGGAATGTGGCGCATAAAACTCACTGTCGAATCCGTGAAACAGGCGGGATTTCGGTGTAAGAAGTCGGTGCAGAAAAACTCCCGAAACCTTTTGTTCCAACGGATATTTCGGAACTCCGTAATGATGATAAAGCGCCGCCTGCGCTCCCCAACAAATATGGAAAGTAGAATGAACGTGAGTTGTCGTCCAGTCCATAACGCGGCAAAGCTCGTCCCAGTAGTCCACATCCTCAAACGGCATTTGTTCCACGGGCGCGCCCGTGATAATAAAGCCGTCGTAGTTCATATCTTTAATCTCGTCAAACGTTTTATAAAACGCAATAAGATGCTCCTGCGGCGTGTTTTTCCCCTGATGTGTCGACGCCTGCACAAAATCCACCTCGATTTGCAGAGGCGTATTGGAAAGGCTGCGCAAGATCTGTGTTTCTGTCGTGATTTTTGTGGGCATAAGGTTGAGTATACCTATTTTAAGAGGTCGGATATCCTGATGAAGCGCACGATACTCCGTCATTACAAAAATATGCTCGTTTTCGAGAACGCTCTGAGCGGGAAGTCCGTCCGGTATTTTTATCGGCATTGCTTATCATTTCCTTTCGATAACGCATAATTTTTTTTATTATACGACTTTTCGTAGGTTTTGTCAAGGAGCGAAGCTTTGGGTTATACTCCAAAAATTGTAATAAATCAGGGATAACGAGGTTAAGTTTTGCGATGATTAGGAATAACATGTAAAAAAAGAACTGTGTAAACGCGAACAATCCCGAAAACCGTCGGTTACATTCGATATTTCACAAAATTGCATAGCGTTTTTCATTTTTTCAATATAAAATTCTTGTTATAATATATCTCCTCAATCTTATCCTTATTATTCATAAATACATCGACAATATCCGGGTCGAAATCCTTGCCGCGTCCTTCCATTATAATATCGTAACATTTCTCCAACGGCATAGCGTCTCTGTAACAGCGTTTTGCCGATACGGCATCAAACACATCCGCCACAGCCATAATACGGGCGCAAAGCGGTATATCCGTTCCGCTGATCCCTGTGGGATATCCCTTGCCGTTCCATTTTTCGTGGTGATACATTGCCACCTGAAACGCCATATTTTCATATTGATCATTATAGAGATGTCCGAATGTGTCTTTGATTATTTTACCGCCGATAGTGGGGTGTTCTTTCATTTTTTCATACTCTTCATCGGTAAGCTTTCCCGGTTTCTGTAAAATAGCATCGGGAATGCCGACCTTGCCAACATCGTGCATTGGAGCCGCTTGCTCCAGATTGTTAAGGTAATCCTTTGTTATCAGATTTTTGTACCTTTCGTCCTTTCTTAATTTTTCAGCGATAAGACATGCATAAGCCGAAGAACGCCTGATGTGACCTCCCGTATTGTCATCCTTATTTTCTACCAATGTTGCAAAGCCCATTACCATTTCATGATGATAATGCTCCAACTCGTGTATTGAGGGATTTTCCATGTTCAAATAAATACTGAGCGTGGACATTACAACAGCTATGCAAGTCACCAGAAATTCGGGGAAAATCAGTTGCAGCGACATAACCGTGACAACAAACACCAATGATGTATAAATATTGATCTTCTTTCTTTTGGGAATGTATCTGTGTTTCGTAATAATAATCACAGCGGTAAGCACGCAGTAGATAGCTACCGTTATATATGCTATATACACCGATGTTCCCATTGAAAAGAACGTGTGTACTCCCTGAACAAATTCGAGATTAGGCAGGAATAATGCCGTAAAGAACGTGGAAACTGCAACCGGAGCCAGACACACAACCATTCCCCGTTTTTTCTGTATACCTATCGTTTCGGATAACCAGTACAGGAATAAAAATGCTGCATAGAGTTGATATGCCAGGAACATTCCCATATGTAGCAACAAATTCACTATTCTTGGGATTTGCTCATGATAGTTGACCGTGCATGCAGTAATGCCGTCAAAAAGAACAGCTATCTCCGATACGATATACAGTGCTCTGAATATCCCGTTGCAGTTGGATTTTTTAGTTACTCTATTAAGCCTGTTTCCCTCGATTATGTATAATATCCCAACATACATAAGTATCAGCAAGGACATTATCTGCGTTTTTGACCATTGTAAAATTATCATAACAATCACCTTTATCTGTCAAATCCACATTCTCGAAACACGTTGATTTTTCCCTCAACAATTTGCTTTTTCACAGAAATTCGTCAAATCGTGAAATCGGAAATCTGCGCGCGGAGAACATCCGCTTCTTGGCTTAATTCGGCACAGCCGGACGCGCTTTCTTCCGAAGCCGCTGAGTTGCTGTGAATAACTTCGGAAATGTTTTCGATACTTCCGCGAACTTCTTTAATATCTCCGCTTTGACTTTCGGTAGCCTCGCTTATGCTCTTGACAGCCGAATTAACTTTTTCGGACAGCTCCATAACCTCGTTCATAACTTCCGCAACATTGCCCGCCGTTTCAACGCCCGCGTTTACGGACTCAACGGTTGCCTCAATCAGCTTTGACGTATTGCTTGCGGCTTCTGAGGACTTGTTCGCCAGATTGCGCACCTCGTCCGCGACAACGGAAAATCCTTTTCCCGCCTCGCCCGCTCTTGAAGCCTCGATTGCGGCGTTCAGCGCAAGTATGTTCGTCTGGAACGCCATATCCTCAATTGTGCGGATAACCGTGCTGATTTCGTTGCTGCGCTGTTCAATTTCGTGCATTGCGTCCTTCATCTGACCGATTGCGATATTTTGGTCGTTGATTTTTGTTCCCGCTTTTTCGGAATATTCAAGCGCATTCGCGGCGTCGTCCGCGTTGCGTTCGATTTTATCGGAAATAGCCTTAATTCTCTCGGAGAGGACCTCAACTTCTTGAACCTGATTATAAGCGTTGTCCGCTACGCTCTTCGCGCTTGCGGAAATAGCCGCCGAGCCGTCCGTTACCTTTTCGGAAGTTTCTCGGATTTTGTTTATCATTTCGGTCATACCCGCCGAAATATCGTTTAGAGACTGTCCGATTTCGGAAAAATCGCCCTTGAATTCATTATTCTCAGCTTGTCTGAAATCGCCGTTTGCCATTTTTCCGAGACGTTCGGATATTGATTTTATGTATGAAGTCAGTTCGTGCTTCATTGTGTTCAGCGAACCCGCCACATCGGAAATTTCATTGTTTCCGTTTGCGGTAATATCGGGAGTATCAAGTTTGCCGTTGCTTAAATCCGCTGTCATAACGGTAATACCCTTTATCGGACGGAATATTCTCAAAAGAAGTTTTGCCGCGATAACAAGCATAATCACCGCCAAAACGATAACAACAGCGACCTGTCCCACGCTGATTGTTGTTATTTTCTTTATCATTTGAGTAAACGGAGTCTCAATCATATTTGCCGCCGCGTAATAACCCGACAAATCGACATTCATCGCGATAACGTACTTCAATGAATTGTTCTCAAAAACAGGCGCGTAAACATCAGCAAAACCGTCGGCGGTTTCAATGTGAATGTCCTTGCTTCCGTTAATTATTTCCGCAACAAAATCATTTGTAACCGTACTGCCTTTTGTGTAAACGGATTGCGCTCCGTCCGCGAGGTTTTCCGTAAGTACCGTGTTGTACGGGTCAATAAAATACATCGAGCGTATGCCGTTTGATGACTTGACAAATTGTTGCAAATCTTCCTGTATGCGGTCAGCATTCAGCGCGGATTGCAGCGTTCCTTGTCTGTCTTTTCTCGGAATTGCCGTAAACTTGAATATTTCGCCCGTTTCCTCTTTAATTTTCATTGATGACGGAAGATAGTCGGATTCGCCCGTTACCAACTGTTTATAGCCGTCCCAAATATCGAACAAGCACATTCCTTTTCCCGCTTCCTCAGTGGTTTGGGTGAATATACCGTCTTTATCGGATATATAAAGGTCGCTCATACCCGTAAGGGTCAGCAGTCTTTCAAGGTCGGCGTCTGTCAGCGAGAAATCGCTGTCAACGTCTTTTTCATACAGTAAATTTGCCGCCGTCAGCATATCTCGGTCAATCGCTCTCTCGTACGATATTTCATACGAGCCGATTGTCTCCGCGAGTTCTTTTATCTTATCCTGCGTATCAACGTCAATACTTTCCACTATCTCGTTTTTTACAGATGTTTCGCTCTTTTTCATCTCAAAGTTGACGATTATGGTATTAGTTACCGAAAACAATGCCGCAACCATCATTCCGACAATAAAAATAGTGATAATTTTTTTGCTAATTCTCATTTTATTTCACCCTCCGTACCAATCAAATTACTCTTTCATTATATCATTTCACACAAAATAAGTCAAGTATATTATCGGCGTTAGTTGTGTCGGTTATGTAGATTTTGCATTTTTAAATTGTCCCTTGACTATCATCCTCGGGATGGATATAATAGTAATAGGATAACTCAATTCAACGTTACAAAAAGGAAGAATGAGGTGTAACTATGCAAAACCGTTATACAGGCGACATCGGAGATTTTGGAAAGCTAGGGCAATACCGCACAGAGATTGTGCGCATATTGCGCCGTCAGATTAATAGTGCGTTCGCCTTTTGTGCGGTGCGTCCTGCGCCGCTTGGGCGAACGACTTCCGACTTCGTGTCGGCAGCAGATTGTACAAATTGAACGCAGGCGGGCTGGTCTGTCGGTCAGCCCCTCTGGCACTGCGTGCCACCTCCCCCAGCAGGGGGAGACACGCCCGTCAAGCGAAATTTGGGCAAGATGACGGAAAATATGCAAACAAGCGAATGACAAAGGCGCTAGCCGTTAATTGGGCGGTGTTGCCCTAGGTTTGCTTCGGGCATTAAATTCGGCAGGACTTACCATTGGAGTGAACTGGTATCTTATTCCCAACGAGAGCCACAACGATGATGGATGCCATACTGCATATCTGAATAATGAACAGTATCAAGCCTGCGATAAGCAATTGTGGTCAGAGCTGAAAAGAATTGTGGGATCGAAGCAGCGAAAAATTTCAGCTTTGGAGAATGGAGATATTCTTCAGGCAACATATTACTCCAAACTGCTGGACTTTTCCGGAAAAACTAAAGCTGAACGCACAAATCTGCGCAGCGAGTGGCACAAAGAAGCTACTGTTGTGCTCAATAATACCGACATATTATTTGTTGACTCGGATAACGGGCTGATAGTGCCGTCCACCGAGGGAACGGTCAAGGCAAGCAAATACGTCGAGCCACAGGAGCTGGCAGACTACTATTCACAGGGCCCAAGTGTCATTTATTATCAGCATAAGGCACGGCGAAACGATACGTTTTACATAGAACAACACAAACGTCTGCTTTCCTGCCCTGCTTTTGACGGCACAACCGGGCTTGGGCTGAAATTTGTCACTACATCGCAAAGGTACTATTTCTTCATTATCCACCCGAAACACAAGGATATTATCAATGAGCAAATACAGCAAATGATGAACACGTCTTGGAAAGATCACTTTTGCCTGTTCCCATTGTGATAAATCATCCTACTTTATTTCTTGCAACACTCCCACCAAATCGCTTAACGCCCCATATACAATACACCCACAATACACATTTGAAAAACAAACCGCATTATTAAAGGCTTTTTTCGGGCATACGGTTGCTGTTGAGGAGGCTATGAAGGGCTGATTTAACGCTAAAACACCTGTATTCCACAAAATACGAATAAAATAAAAAGGGACAGTAGAAAGCCGACCACCCATACAGAAGTATTTAATATGTAACCGAAAGGTTGTGTAGGAAAACCTACGCAGCCTTTCTCTTTTTGTCGTAAACCATACTGTCGGCGACAGCGGTTGCAACTGCGACATTGAAGGCGGAAGCAAATGTCAATCTGCTGTGTTCTGTGTCCGCTGGACTTGTCGGGTGCATATACGACAATCTTTTCAATGAATTCGTGCATAATTTCGGGAGTAAGCTTCGGGATTTCAGAATACTTGCGTACAATGCCGATAAACTGAGTTGTGTCAGCGTTCTTCTGTTCACTCGCTTGAACAAATGCTGTCAGTTCTGATACAATCTGCCTGAGTTCCTTTTGCTCAGCTTCATAATTCTTTGACATCATCTCAAAACGCTCATCAGAAATCTTGCCAGAAACATTATCCTCATAAAGCCTTGTAAACAGCTTGTCCAGTTCGGCAATTCGTTTTTCCGACTGAGCAAGCCTTTTCTTCGCCGCTTTCAGTTCAGCGGACTGCTTCTGTGTCGAATTCTGCATTGCAAGTTCAATAAACTCCGACTCATTATCCCTGACGAAGGTTGATTGTTAATAATAGCTCTTTTGTTTTTAGATGATAGCTACCTATATCTTTAATATCTCCCTTAGTATTCCATGCGTGGAGTTCTGCGTCGTGGAAAATGGTGAGCCGATATTTCGGTGCAGGATATTATCCTACTATGGTGATTTCCGTGTGGGTTGAAAACTTTTTTCAGGTGCGCTGGCAGTATAATTTTTATTGTGCATTTTCGGTGCAAAAAATGGTTTTTATATGCGCTTTGTCTGCTGTAAAATGTGCAGTAGGGTAATTTCATATACAAGAGAATAAGAGCCTGAAAAACTTATAAATCCACTGATTGCACCTTAACAAAATTTTCCGCAAAACCCGTTCAGATATTGAAATCCGATTGATTTTGTGGTATAATAAATACTGAATTATTATACGCATTTTTAAGCGCTGACTCGTCATGAACGAGTTTGCTCCCACAGTATTTATGGCTGTGGGTATGTAACGAAATGCGATTGAGTTATCTCCGCCTGTGTTTACAGCCTGATGCTTACATCGCTTCTAATCGGTCTTATTGTTATGATTTTCTTTAAGCCGAGAACGTGGTGCGCTTTCTGCCCGATGGGAACAATGACACAGGCAATCTGCAAATTAAGGAACAGAAAAAGAGGTAAGTGACGAACACCTCCGATTTTTGTTTTAATAACAGTTCGGTCTTACTGCAAAACCAAAACCGCCCGTTGTGACTACAACATTGTTATAACCGCTTGAGCAATATATAACGAGCACATTGCCACTTGCATCTTTACCACCTACGATTCCAACGTGCGAAGTATCATTGTAAAATGCTAAATCTCCGGGTTGTGCCGAGGATAGTGATATGCGTGTGCCTTTTGAAACTTGTGTGCTTGTTCCGTGACCGATAGCTGATTCTGAAAAGCCTGCATTATGAAATGCCCAGGTAACAAAACCTGAGCAGTCAAGTCCATATGGTCGCATACATCCGGATGAACGACTTCCTTATGCAGTAACAAGTTTCATCTTGCCCCATTCAGAATCCCAACCTATTGCAGAAGATTTACCGCCCCAAAAGTATGTAAGTTTACCTACAAGGGAGCAGGATTT
>JALEQE010000199.1 GCA_022766825.1 Oscillospiraceae bacterium | reverse complement strand
GGAAAAGCAGAATAACCAATGTTGCGCGGTTGAGAATTAAGGAATGTGACAGACTTGCGGCTATGGAAGATTGCTTAAATAAAATCGGCGGAAAAGTTAAATCGGGCGCTGATTATCTGGAAATAGACGGCGTTGACAGCTTTAAAGGCGGCGAAGTAAACGCTTATAACGATCACCGTATTGCGATGTCAATGGCTATTGCGTCAACGATGTGCGAACAGCCGCTGATTATACGCGGTGCGGAATGTGTACGAAAATCTTTCCCGAATTTCTTTGACGTGTTCAAGTCAATCGGCGGGGAATTTACAGAAATTTGAGGTAATATTATGTCATCTTGTTTTAACGGCGGGATAAACATCTCGCTTTTCGGAGAAAGCCACGGCAAAGGTATCGGCGTTGTAATCGACAATCTTCCCGCGGGTGAAACGATTGATTTGGATAAAATCGGTGAATTTATGGCGCGCCGCGCTCCTAAAAAAGACGGCACGTCAACTATGCGTAATGAAAAAGACAAGCCCGAAATTTTGTCGGGACTTTTCGAGGGAAAAACAACGGGTACGCCTTTGGCGGCTGTCATCTTTAATGAGGACCAACATTCGGGTGACTACGGAAACATTTCGCACATTGCAAGACCCGCACACGCTGATTATACAGGATTTTTGCGCTATAACGGCGCGAACGATCCGCGCGGCGGCGGTCACTTTTCCGGGAGAATAACCGCACCGCTGTGCTTTGCGGGAGCAGTCTGCGGGCAAATTCTGGCTTCGAGAGGTATCACAACAGGAGCGCATATACGCTCTCTGAAAGGTATTAACGATGATTGTTTTGACCCTGTAAAAGTAACCGCCGAACAGCTTGAAAATGTAAAAAATCGCTCTTTCCCTACCCTTTTGGATTCTACCGAACAGCAAATGCGTGAATTGATTTTGTCCGCGCGGAATAATCTTGACAGCGTGGGCGGCATTGTCGAATGTGCTGCTGTGGGATTTCCCGCGGGAATAGGATCTCCGATGATGGACGGTTTGGAGAATATTATTTCCCGTCTTGTGTTTTCAATTCCCGCTGTCAAGGGTATTGAATTCGGAAACGGATTTGACTGCGCAAACTTGTTCGGAAGTGAAAACAACGATGAATTTGCTTTACAAAACGGGAAAGTGGTTACAAAAACCAATAATCACGGCGGTATTCTTGGCGGAATCAGCTCGGGTATGCCGATAATTTTCCGTGTTGCGTTCAAACCGACACCGTCAATTTCAAGGCCGCAGAAAAGCGTTGATTTCAAAACAATGACCGAAGAAGAACTGATAATCAAAGGCAGACACGATCCGTGCATAGTTCCGAGAGCTGTCCCGTGCATAGAGTCGGCGCTCAATATTGCTTTGCTGTCAGCTTTGATTGAAAATCCCGTGTTGCCGAAATCGGAGGTATAATTGTGGAAGTTCCGAAGATACGAATTGACGATATTGATGACATTTGCGTTTTAATTTGCTATCTTATCTATTCGCTTGGCTGCCCTCTGTCGACAAGTCAGTTGGCGGAAATCACGTCGCTTGACGAGGCAGTCAACTATTTTGATTTGTCGAACGCTCTTGAAAAAGTGCGTATAAACTTGTGTACTGAAACATTTGTGGACGGTGAAACATTTTATGCCAATACTCCTCAAGGAATAAAAGCAGCCCGTGATCTGGGTGCGTCTCTCCCGCTGTCAATCCGAGAAAAGCTGTTCCGTGAAGCGGTTCGTGTTTATACTCGTGACGCGATGAAGAAAAAAGGCTCTTTTCTCTCTGTAAGGTACATTAAAAACGCCGATAGCACCTGTACGGTAGGAATTACAGTTATGGACGAGATAACAGCAAGGCAAAAATATTATGTGGCGGTTACGGCAAAAAATGAGCAAGAAGCCGATATTATAAAACATAAAGTAAGTTCCGATTCAAAAAGCTTTGCAAAATATCTTGATGATTATTTTGACAAATAATTCATTATGAGGTGCAACATTGTTTAAACTGGAAAAGACAAACGATCCGAGCGTTTTGGAAATCAGTTTTGACAACTGGGAATGTATTGATAATCTCGGACCTTTTTGGGATATTGTGACAAATTATTCCGCTGTTTCGGGAATTGCGCCAAAACAGGTTGATTTTGTGTATAATTATAAGTTTACTGAGGACGGCTACAAAATACAATTCTATTGGAACGGCGTTTCACGGATTTATATTTTCTACATTACAAAATCTCAATATCAAATGGTATACAACCGCTTATACAAAATATGCACTGACCTCAATCGTAAAATTGCCGAAAACAAATACTTGAAAAAATACGGAGAACTGCCCAACCATGGCAGAGGATTCAAATAATCTGCGTATATAAAAGCAACTGCTGCAATTTTTATTGCAACAGTTGCTTTTGCTATAGTTTATGTTTCGTCAGTCGCTCCCAATTTTTCTATCAAAACAGATACCAACACCCCGATAAGCATAAACGCAAACCCATATCCGGTTTGGAGATTGAATCCGAACCCATCCGGCAGTATTGCGTAAACAGAACCGATTACCATACCGGTTATTGCAGAATAAACCATAAGTTTGTTCTTTTTAATCAGTATTGAAATCAGCTTTGCGCCAAATATGATACCTATCAACGCACCTATCGCGAATGGAATAATAACATAGAAATTTAGAGTGTTCAATGCACCGATTATAGTTTCGTAAACACCAAGCAACATCATCATAAATGAACCCGATATACCCGGAATAATCATTGTCACTGCCGCAATTGCAGCACAAACAACCATTTTCAGCGAAAAAATCATATCAAATCCGGTTACACTTTCAGCGGACATAGTAAAAATATCCATTTTTTCAAGTACAGAAAGAACGACAACAACTGCCATTGAAATCAAAAAAGGAACGATACAAAGAGGTTTAACTTTCTTTTCGGAAGTGCCGATTTTCACAATAAGCGGGATACCACCCAGAATCAGACCAATAAAGAGCATATTCGTTTGTATTGCAAAAATCGAGAACAGCTTTCCTATAACCTTTGCCGAAAGAAGTATTCCAGCTCCAGCGCCAAGTCCAAAAGTTATCAAAAAGCCTAAATTATGGAATATTTTCTTAACACCTGAAATTGCCTCGGTTATTTTGTCAAATACGCCGAAAACGACAAGCATTGTACCACCACTGACACCCGGAATAACGTTCGCAATACCAAATACAATACCGGAAATAAAGTACTTAAGATATTCTAGAATTTTTTTCATAAAGATTCCCCCTATTATTGCTGATAATCTGTGCTTGTTTTAAAGAAATGTTTAATGAAGTAATATATTCCAGGCGGAAGAATGCCTGTTGCTATACTTATCA
>JALEQE010000072.1 GCA_022766825.1 Oscillospiraceae bacterium | reverse complement strand
TTATGAATTTTTTACGGCTGAAAACAAATTCCAATCCGTATGATAATTCCTATCAATTTATATTATACTAAATTATAGTATTTTTATCAAGTGTTTTTACCCATTTTTCTCATTGTTGAATGTAAATTTTGACCTGTTGATTTTGTGCAATTTGTACAAAGCAATGATAACAGTGCTACCTTATCTATGAAAGAATACATATTTTAACACAATATTTTGTCACTTATTGAACAATTTCACAAACCATAGGTCTTCTTTGTCGGAAATCTCAAATTCTTTTCCGTTCAGATATCCGAGAATTCCAGCGTCGGTTGTAAATTTAAAAATCAGCTTATAAGAACATAGCGCCTGAAATTTTGCACCATATATTTTATTGAAGGCGTTGCTACCATATTTTCCGTCGCCAAGCAACGGATTGCCAATATGCGCAAAATGAGCGCGTATCTGGTGTGTTCGTCCTGTCAGCAAGTCAACCTCGACAAGCGAAAGTTCTTCCATGCTTTTTAAAACACGATATTTTGTTTTTATCGTTAGATAATCGGGTTTTGGAGTATCGGATATAATAACGCGGTTTTCCTCGTTCAGTTTTTTCAGATAAGCGGTCAAAACAGCCTCACGAGGATTCGGAACACCTCGAACAGCACAAAGATACAACTTCTGCAATTCTCTGTCGCGTACTTTCTGATTTAATATGCGCAAACTTTCGGCATTTTTCGCGGCGATAACTATTCCACTTGTGTTGCGGTCAATTCGATTTACGAGAGCGGGAACAAAACTGTTCTCACTTTCCGGAAGATATTCACCTTTTTTATTCAGATAGCTCAACATACGGTTTATCAGCGTATCCGCAGTGTTGTCGTTATCCTCATGAACCACAAGTCCCGCCGGCTTATTGACAAGCAGGATATTCTCGTCCTCGTAAGTCACGTTTATTTTCCCGGAAATCTCACGAAAATCGCTCTCAAGCTTTATCGGCTCTTTTGACAATAACTCATCGCTTAAATAAAAGCGGAACACATCTCCCTCTTTGAGGATTGTGTTTGGTTCGACTTTCGCGCCGTTAAGTTTTATCCGCTTTTTCCTCATAAGTTTGCATACAAGCGAGGATTTCAGATTAGGGTATGCTTTTGACAAAAAGCGGTCTGCTCTTTGTCCTGCGTCGTTTTTTCTTATTGTGATTTCGGTCATTTAGTCCCCCTTAATTACAAATATTATTTTCAGATTTCCAACCACTTAGTTTTCTTACATATATAATATATAGTGTTATCGAAATAATACCCGAAATAGTCCAGCCAACAGGCCATGAAAGCCAAATGCCTGTTGCACCGAAATGCGGTTTTAAAATAAACGCGAAAACAACTCGCAATATCAAATCGCTGAATGTTGTAACCATAAACGCGCCCACGCGACCACCGCCGCGCAAAATAGCGTCACCTGTCAGTTTCAGCGCAACTGCCAAATAAAACGGAGAAACAATCGTCAAAAATTGTCGTCCCGCCTCCGCGGCAGCCTCTGTATTTCCTTGAGTTTCATCCATAAACAGGTAGATAAGTTCATTGGAGAAAACAACATAAACAATAGTAAACAATGCTGCAATACCCACGCACAATACCGCGCCCACTCTGAAACCCTTGCGTACACGCTGATACTGTTCCGCGCCGATGTTCTGCGCTGTAAATGATGATACGGAATTACCCACGGTTGAAAAACTCGTTATCGCAAACGTGTTCAACTTGATTGCCGAAGCATATCCCGCAACAACGTCTGTACCGCAGGAATTTACAAGACTTTGTACAAACAGCTGACCAACGCTTACAAAACTCTGCTGTAAGATACTTGGTATCGACAACGAAGAAATTTTACCGAGCATTTTCCATTCAAAGAGCTTAAATTTACCGCTATTTATCTTTTTTATTCTGCGTACAAGTACAATAAATGCCAGAATTGAGCATATTCCTTGGCAAATAAAAGTTGCCCAAGCAGTTCCAGCAACGCCCATTTTAAATACGGCAACTAACAGCAAGTCCATACCGATATTACCGAGTGACGAGCCTATCAAAAAATACAGCGGAGTATTCCCGTCACCGAGAGCTGTGAATATTCCCGTGCATATATTATAAATAAAAAGAAACAAAAGTCCGAATACATAGATATTTAAATAAGTTTGTGAATCCGCAAAAATTAAATCGTCCGTTCCCAACAGTTTTAAGAACAGTCCGCTTGTAAAATAACCGACTACTGTAAGAACAACCGCAAGAGCGCCCGTTGAAATTAACGATGTGAACACAGCGGTTTTCATTTTCTTGTAGTCCTTTGCACCAAAAAGCGTTGAAATAACAACAGAACAGCCAATGTTCATTCCTGTTCCGATTGCGAGAAATATCATCGTAATCGGATAAGACGCCCCGACCGCGGAAAGCGCGTCTTTATTGATACAGCGACCCGCTATAACGCTGTCGGCAATGCTGTAAAGCTGCTGAAAAATAACGCTTATGAGCAATGGTATTGAAAATTTCAGCAAAATAGGCGCAACATTGCCTTTTGTCATATCTTTAACCATATATCCACCTTGTCATTCAATCGGATATATAACCGATTTATTATCAAAAAAGCCCAACTGTACCGTATATTCACGGTACACCCGAGCTTTATTGTATCTCATTAAAAATATTACTTTTTCTGTTTTGCTTCCGCTTTCAAGCGCAAATCTCGTTCAAGTATAACCTTACGAATACGGATATTTTTCGGCGTAACTTCAACAAGTTCGTCATCCTGAATAAATTCAAGGCTTTCTTCAAGGCTCATCTGCTTGTACGGAATAAGTTTCAGAGCGTCATCGGAGCCCGAAGCACGAGTATTTGTCAAATGCTTTTTCTTGCAAACATTTACGACAATGTCGCCCGCTTTCGGAGAAACGCCAACAATCATTCCTTCGTACACTGGAGTACCCGCGTCAATAAACAGCGTTCCGCGTTCCTGCGCATTGAACAAACCGTAAGTAACCGCTGTACCCGTTTCCCACGCTACAAGAGAACCAACTGTTCTTCTCGGAATATCACCGTAATACGGTCTGTAACCCTCAAATATGGAGTTCATAACGCCCTCGCCCTTTGTATCGGTCATAAACTCACTTCTGTAACCGAACAAACCTCTTGACGGAATGATATATTCAAGACGTGTACGACCGCCGACAGGGTGCATTTCGACAAGTTCGCCCTTACGCTGTCCCATTTTTTCCATTACAGAACCGACAGCGGTTTCGGGAACATCGATAACAAGGCGTTCAACAGGTTCGCATTTTTTGCCGTCAATTTCTTTATAAAGTACACGAGGAGTACTTACCGACAATTCATATCCCTCGCGGCGCATTGTTTCGATAAGAATAGACAAGTGCATTTCACCGCGGCCCGCAACGTTCATAGCATCTGAAGTATCGCTGTCCGTAACACGGAGAGAAACATCTTTCAGAGTTTCTTTCATAAGACGTTCACGTATCTGACGGGAAGTAACGAATTTGCCCTCACGTCCCGCAAACGGAGAAGAGTTTACGGAAAACGTCATTTCAACGGTAGGCTCCGTAATCTTAACAAAAGGCAATGGCTCGGGATTATTCACAGATGTGATTGTCTGACCGATTGTAATTCCCTCAATACCCGAAATGCAGACAATATCACCGACAGTCGCCGTATCGCAAGGCACTTTGTTAAGGCCCTCGAACTGATAGAGCGAAACTACCTTTGCTTTAAACGGTTCGTGGCGGTTATGATAATCACATACCATTATTTCTTGATTTTGCTTTATAACACCGCGCTCAACACGTCCAATCGCAATTCTGCCGACATAATCGTTATAATCGATAGAGGAAACAAGCAGCTGCAAATCGCCTGTTTCATCGCCCTCGGGCGGATCGATATGCTCCAAGATCTTATCGAAAAGTGGCTTGAAATCCGTTCCCATATCGTCGGGGTTGTATGACGAACATCCCAAACGTCCCGAACAGAATACAACGGGGCTGTCGAGCTGTTCCTCGGACGCGTCAAGATCAAGCAGAAGTTCAAGAACCTCGTCAACGACTTCGTGATTACGCGCGTCGGGACGGTCGGTCTTGTTGACAACGACAACAATTTTAAGTCCGAGGTCAAGCGCTTTTTGAAGTACAAAGCGTGTCTGCGGCATTGTTCCCTCGAACGAATCCACAAGCAGAAGAACACCGTCAACCATTTTGAGGATACGTTCAACCTCGCCCGAGAAATCGGCGTGGCCGGGAGTATCAACGATGTTAATTTTTACACCGTTGTACATACAAGATGTATTTTTCGCCAAGATAGTAATTCCACGTTCGCGTTCAAGGTCATTGCTGTCCATTACACGGTCGCATACTTCTTGATTTTCACGGAACACACCGCCCTGTTTGAGCATTTCGTCAACCAAAGTCGTCTTTCCGTGGTCAACGTGAGCGATAATAGCTATGTTTCTTAAATCGTTTCTAATCAAAATATTTCACTTTCCTTTTTCTGCACATATCATTTATTATTTTTTTACCAAAAAATATTATACACCATTATAATGCTCACTTCAATAGTATTCTTAAAAAAACGTGTTTTTACTTACAAGTCAGCGAAATTTTGCTGCTGTTTTTGTGCAATTTTACAACAATTTTCGATTAGTTGCTTAAAACAAGTGCCTTTTCTTTTTCAGTCACAACGTGAATATTTGTTTTATCGCTTATCATTACTATATTTCCGTTGTTTGCCGTGGAATACGTTGTGTTACAGCCTACAGCAACTAATCGTTCAATTACATCAACACGCGGATGACTGTAATAATTGTATTCGGCGGTTTCAAAAACGGCCACATTCGGAGTTACTTTTTTCAAAAATTCTTCACAACTTGAACCCGCGCTACCGTGATGTCCGACTTTCAACACGTCAACATCAATGTCCGCGCCGCTTTCCACTAAATCAAGCTCTGAAAACTTCTGCAAATCTCCCGTAAACAAAAACGAATTATTCCCGTGAACAAACTTTACGGTAATCGAATAATCATTAAGTTCGTCATAATCGTAATACAGCGGGGTCATAATCTCCAAACGACAATTATCGCCCAAATCAAATACCTCACCAGCTTTTGCGCACCGAGCGGAAATATTCCTATCATCAATTTCGGCAAGCATACGCTTATAAAATACACCCTGAGGTATCATATCCGACGGCAGTTCGGGCATAATAAACAATCCGACATCAAAGCTCCGCAAGACGTGATACATTCCCCCGCAATGGTCGCTGTGCGGGTGCGTTACGATTACCATATCAAGGCGTTCAACACCGCTGTACTTCAAAAAAACGACAACGTCATCTTTTCGGTCATCGTCACCGCTGTCAATAAGAATGTTGTACTTATCGGTTCTGATAAGCTCACAGTCGCCCTGTCCAACATCAATAAAGCTCACAGACGCCTCGCCATTGCTTAACTTAACATATGGTTTTGCTCCACCGCCGAAAAAGCGGATAACATCTTCCGACGTCGGCACTCCCCCGATATGCCAAACCTTATCGTTAAGCATAAAAAAAAGTCCGACGATGCATAATACAAACATCGCCGCAGCTTTTATTATTGATACATATTGTTTTCTCTTGCGCTTATTTTCACGCTTTGTACGCTCGTCAATCGGCATATCTCGCTCCGAAATTGTTCACGATAAAATCAAAGTAGTTTTTTCTGCGAACCTCGCTTCTGTTTGCCGAAAACCACTCGTAAGACTGCATCAGTCCTTTTTCAAGCAGTTTGACATCAGGCATAAGGGCGGTCATCGCCGAAACGTCCAATTCATAGCCGTAATCATAAAACGGAAAATACTCCCGTTGATTAACTTTTGCCTTAACTGTTACAAATTCGGGTTCTTTTCCGAGAACGTTATAACAAAGCCGCGCCCACTCACGAACACTTACCGTTTCGGGATTTCCGACATTGAAAACACGCTGTTCTGGCTGACGTTCAATGAGTATCTCAATAAATCGGCACATATCCTCAATATCGAAAAACTGTAACGGCATATCTGCGTTGAACGGAAGATAAAACGGCGTATCACGTTCGGCGCATTCGAAAGCGAACGCCTCACGGTAAAGGTTGTTCATTTTTCCGTACAAATAAGGCGGTCGAATTATGTACGCATTCGGAACGTGATTTTGTAGATACTTTTCCGCAGCGATTTTATTTGTGCCGTAATCACCCCAGACGTAATTTTCTCCCACTTGCATATTTTCCTTGAACGGTTGCGGGAGTGTTTCGGGATAAACCGCGCTCGAACTTACCATAACATAATTTTTAAAGCTACCAAGCGCATTCAGCAAATCCGCGACATCTGTTTCATTGTAAGCGGTAATATCGAGAACCGCGTCAAATTCGTATTGTTTCAATGTATCGCCCAACAAATTACGGTCGGCATTGATTAACTTGGCACCTTCAGGCTGTTGCCGTGTGTTCCTGTTCAAAACACATACATCGTTGTTTTTTGAGAAATACTCAGCCGTAAATCGGCTTGCAAAAACTGTCCCGCCCGTTACAAGTATCTTCATAAACTCTCCTTATTTTGTCTTTTCTATGGCTTTATTTTGCCTTATCTATCGCTTCTTTCAAATCAAGAGAACCCGTGTAAATGCTTTTACCACAAATGGTTCCATATAAGCCCATTTTTTTACAGATTAAAATATCGTCAATTGTGTGGACACCGCCGCTCGCTATTATGTTGCATTTACCGTCCGTGCCGTCATAGAGCGCTTTAAGCTGATCCGCGTTTACTCCCGAAAGAGTTCCGTCTTTGGAAATATCGGTGAAAATGAAATACTTTACTCCGTAAGAAATCATTTTATTTGCCAAATCAATGTAATTAACGTTGGAAGTTTCAAGCCAACCCTCGGTTGCAACCATTCCGTTTTTCGCGTCAATACCCACAACAATTTTTTCCGAGCCGAATTTTTCCACAGCATCTTTTACAAGCTGTGGATTTTTCAGAGCTGCCGAACCGAGAATAACACGGGAAATTCCCATTTTAAGATACTCTTCAATTGTTTCGAGATTGCGTATACCGCCGCCCAATTCAACTTTGAGATTTGTTTTTTCGGCAACTTCCGTGTATATCTTTGTATTGACAGGTCTGCCCTCTTTCGCACCGTCCAAATCCACCATATGTATCCATTCCGCGCCCGCGTTTTCAAACGAAACCGCCGTATTGAGGAAATTATCCGCAACTTTTTCTACTGTATCATAATTTCCTTTATATAGCCTTACAACATTTCCGTCTTTTATATCAATTGCCGGTAATATAACCATATCTACTCCTCAAATTATTGCGTAAAAGTTTTCTTTTGCGCAGTTTATAATTAAAGCGATTCAAATTTACGGAGAATATTCAAACCTGTTTCACCGCTTTTTTCGGGGTGAAATTGCGCTCCGTATACGTTGCCCTCAAACACAAGCGCGGGGACTTTCATTCCGTAATCGCAATATGCCGCGACATTATTGCTTGAACACTCCGCCGCGTATGAATGTACAAAATACACATACTCTCCGTTTTTTACATTTTCCAACAGCTTGCAAGGTTTATTAAATTCCAAGGAATTCCAACCTATGTGAGGAATCGCAAGGTCTTTCGGGCTCATCAGTTTAACGGAACCTTTGATAAGTCCCAAACCCTCTGTTTCTCCGAATTCATAGCTTTTTTCAAACAGCATCTGCATTCCGAGACAAATTCCAAGCAACGGCTTTTTCTTAACTTCTTCTTTAATGACACCGATAAGTCCGCTTTCGCCCAACATTCTCATAGCGTCGGGAAATGCGCCGACACCCGGCAAAATCAATCTGTCTGCCACTTTTAAGTCTTCCTCGGAAGAAGTTATTTTGTTTTCAAAGCCCAGAAAATCAAGAGCGTTTTTTACGCTGAACAAATTCCCTGCGCCGTAATCAATAATAGCAATCATCTTTTACTCCTGCTCAAATATTTCGGAGCTGTGTATTTTTATATGCTCCATTATGTGACCGATATTTCCCTCTCCCGCAAATAAACTCATATCAAAGAAATTTTTGTCCAATGTCATCCACAAAAGCGGATTTTTTTCATCTCGAACGGTTACATTTTGCTTTAACCTGCCCGCGTATACTTCAACGTAACAATCATCAAGAGGATATGAAAAATCCATTAAATGAACAAGCTTTATATCCTCACGCGTTATTCCCGTTTCCTCGTATAATTCACGATAAGCCGCGTCAAGTCCGTTCTCGCCTTTTTCGATTTTCCCACCGACCATATTGTAAAGCCCCTTGTATGGGTCTTTGACGCGCTTGCACATAAGCGTTTCCCGCCTATCGGGAGAAAACACCGCGATTACATTGTAACCCTGCATTACAGAGTACCTTTTGTTGAAATAGCGCCGCCGCTCGTATTAAGTCGCGTTGCCGCTTTCAGCGCATATGCAAGCGCTTTGAACAAAGCCTCAATCTTATGGTGATCATTTGAACCGTATTCGACACGCAAATGCAACGTTATTCCCGCGTTAAAAGCAAACGCTCTCATAAACTCCTCGGTTAAGCAAGTATCAAACTCGCCGACGCGTTCGTTAGTAAACTCTGCGTTAAAAACAAGAAACGGTCTTGCACTTATGTCAAGGGAACAAAAACCGAGAGCCTCGTCCATCGGGATAAACGCCGAACCGTACCGCATTATTCCCGATTTGTCGCCAAGAGCTTTTCCGAACGCCTGTCCGAGTGTAATCCCGACGTCCTCGGCGGTGTGATGACCGTCTACAAACAAGTCACCTTTCGCGTTAATTTCCAAACCAAACCCGCCGTGAACCCCGAGAGCCGTCATCATATGGTCAAGAAATCCTATTCCGGTGTTTATTTTTACATCTCCGCCGTCCAAATTGAGTTTAACCGAAATATCGGTTTCCTTTGTTATTCTGTTGATTTCGGCTGTTCTGCACATTATATTCTCCAATCCGTTGTTGAAAGTCAATCTTCTTTACG
>JALEQE010000187.1 GCA_022766825.1 Oscillospiraceae bacterium | reverse complement strand
CCTTTGAAAGCTGATCGGCGCGTTTTGTCTTATATTCCGCAACGTTCATTCTGTCAAACCAATAATCCAGCGTTTTAAGCGCGCCCTCTTTGCTCATTCCTTTCAGTGTGCAGAAATACACAAGCTGATCGATAACCTTATACTTGGGATACAGACCACGTTCTTCCGCAAGATATCCTATCGGCTTATCCGCGGCGAGAAACTTCTTTCCGTCCCAAGTAACCGAACCTCCGTCCGCCGCCAGCATTCCGAGGATTATGCGAATCGAAGTGGTTTTTCCCGCACCATTCGTTCCAAGCAGTGCGAAAACTCCCGGTTCGTTCATCTCAAAAGAAAGATTATCGACTACGGTTTTATCACCGTATTTTTTTACAATATCTGAAACCGATAATCCCATAAATTACCCACGCTCCTTTAATAATTTGTCGGTACTGTTTATATCCAGCATAAACAGTATAACACGTTTTCATTCTGTTGTCAAGTATCTTTTCTAATTTTTTACACAAAAAAACAAACCACCGTGAATAAACACGGCGGTCAAACTTTAAAAATCGCTTTATGAACTGATTTTCTGTAATTCCTGATTTTTGTTGATGAATACAGTATCACCTTCGCGAATATTTTGACTGTATAAATATCTGTCTTCCTGACGCAAACGTTTTATTTCACCGTTTTCTGCCTGAAGTACGGTTTCTACAAGCGGAACATAGTCTTTCGGACATTCTTCACAACCGTAAGCGTCCTCGTATATATGAACTACTTTATACTTTTCCATAACAACCTCTGAAATCGTTTATTGCGCTATGTTCGGTTCTTTGTATCTAATAAACGATATCCAGAACAGCACACCCGCGCCCGCAAGAGCGCAACCCAACCCCGTATAGAATACGGCGATAAACACGTCCGGAACAATCCCCGAATTTCTCAGCCAAATACCGCCGCCCATCATCACCGCCATAATTATATACGCTTTGATGTCAAAGAAATTCCACACGGGCTTAGTTTCTTCGGCATAGCCTCTTATGCGGCGGGTGTGTTTCATACTCATTTTATAAAACATAAACCCGAACGCGCAGAATACCAGAAGCGACAACAAGATATGCGGAACATTTACCGTTTCAAGCGACAAATAAGCGATAACACCCAGTCTTGCAACGTTAAACCCCGCCGCAAGCCAGACACAACCCGCCACCGCCAGCAAAGTGCGTTTTCTGATGTGATAAAACGGTTTTTTCATTTGGTTGCCTCTTTTGTTTTCTCATTTTCCGCGGCGCATTGTTTCAAAGACACAATCAGCAGTATAATGCCAACTCCGACAAGAATGTGACCAATTCCCGCAATACCCGATATAGCGGCATTCGCGCCCTTTGAAAGTTCGGTGCCCATTACTTGGAAAACACCGCGGACAAGCATCATAATCGCCGTGAGCGGTACGCCCGTGTTATAAACGCACATAAAAACACGGAACGGTTTTTTGTCTTTAATTTCCTTGAAATGCGCGGAAAACAGCGCAATTATTAGGAACACAATCATTCCGAGCATAAACAAATGACCATGAGCTTTTCCGAGAGTTGTTGTTCCCGAAAAGCCCATAACTTTCGTAAACTCACGGTAGAATACACCCGCCGCGAGAGCCGCTATCGCGTAAATCAGCGAATAATTAAGATACTTTTTCATATTATGTACTTCCTTTCAATTTTGGATATAAAATCAAGCGCAGTGCGCTTTTAGTCAATAAATTGTTCGGCGAATTATTTCGACAAGCGCGGAGCAGTCGGTTTTGCCCTGTGCAAACAGCAAAATTATGTTGTTCAGCACAAATTTCGTAAAATCCGATTGCGTAAATGTGTCCGAAAACGCATTCTCTTTTACATTGACATCAGATTTTAAACACTCGGAAAGTGCCGAGCGAATATGCCCGAAACAATTTTCCATAATGGCTTTCGCTTTTTGAGAATTTGCGATACTTATAGAATGCGCCATAAAGAAATTCGGATATTCTTTCAGCCCCTCGCGCATACGGTAGAAAATATCCGCGACAAAATCCGCGAACGACATATTGTTTTCGCAACCGTGATACATTCCGAAAATATCTTTCCAAACGCTTTCTATCGTTGCAATAAGCAGGTCGTCCTTATCCGAATAATAATTGTAAAGCGTTCCGAGAGCGATACCACATTCTTTCGCGACAACACGCATATTAAGCGCGGAAATTCCGCGTTCGGAAACGATTTTCCGACACACCCGCATAATCTCTTCTTTTGAAGTAACGACAAGGTTCAACGGAAATCACCTCCAAAATGAACATTGTTCATTATGATGTAATTATAACACGTCTAGTTCCGTTTGTCAATAGTTTTACGAAAATAAACCACTGTTATAAAAAAGTCCCTTGCTTTCGGACAAGGGAAATAAAAATTAACATACATTACCCCAAAGAGAGTGGAAACGCGCCTAGCGATGAGCAATTGTATGCGCCTGTATGGCGCAGAAAATTGCTCATCGCGGTAATTGCAAAATGCCCTCGCGCAAAACCCATTGATAGGGTGAACGCGCGTTGTTTTGGCGGTGTTTTGTGCGAAGCACAAAACCGCCCTGCCATTAGGGCAGGGCGAGCCAAAACAATATGAGTGCTCGTCAAGCCCGTAGGGCGCAGACGAGTGCCATTGCGTTGAACAAAAAAGACCCTTGCTAGCAAGGACCTTTTTTGTTCAACTGGTGGTGCTGCTGACCGGACTTGAACCGGTACGGTATCGCTACCGAGGGATTTTAAGTCCCTTGCGTCTGCCTATTTCGCCACAGCAGCATTTAACTTACTTATTATATCATAAATTCAGAAAAATGTCAAGGCTAAACTTTGCAAAAAATAAAAAAGATTGCGGTTATGGAAAATTCCACAGCCGCAATTGATTTTTATTTTACAATTTCACCATACATTTCAGGACGGCGGTCACGGAATACACCCCATTCGTGGCGCATAACATTACATTCATCTAAGTCAAATTCCTGTAATATTATGGTATCGGAAACGCGGTCTGCGGATTCGAGAAGTTCTCCTGTACAGTCGGTGATAAAACTTGACCCGTAAAATGTAAGCTCACTTGATTGGTTTGCGTTGCCGCTGTCAGGAGTGATTTTTTCTGTTCCCACACGATTAGCCGCAATAACGGGTATAACGTTTGCTGCCGAATGTCCCTGCATACATCTCCGCCAATGTGGCATACTGTCACATTCAATTATAGGTTCACTACCTATTGCGGTAGGATAGAGCAGCAACTCCGCACCTTGTAAAGCCATACAGCGTGCCGCCTCTGGAAACCATTGATCCCAGCATATACCAACACCAATTTTACCAAATTTCGTGTCCCATACTTTGAAACCTGTGTTTCCGGGTGTGAAATAGAATTTCTCCTGATAGAAGTGGTCATCAGGGATGTGTGTTTTACGGTAAACGCCGAGAAGTTTACCGCTGTCAAGCATTGCAACGCTGTTGTAAAAATTGTTGTTATCGCGCTCATAAAAACTTATTGGCATTACGGTTCCGAGTTCCTTTGAAACTTCCGTAAAACGCTTTACGGCAGGATTTTCGTTTGTTGGGAGCGCAAGTGAGTAATTCTCGTATCGGCGTTCTTGACAGAAATACGGCGTTTCAAAAAGTTCGGACAGAAGAATAACGTTCGCACCTTTCGCAGCGGCTTCCCGAACAAGGTTTTCGGCTTGTTCAATGGATTTTTCTCTTGTTTCGGGAATTGCGTATTGTATTGCGGCAACTGTAACTTTTCTCATAAAAATCTCCTTATGTATTGTTTATCGAAATAGTTCTTTCGTACTTTCGGGAAGAGTTTTCGATGATTATAATGCGGTTTTGCGAAATCATCTTGTCAATGCGGTAAGCATACCAATAATCTCCGACGCCAATACGGTTTTCACACATAATTTTCCCGATAAGAACCGCCTCTTTCAAAGGCTTTTTTTCGAGATACTTCAATATCAAAAAATCGTAAAAGCTCGCGGGAACGCTGATAACCGTGCCGTTAAGTACTGCTCGGAGCGGCGCGTTTTCGTTTTGCAGACCGTTCCAATAACGCGCGTATGTGTTGACTTCAAGCGGCGATAAAAGCCGTTCTCTTGATAAAAAGTACTTTAATCTGTTCGGTTCAACATCGCTCCACGTTGAGTACGAAACCGCTTGATTTTTCTTTGTCGTGATTGCGGGTAATCTGACGGTGTATACTCTGTTGTCGTATTCGCGGAGTTCGCCGCAGAGCCAAAGCAAGCCGCACATTGAATACGGCGCGGAACTGTACCAGATACGTATCTGTTCGCCGTTCGCAAGACAGGAACGCAAACGGCAGAGTTCATGGGAGTATTTCTTGCCGAGCGCGGAAAGTTCGGTTTGCATTTTATCATCAACGCCCCATTGCTCGCGGTAAAGCAGTTTGCGGAGCATTTCGGAACGGTATTCGCCGTCAACGGGCTTGCGGATATTTCCAATGTCAAGCATAAATCCTAAACATACAACGTCGTTACCAAACCCTTTGCCACTTTTCAGAGCGATTTTCATTGCCGCCGCCTCGCTGTCGCCGAACATTACTTCTATCATAAAAACTCCTTTGGTTATCTGTCCTGTGCGAAATAGGGTATCTGCTGTGTTATACAGTGAATATTTCCTCCGCCTATAAGAATATCCCGTGCCGCGATTGGTATGACTTTACGTTCGGGGAAAAGCGATTGCAGAAGTTCCCGTGCGGGTTCATCGGCGGGGTCTCCGAAAAACGGCATTACAATCGCGCCGTTTGCTATGTAAAAGTTGACATAAGACGCGGCAAGGCGTTCACCGGGAGTTCTGGTCGGTTCAAAATCCATTGTGTCAAGACCCTCACATTCCTCGGCGGTAATTGTGACAGGAGACGGGCATTTAAGTTTGTGTACGGTTATCTTACGCCCTTTTGCATCCGTTTCATGTTCAAGTATTTCAAGGCAGGAATGTGACATTTCGTATTGCGGGTCGTTTTTATCGTCCGTCCACGCAAGAACAACCTCCGCAGGTTTAACAAACGCACAGATGTTGTCAACGTGTTCGTTGGTTTCGTCATTATAAATCCCATTTTTCAGCCAGATTATCTTTTCAACGTTAAGTGCTTCACGGAGGTAATTTTCGATTTCGGTTTTAGATAGGTTTGGATTACGCCCCTCGCTTAACAGGCAAGCCTCGGTTGTAATGCAAGTACCCTCACCATCAACGTGAATAGAACCACCTTCCAAAATAAAGTGACTGAAGTCGTACATATCCTTGTCAAAGAGGTCACAAATCTTTCGTGCCATTCTGTTATCCTTATCCCACGGAAAATACAACCCGTCAACAAGTCCGCCCCAAGCGTTAAACCCCCAATTTATTCCGCGAATGTCGTTCCCGTTCGTAACGAATGTCGGCGCGTAATCTCTCGCCCACGAATCGTTTGATGACATTTCAACAACGCGTATATTTGGCGGCAACATTCGCCGTGCATTTTCATACTGTTTATCAGACGCACACACGGTAACTTTTTCGCTTTCCGCAATTGCGGAAGCTACTTTCACAAACGCTTTTCGTGCAGCGTATGCTCCGTACTGCCACGAATCGGAGCGTTCGGGAAAAATCATAATACAGCCGTAATGTTGTTCCCATTCAGCAGGCATACGATAGCCGTCAGCTTTGGGTGTGGAATTTATCACTCTCATTTTTCATATCGTCCTTTTAAGTCAAAAAATTCTCATAATTCATATTGACAATTTCTGCTAGCTTTATTATAGCATATTTTTAATTCAATTGCAAGCGGCGCATTTGTCTGAATACTAAAAGTCGGATCGTTGTTTTTTCCTGTTCAATTCTGATACCGTATGTTTATTTCTCCTTATCCTGTCCGCCGCAGTCCGGAATAAATATGATGTGATTTCCGCGACCGCGCAGAATTTGTCGGTAAGCGTTATCATATAAGTTTCCGTGTGTCGCGGAAAATGAGGCGTAAGCGGCCACATATGATTGAGTATCATATCGGCTTCGAGATCGTTTATCGAAAAACGCATTGACGCATTATAGAATGCAATATTGGAGTGTTCAACGGGGTGGCGGTTTTGTATACGCGTATGGGTTCTGCGATCGTAAAAGAAAAGATCGTGAAGAAGTCCTGCGCGTGCCGCCGATTTTGCGTCCAGTCGGAAAAAACGGCACAGCAGAAAATTATAATATGAAACGTTAAGCGAATGCTGAAACCGTGATGTTCCCAAATGATGCGGGAGTTCCGAAAGACCGATAACGTCCTTGTTTTCAAGCAAGTCGCTTACGCACAAATAATATTCACTGTTATGGGAAATATCTTTCCGTGAAAATATAGCTTTTAACATAAAAATACCACCTTGTTTTATTATTTAAGTATATCGGCAAATATATCAGGGTGGCTTATCCACAGCCTGAAATATATTGTAACTTTTTTCTGCAAATAAATCAAATGTAAATTTTGGTAATAATTAACGAAATGTTTACACGCAGACCGTGTATATTGGTTGCAGTTGAACATATCAAAGACCGGTTTTCCTTTTTATTTCGGTGCTTTGCTCAAATTATATCCGTAATATTCTTTGATTTGAGTAAATTAGTCGGTTTTGGAAACGTTTTTGTTGAAAATGCACAAAAAACACCTCTCGGATTTTTATATAATTACTGTAGCTGTAATACTTGTAATAATTCTTGAATTGGTGTATAATTAAATATAGATATATATGTATTTCTACATAAAGCGGTGAATACGGCGTACGGAACCATCGGCTTTATGAAAGTGTTTTCTGGAGGTGCGATAGTTTTGAGCAACTTTAAATGGATGCCTTTGGCGTGTCTTAATATGTCGGCTACAAATCTTGCCGCTGCGGAAAAGCTCCGTCGGTTCGGGTTCGTGGTAAATTGCAGCGAGTTCGGCTCGGAGAAATATACGAAAGCATCGCTTGGGATATACGATGTACTTGCTAAAAAAGAAAAACCCAATATTCTTATTATATCTAATTCAAGCAGCCTGTACAGCTGGTACAGAGTTCTGGTGACTAGCATCGGCGCGGATTTCAAGATTATCACGGGTGTATCCGAACCGTTGGTGTATTTCAATGAACAGGCGGCAGGTCTTTATCTTATTTCGACCGATACTCTGTTCAAGGACAATGTTCTGAAAAAGAAACTCAGCCGTCGATTCCTGTGGGACCTTGTGATAATTGACGAAGAAGCAAACACGGAAGTCCCCGATTATGTGAAGTACAAGGAGTATTTCACGTGGACTGCCGAACGCCTGATGATAAACACGCCGATTCCCGCAAAGTCAATTGATGATAAAATCGCATTGACGGAACTTATAAAATCGGTGTTGGACAACAGTGAAGATGTTGACGATGATGCTATCAGATTTGATTCCGATTCTGCAAGATTGAATGAAGAACTGCCTGTAATGCGCTATTTTGACAAATCTGTTTATACGGGTGAAGCAAAGAGAAATGTCAGGTTTGTGGATTATGGCTTCAGCGATGAAGCGATGGCAAATCTTCGTAGACGTGTGGATCTGCGTTCGGGTCTGCCCGCTTATCGCTACGGCGGAAATGTTTTTGAAGAATATGACTGCGAAAAGTATGAAAAAGAGAAGAAAATTTATCTCAAACAATTTTTTGTGCGGTCGGATGTTGAAGATTTACGAGCGTTCGATAGAAAGCTCGACAGCCTTTTAAAACTCTGTGATGAAGTATTGGCAGAGTCCGGCAGTCGGATGATAATATACTGCTGTGATAAGAATACTTTGGATTATCTTAATAAAGTACTTTTGTGCATATACGGAAGCGAAGTTTACGTTGCAAGAGAAGAACTTATCCACAAGGGTGAGATAACGCGCAGCCTGTCGGCAAACAGCGTTACGGCTCTTCCGCGAATACTGCTGGGAACCGATGATCTGGGTTCCGCGGGCGAAGGTATCAGAAGCGTTACCTGCGTTGTTAATTATGAACTGCCGCTTTCTCCGGTGCTGCTTGAAAGACGAATGACGCGTCACGGTTGCGCGAACGAGTCGCAAAGACAATTTGTCATTTTCCGCGATTCCAATAAAGTGTTCGATTCGTGCGTCCTCAATAAGGTCTTGTATCTCAGACTTGAAAACGCGTTTTGCGGTACTCTTCCTGCGCGGTCAATCCTGTTGGATATTCCGGAAAAGGCAGAGTGTATGAAGGGGCTTATAGCCGACCTGAAATATACCCGCGATTTCGCAAGACAGGTTGATAACTGCCTTGATCTGATCAAAAAGGTCAAGTGCGAATACACTATTCCCGAAACGGAGAAAATCGGTACGGGAAAACAGCTGGCAGAATTTGCCGATGCAATGCTCGGAAAGCTTTACAAGCTGCTTGGTCTTAGCGAACAGTCAACCGATAATGAAATAGAATCCGTTATGAATTTACTTGGCGGGTTGTGCGTTGTCAATGACGGCAAGCTTGAAAAAGCGCCGGACATAGATAGTATGGTGGCGTCGTTTGAGGATAGCAGCTATACAAATCTTCCGTTTGCCATGGAGGCTGTTAAAGGTCTTATGGATGCCAAAGCGGAAATTGACGAGTTCCATAAAGGCGAGAATTTCCACCTTATGATAAAGCAGGAGATAAGCTCCCTGGGAGATTGTATTCAGTATCCTGTTTTGTACGGGATCTGGAAATACAGAGCAAAGGAACAGGATTCCAACCGCTCATTCAAGGATTACATAAAAATATATAATGACGGTATTTAATTCACCTTCCGCGCGGGTGTACAGAAAAATGTGCGCGGAGAAACGGGGCAAAGATAATGAGCGGAAGTTATGATGTGGTTGAAAAGCTGCTCGGTGATTTTTTTGAACGAAATACCGCCGGTGATAAAGAGGGAGCGAAAGATGTCGTTGAGGATATCAGGCAAAAACTCAAAAACGGAGAATTTGACAGCACTCCTTTTAAAGACTATTTCAACAATCAGTTTGCCGGCAGAGCTGCGGCGAACGTTACCAACATATTTAAGGATTATCCAAGAGAATCCATTGTAAGGGAGCTGCTTCAGAATTGCTTCGGATGTGATTACGATGATCCCAATATAAAGGTTATGATAGAGTTCCTTGACGAGGGTCAGGTGAAGTTAACCTATAATGAAACCGGTTTCAGTCTGGAACAGGTGTTCTACTATCTTTCTGTCGGAAGGAACGATGGCGATAAAAAGCGCGAAGGACGGTTCGGTTTGGGCGCGAAGAGCGTTTTCGCGAACGTTGATTGGTTTAAAATGCGTTCCAACGACTATTCGTTGCGAGTTGTTAACGATGACGGCACGCTGAAAGTCCGTGAGCTGGAGCTTAACGGAGCGCATTTCCCACATACCGAGATAGTGTTCTCTCTGCCTTTGGAAGAACAGAATACTCTCCACAAAAATCTGGTGTCGCTTACTTCTGAAAAAGGTAGCTATATCAATATGGTGGATTTGTGTTTCGCTTTCATCAAAAAGAAAAATCTGAAGTCAACGGATGAGAACGAGTGCGTTGAAAGAACTTTCAACATTGCGATAATTAACTACGGAAAGCCTGAGGTTGTATATAAAATTCAGCAATTCTGCAAAAGCGAGGACGATATTCCGAAAATTCGTTTCTTTGAAAACGGAAAGAGCGTGGCGGATTTCATTCACGCGGAGAACAACGGCTTTGTATATCTAATTCCATATGCTATTTCGGGCGCGAAGCGCGAAGCGGCAAAGGTGCTGATGAGCAAATACAACTATTTCTCCACATTTGAACTTACGGGTTTTGTAAACTCATCAAATCAGAAGTTTGTTGAAGATCAGCT
>JALEQE010000179.1 GCA_022766825.1 Oscillospiraceae bacterium | reverse complement strand
ATGGTGCTCTTGGTCACGTTGCTCACAAGCTTGTTCGTGTGCTTTTTAAACTTCTTCGTGACAATGTGCCTTTCAAGCCTGCCGAAATTGCTTCCTAATTTTTGGCTATTTTGCCTATTGACTTTTCATAGCCGGTCTCCTGCACAATTCTATTTCAAGAAAGTTCTCCACAAGTTCTTTACCGTGCTGTGTAAGTATGCTTTCGGGGTGGAACTGCAACCCGTAAATCGGAAATATTTTGTGTTCAACCGCCATAACCTCGCCGTCCGCTGTCCGCGCCGTGATTTTCAGTTCATCGGGGAAATTCTCGTCGGACGCCGCGAGCGAATGATACCTTGCGACTTCAAGCGTATCGCTTAACCCCTTGAATATCTGGCTTTTATTGTCAAACGTTATCGTTGATTTCTTGCCGTGCATAAGCTGTTTCGCGTATGTTATCGTCGCTCCGAACGTTTCACAGATTGCTTGATGTCCCAAACAAATTCCGAGTATCGGGATTTTTCCCGCCGCCGTTCTGATAACGTCCTCGCAGACGCCCGCGTCACTCGGTCTGCCCGGTCCGGGACTTATTATTATATGTGACGGGTTCAGTTTCATAATCTCGTCAACGGTGAGTTCGTCATTGCGAATTACCTTTATATCGGGATTTATCGAACCGATAAGCTGATATACGTTGTAAGAAAAGCTGTCATAGTTATCTATCAGAAGTATCATAATTCTCCCTCCCGTTCCGAAACGGTTTCAAGCGCCTTAACAACCGCTTTCGCCTTATTCACGCACTCGATGAACTCTCGTTCGGGAACGCTGTCCGCGACAATTCCCGCGCCCGCGCGTACAAACACGCGGCCGTTCTTTTTGTAGCATAGACGTATTCCAATACAAGTATCAAGTCCGCCGTTAAATCCGATATATCCGATTGCGCCGCCGTAAATTCCGCGCTTATTGTTTTCCAGCTCGTTGATTATTTCGCAGGCGCGTATTTTCGGTGCGCCCGAAAGCGTTCCAGCGGGGAGAACCGCGTCTACCGCGTCAAAAGCGTCGCAGCCGCTCCGAAGTTTGCTTGTAACAGTAGAGCAGATGTGCATAATGTGCGAAAAACGCAGTATTTCCATATATTTTTCCACTTCAACCGAACCAAACTCCGAAACCTTGCCGAGGTCATTACGTCCGAGGTCAACAAGCATATTGTGTTCGGAAAGCTCTTTTTCGTCAACGTGAAGTTCCGCCTCAAAGCGTTTGTCCTCTTCCTCCGTCTTTCCGCGCGGACGAGAACCCGCTATCGGGAACGTGTGCAGAACGCCGTCTTCAAGTTTCACAAGGGTTTCGGGTGACGCGCCCGCCACTTCCATATCGTCGCTAGAAAAATAGAACATATACGGCGACGGATTTGTCGCTCGCAGAGTGCGGTAAACGTCCAGCAAACCGCCCTCGAAATCCGCGTCAAGACGGTTTGAAAGCACCACCTGGAAAATGTCGCCCTCGTAAATGTACTTTTTAGCTTTATCAACCATTGCGCAGTATTCTTCTTTTTCAAACAGACGGCGGAACTCGCTTTTCAGTTTCGCGGGTTTTGAAACGGCGGGTTTTCCCTCACGCAGAAGTTTCTCCATTTCCGCAAGCTCGGTTTCTGCTTTTTTGTATTCTTCCTCGATATTGTTCGCGGAAACGTTCGCAATAAGAATGATTTTCTGATGAATATTATCGAACGCAATAACCTTGTCGAACAGCATAAGGTCAACGTCCTTGAAATTTTCCTCGTCCAAAGCGTCCAGTTTCAGCTGCGGTTCGCTGTACTTTATGTAATCATAGCTGAAATAGCCGACCAGACCGCCCGTAAAGCTCGGAAAGCCCTCGATTTTCGGCGACTTCAAATTCTTCATAAGTCCGCGGATATAATCGGCGGGGTGTTCGGGGTGACTTACTTTAACTTCGCCCGTGCGAACGTCCTTCACGGTCATTTCTCCGTTAAGACAGGATATTTCAAGCTTGGGGTCATATCCCATAAACGTATAACGTCCCCATTTTTCCTGATTCTCAACAGATTCGAGAATGTAGCAATGATGACTTACATTCTGTAATTTGCGCAAAGCCTCAATCGGCGTGATGAAATCCGAAAGGAACTCGCGCTTAATCGGGATAACGTCGTACCCCGAAAACTCACGCGCTTTTTCAAGTGTCGGTGACAGCATAGAAAACACCTCTTTGTAAAAAATTGCACAAAAAAACCGTCCCACAAGCAGAAAATCTCTGCAATAAGGACGGAGAAAACTCACCGCGTTGCCACCTTACTTCGCGTAAAAAACACGCACTCAGCGGGTACAGACATACCCTTGCGATTAACGCTCGCGCACGTCGCGGGATACTAAGCGCAACGGAACAAACATTCCGAAACCTTTTCACCGCGCCCTCGGCAGTCCATTTAATGCTTCGCTTTCTGCGGTACTCTCAGCAACGACCGCTCTCTGTGAGTGCTGCAAGCATTTTTATCTCTGCGTCACGGGTTTATGAAGGACAAATTCAATTGTTAGTGTTATTATATCACGATTACTTTAAATTGTCAAGGGGAATTTGAAATTTTGACAAAAAAACGGGTAATACAATAAATGTCGGGCAAAAAGCAATGAGAGATAACAAATATCCACCGTCTTAGCCGGTGGATATTGATTATTCTTATGAATTTTCCTGTGCCTTGCGCTTTGCCTCAATATCCGCAAGCGCGTCTTTTCTTGAAAGATTGATACGTCCCTGATTGTCAATTTCCATTACCTTAACGATAATCTCATCGCCAACAGAAACCACGTCCTCAACCTTTTCAACGCGGCGATTGTCCAGCTTTGAGATATGAACCATACCGTCCTTGCCGGGAGCTATCTCAACAAACGCGCCGAAATTCATTATGCGGACAACCTTGCCCTTGTAAATCGCGCCAATCTCGGGCGGATTTACTATCGTGTGGATAACCTGAATGCAAGCATTTGCCTTTTCAAGGTCGGTGCCGCAAACAAATACGTTGCCGTCATCGTCAATATCAATCTTGCACTCAAAGTCCGCGCAAAGTTTCTGAATAATCTTGCCGCCCTTGCCGATAACATCGCTGATTTTGTCGGCGGGAACTTTTGTCGAAAGCATTTTCGGAGCGTACTTGCCGACTGTTTCGCGAGGTTCGGGAATAGCTTTCAGCATAACCTCGTCAAGGATATAATCACGCGCCTTGTGAGTTTTCTCAAACGCGCTCTTGATAATTTCGGGAGTCAGTCCGTCAATCTTCAAATCCATCTGAATTGCGGTGATACCGTCGTGAGTACCCGCAACCTTGAAGTCCATATCGCCGAAGAAGTCCTCAACGCCTTGAATATCAACCATTGTCATCCAACGTTCACCCTCGGTGATAAGTCCGCAGGAAATACCCGCAACGGGTTTCTTAATCGGAACGCCCGCGTCCATAAGCGCAAGCGTAGAACCGCATACCGAACCCTGCGACGTCGAACCGTTTGACGAAAGCACTTCACTTACAAGTCTGATAGCGTAAGGGAAATCGTCAACTGACGGAATTACGGGGACGAGCGCGCGTTCTGCAAGTGCGCCGTGACCTATTTCACGTCTGCCCGGACCGCGCGACGCTTTTGTTTCGCCGACGGAATATGCGGGGAAGTTGTAGTGGTGAATATAACGCTTGCTTTCTTCCTCGTCAAGACCTTCGAGTTTCTGCGCGTCGGAAATCGGACCGAGCGTGCAAATTGTCATAACTTGCGTCTGTCCGCGAGTAAAGATACCCGAACCGTGAACTCTCGGCAAAACGCCTACTTCCGCGGCAAGCGGTCTGATTTCGTCAAGTTTACGTCCGTCAACGCGCTTGCCGTCGTCAAGCAGCCAGCGGCGTACAACGAACTTCTGCAATTTATACAGACAATCGTCAATCATTGTTGTCTGTTCGGGGTACTGTTCGTCGAATTTCTCGTGAACTTCCGCGTAAACAGGCTGCAAACGTGCCTCGCGGACATTCTTGTCATCGGTATCCATTGCGTAACGGATTTTCTCAATAGCGAAATCGCTGATTGCGTCGTACATATCGTGATCGACTTCCATACTCTCAAACGAGAATTTCGGCTTGCCGATCTGCGCCTGAATGTCCTTGATGAACGGAATAAGCGTATTAACTATCTCGTTATGACCCGCCATAATCGCATCGAACATAACGTCATCGGGAACTTCGTTCGCGCCCGCTTCAATCATAACGACTTTCTTTTCGGAAGACGCAACCGTAAGATTAAGGTCGGACTTCGCGCGCTGTTCCGCGTTCGGCATAAGGACTATCTGTCCGTCAACCAAACCCACAGAAATACCTCCGATAGGACCGTTCCACGGAACATCGGAAATAGAAACCGCAATTGACGCGCCTATCATGCCCATAATTTCGGGAGAGCAGTCAGGGTCAACGGAAAGTACCGTCATAGTAATCGCAACATCGTTGCGCATATCTTTCGGGAAAAGAGGGCGCATAGGACGGTCTACGACACGGGAAGTGAGTATTGCCTTTTCTGTAGGCTTGCCCTCACGGCGCAGAAATCCGCCGGGAATTTTACCGACAGCGTACAGTTTTTCTTCATAATCAACGGAAAGCGGGAAAAAGTCAACGCCGTCGCGTGGCTTTTCGGAAGCTGTTACGTTTACCATAACAACCGTTTCGCCGTATCTTACCCAGCAAGAACCGTTCGCCAGACCGCATACCTTGCCCGTTTCAACGGACAGCTCGCGACCCGCAAACGTGGTTTTAAACACCTTGTAATTTTCAAACATCTCAATAAATCCTTTCGGTTCAAATAACCATATCAGACAATCAATTGCAAAAAGGGCAGAAAAGCGCAAGCCTCTGCCCCAAAATAATTACTTACGCAAGCCGAGTTTCGCAACGATTGCACGATAACGCTCGATATCCTTCTTCTGAAGGTAGTTCAGGAGATTTCTTCTGTGACCTACCATTTTCAGAAGACCGCGGGTTGAGTGGTGGTCTTTCTTGTGAACCTTGATGTGCTCGGTAAGCTCGTTAATTCTCTTAGTGAGAATTGCAATCTGAACCTCGGGTGAACCCGTGTCGTTGTCGTGCAGGCGGTTAGCCTCGATAACTGCTGTTTTTTCTTCTTTTCTTAACATAATAACACCTCATTAAAATATAGTCCGCGTTCACAGTAAAGGGATATGGTGTTTCTCTTTCAATGGGCGAACCCGTTCGGAGCAAAATCCGCAGTCCGTGGAGCGGTAGTTTCCGTTGCAATTGCGTAACATTAGTATTATACCACATATATTACGATTTGTAAAGGGGTTTCATCGTTTTTTTATTTATTTTCGTCGATTTTACCAAAATAATCCAAGTAAAATTGCTAATAAGGCTGAAAAAAATATATACCTAAAAAAGCAAGTATACTATATTGAAAAGTAAACTTACACAACATATAATGGTATAAAGAAAGAAAGTGATAAAATTGAATAAAAAAATCAAAAAGGCGGTTTGTTTACTTTGCGTATTTGTTATGACTTTCCTGATGACTACTACAGCATTTGCCGATTTTATTGTTGCAAACAGCAATTTCTTGGGAAAGTATACCTGCGTCGGTAATTATACTCCGGGGTATATACAGGTTAGTGATGGACATATATACCTTTATGTTTACATGGATGATGATAGAGGAATCTTTGTCACAGGAACAAGTACTGAAGGAAAGTTAAGTAATTCAAATCGTAATCTTTACGCTATATTCGGTGAAGTTAAAAAAGTTCAGTTAAATGGTTCGCCCGCATACGGAGGTGGTTACATTGAGAATTATACTGTTATTGGCGATGTGGATGTAAGTTTGTTCTGGAGTAAAATAACAATTCTGCCATATAACACAACGTTTAAGTACGCGAAATGATTTTGTGCAAGAAAGGATCAAGGTGATTTCTATGAAAAAAATTATATTACCAATCATCATAGTGGCGGCACTGGGTGTCGGAGGAGGAGTTACGGCGGTAATGCTGAACAGGGCAAATACTGTTTCTGCTGACGTGGACGAGTTATCTCCCGTTTTGAACGTGCTGAAATGCGGCAAATACTATTTGAACGGCGACAAAAACGCCGATCTGTGGATAGAAGTAAACCCCGATTTCCTTATTCTGAAAGGCATCGACGTTGACAAGTCTATAAGAGACGCACTTGTCAAGCGTCACGAAGACAACTCCGACCCCGTTCCCGAAAAAACACTGCAATGGGAGTTTGAAGAAGACAAGAAGCTTTACGCCACTGAGAAACTATACAGCGTTATGAATTTCGGAACAGAGAATACGCCTTATTTGATTAAGGTAAGCCGCGACAACACCGAAAGCACTCCCGAAGAGCTTATAAGATCTAACGCAGGTTTCCCGTATAACGATAAAACGAATACGATCAAGTTGAGTTTATTCGGCGAATTCACCCTTGTTGATTAACGACACTTTCAGTAGTAATCAAAACCACGCATGAAACGCATGGTTTGCACTGGCACTTCAAGCACCTAATACCGGCTTGCGCCTGAAGGCATATTGAATAGTTTGGCAACCGCATCTTTTTCACGAGCAGCCGCTTAAGCGGCTACTTTCTTTGCTTATTCAAGCGGTGTTTTTTTGTGTTAAAGCTACAATCAAAAATCCCGCCGAACGATTTTCGTCCGACGGGATTTTACTATTCAGTTTAAGCAAACGTATTCCGCTTACTTTTTCTTTTTGCGGGAAATCATCATTGCCGCGCCCGAAATCAACGCCGCGCCGAATACCATTGTAACACCCGTTGACGGGTTTGTATCGCCGTCCGCAGTCGTGTCGGAGGTTGTTGTCGAACCGTCCGCCGTTTTGCCGTGGTCGTGGTCGTCCAAAACTACCACATACTCGGATGCGTGCGTA
>JALEQE010000172.1 GCA_022766825.1 Oscillospiraceae bacterium | reverse complement strand
TCTACCACCAAAAAGCCCCATGGAATCGGAGTTTTAGTGTGACTCAGTGTGACACGGTGGTACTCAGTGTGAAATTGGTTTGGTAATACCATATTATACAACAAATGTCAATAGCCGCTGCAATGACAGACTGCGCACATTTTCCTGCCCGTTTTTCGGCAAAAAGTGTTGCAAAACAAGAACAAATGTGATAAAATGATAGTATAGGCAGCACCGCACAATTAACGGCTAACGCCTTTGCTCAGACGACGTTACCGTCGTCTCGCGCTTGCTTGCATATTTTCCGTCATAGCGTTTTGCGCGAAGCGCATAATGCGTGTACAAATTTCGCTTGACCGCATTATCCGCCTTTGGCGGAAAACGCTGCGCTAGCCCGTCTGCGCTCAATTTGTACAATCTGCCGCCGACACGAAGTCGGAAGGCGTTCGCCAAAGCGGCACAGGACGTGCCGCACAAAAGGCGAACGCACTATAAATCTGACGGCGCAATCGAACGACAATAATTGTGCGGTGCAGCCTTAGAATATAGCAACTTTTATGGAACTATAATATACCGTTCCGAAAACGAAAGTCATATAAATAATAAGTGTAGAGAAAGGAACGATAAAATGAATATAAAAAAAATGATTGCGGGATTACTGTGCATAGCACTCGGAATTTCACTCTGCGGTTGCGGAAAGACGGAAAATTTATCCGAGGACAGCACTCCGCCCGTTTCGTTAACATATAAAACGGTTAAAATCGAGGATAACGGTAAACTCAGCGTCACAAGAAAAGAAATCGGCTCAACTCCCATGGGAGAAGAAGGAACGTGGACGATATTCGTTTATATGAGTGGCTCTACCCTTGAGGAAGCGGGTGGAAACGGTACTCAGGATATGAACGAAATGCTCAACGCGTCTACGGGAAAAAACGTCAAGTTCATTGTTCAGACAGGCGGCGCGCATTCCTGGAAGAACGATTTCGTAAATCCGGAAAAGCTGGAACGCTATGAGATTTCAGACGGAAAACGAAAAAAGCTGGCGGAGCTTCCGCTTGCCTCAATGGCTGAAGCGTCCACTTTACGCAACTTTCTGAAATGGGGCGTTGAAAATCACCCTGCCGCGAAAATGGGCGTTGTGTTCTGGGGTCACGGCAAGGGGAGCATTGAAGGTGTTTGCAGGGACGACCTGTTCTCAGACAGCTTTCTCTCACTTGAAGGAATAAAAGACGCGCTGTCAGATGTTTCCGGTTCAATGACGGACAAGTTTGAGTTTATCGGCTTTGACAACTGTTATATGGGAACGGTTGAAGCCGCGGACATTGCCGCCACCTACGCGCGGTATATGATAGGATCGGAAGAACTTGAACCGGCGAACGGCTGGAACTATACCGTGATCGGTGATCTTCTCGGAAAAAATCCCAATGCCGGCTGGGAAGAAATAGCAAAAACTCTCTGCGACAGTTTTTACAATGAAAGCGATGACCGGATGACGGACGGCATTACAATTTCCGTGACAGATCTGTCCTTGCTTGATGATGTCATTGTAAAATTTGACGACTTTGCCAACGATCTTTTCGTTGCTATGAAAGACAAGACCGCTCTTTCCGAATTTGAAAAAAACCTTATTTGTTCCGAGCATTTCGGAGAAGAAAACGGGTTCAGCGGATATTCAAACACAGCGGATCTCGGAGAAATGGTAAAAGCGGGGAGCAAATTCTCCGACAAAGCCTATGATGTCCTGAAAGCTATTGACAACGCTGTTATCTACAAACGCGCGGGCAAGGATCATCAGAATGCATCGGGACTTACAATATATTATCCGTTTAATCCGCGCGGTATTTCCGAATACAGAACGTTCGGAAGACTTTCGATAAGTCCCGGTTATTTTGCGCTGACCGACATAAAGCTGCAGTCGCTTTCCCCCGCCGCCGATGTTACAGACTGCGACAAATCGGAGATACTGAAACTCTGGTGCGATGACAGAAATAACAACACCGACAAACTCGCAAACTATCGGACAAACGCCGCTGACAACGGAAAAAACAAACCCGGAGAGAGTTCACTTGTAAAGTTGGCTGAAGAACCGATTTTCGTGAACGGACAATATACTATTTCTCTCGACCTGCAAACGCTGAAAAATATCGCAAGCATTGGAATTGAATTGTACGAGAGCCAACCCAACCACAAATACAATGGTCTGGGTACAATGCCTTGTTCCTCCGGTGACTGGAAAACAGGCACTTTCTCGGAACAATTCAGCGGCAAATGGTTTTTGTTGCCAAACGGTGATCCGCTGGCAATCAGGCAATACTTACACAACGGTGAAAACGCTTTTATAACGCAAATAAATCTCAAAGCAGATGACAGAAACATATTCAATGACGCAGTGATGGCATTTACCCGTGACAATACTAAAAACACCGTTGAAATAAACGAAACGTGGGTAACAAGCGGCGGCGTCACAGGCAATGTGACGTTGCACACGGGCAGTACACTTTCCGCTTTTTATGATGTCTACTCACACAAAGCGGAGAAATTCTCCTCGGAAAGCGGCACGGAATATTCGTTCAGCGGAGAACCAACGCTTATTTATGATAATCTTCGCGACGGCACTTATTATTATATGGTCGTTGTGACAGATATTTACGGTGACAAATACAAATCGGATATCGTGGACTTTTCCATAAAAAACGGAAATCTTGATTTTTCAGGTCCGATTGAGGAAAACAATTAACTCCTTATATAATTAAAGCGGTCAAGTAACAATAATACTTGACCGCTGTTCTGTTAAATAATTAACCGTATTTCGATTTTGGAGGTATTTCACCTGCCAACTCAAAGCCTTTCTTTGCCGCAATAACGGCAATAATTTCGTTGATTACGGCTGCCGCCGCGATTGTTCCCTGAATAATCTGAGTACAGCCGTCCGCACTGTTCGCAAGCGTTGAAACCGCTATACCCGTAAAAACAAGCGATACTCCCGAATGTGGCAACAATGTCAACCCAAGATACTTCTGAACGTTTTTATCAAGTCCGGTCGCTTTCGCGCCAAATCTTGCGCCAAGATATTTCCCCGCCGCTCTCGCAACGATATAAATAAACGTATAAATTCCCGCGCCGAAAATCGCGTGATAATCCAACGGCGCGCCGAGATTTAGGATAACGATTATCATCGAAACAGCCAAATCGGATTAAAGGATTTTGTGATACTGTTAAGCTGTTCCTCGGTTATAATATTTGAAAACGCGGAGGTTTTCGCCTCCGCGTTTAGTTTAATATTATCGGATCATCCGATCAGTTCGGGTAGCAGCAGCATACGGAATAAACCGTGATACTGCCATTCTTTGCGCCGACATAAATTCTGTCAAGCTTGCCGAAGTCAGAACCGAACGCATTTACCATATCGTTATAGCTGAACTTTGCATAGTAGTTACCGTTGCAAGAGCCGTTTTCAAACGACTGAACCTTTGCCCAGTTTGCTCCGCCGGACCAGCTTTGCAGAATAAGCTCGACTTCATTTTCAGCTCCGGAATATTCTACATAGAAGTAGCTGTTGGAAGTAATGGAATCAGAGCTGAAGCTGCCGCCGTTCTTTGCCATATCTATGCAAACCGCCTGACCCCAGTTGCCGCAGCTTGCACTGCCCCAGAACGCTGATACATAAGGATCGCTCTCTGTTGGTTTGTCATCGGAGCTTCCGCCATTTCCGCCTACATAGCTTGCGCTGTATACCGATATTCCGTATTCTGCCGCCGCAAGATAGAACTTATCAAGCTTGCCGCTGAAATCGGATGTACCGAACGCCTTAACCATATCGTCATAGCTGAACTTATCATACTTGTGACCGTTTGCCCAGCCGCTCTCATACGGAGATACGCGCGCCCAGCCAGCCGCACCAGACCAGCTCTGGAGAACTAATTCCATATTTCCGCCGCCCGCAGCGTATTCAACGTATACATAGCCGCCTTTTTTGAAGATTGACGGATCGAAGCTGCCGCCGTTCTTTTTTGTATCAAACGATACTGCCTGACACCATGAACCGCAGGTTGCGTTGCCGCTGAAGAAATTAACGGTATCATCGTCATCATCACCTGTGGGAGCTATAACTTCAGTTTTAAGGATTGCTCCACATACAGTACATTCTGTGTGCTTTGAACCGCTCTCTGTATTGGTTGCCGCTTTGTCAATGATCCAGTCGCTCTCGGTGTGACCCTTTGCGGGGATAACTTCGGTGTATGTATTATCACATCCGCTGCAGGTGTAGGTAATAACGCCGCTCTCTGTGCAGGTTGCCTGCTTTGTTACCTTTGAGGTATAGGTGTGAGTATGACCAATGGGATCAACAAAATCACGGTTTTCTGTTACTCCGCATCTTTCGCATTTGTAGATCGAATAGCCCTGGTTTGTTTCGGTAGGATCTATCTTCTTCTCAAATACAAAGTTGTGACCGAGAGAAGGAATTTCCTTGGTGTGTGTATCTCCGCACTCGCAGGTATAGGTTTCTGTTCCCTTTTCCGTGCAGGTCGGCTGTTTTGTAACTGTTGAGGTATAGCTGTGAACGTGTTCGCCGCCCTTGTTTACTGTAAGTGTGAATGCCGCGCTGTTATTGCTGAAATTGAATACGAGAGTATATGTTCCGTTTGCAAGAGTATCGAGGAACTTCTCGTTAAGCATTACCTGACAGCCGTTGGTCGAATAATCAACGCCGCCGATAAGTTCGTTTCCGTTGTATGTAATTGATTTAAGGCTTTGTCCGTTAAGAACCATATCAACTCTTACACCGGAAGCCGTTCCGTCGTATGTGCCGCTTGTTGTGGAGAGATAAGCGTCAACAACTACGTGTGTATCGCCGATGTAACCTATGATATTGTCAATGTAGTATGTGCCGGTTGTCTTGCTGCCGCCCTTGCCTGCATACAGCGAGAACTGATTGATCTTTGAAGAATCAATAGTTCCTGCGTCAGACTGCCAGCTCGGAGAAACGAACTCGTCAAACGGAACCAGAATAGTCTTATTGCCTGTGAAGTCAACCTTGATTTCTTTCTCGAAATACTTGTCGTTTCCGTCTCTCAATTGAAGAGTGAATGAGTTGCCCGAACCGTCACCCTCAATATCGAATGAAATGCCCTTGAATGTGCTCATATTTCTCGCGGCAATCGGGTGATTTACACCACAGTAGCCGTTTGACTCGCTTACATCATAAGTAAACGCGAGAGCCTTGCTTCCGTTCTTTGTAACAAGGCTTAAACCGACATCGTTACCGCCATCGTTCTTGGAATAAGCATTCCAGAGATCGCTATCGCTTTCATAGCCTTCAAATGTATCAAGCTCGTCAAGACCAGTCGTATCCGATACAGCAACGTTAAGAATGCTGTCATCGCCTTCATAGAAATCAAACACGATTTCATTTGCGCCTGTGCTCAGTGTTCTGAGGAAAGACGCGTTAATTGTAACGGTGTCGCCGGATACCGTATAGTCGGTGTTCTCCGTGAGCTTTTCGCCGTTGAAAACAAGACCTCTGAACTCGCTTGTTTTCTTATCCATTGTGATTACAACATCGCTGCAAATCTTCGGATTGATGTCAACCGTAACATCGGTAGGCGAAATTGTTGGTTTCGGCAGCTGGCTGTCGGTGGTTACAACAGTAAATTTCGGAGAATTACCGCCATCAATAAGGATCTTTGCGCTATACTTCGTAAGCTCCTGATTTTTAAGGAACGAAGATTTCAGCTTAATGGTGGTTCCACTCTTTGTATAATCGGAGCTTGACAGCTTTGTACCGTTAAACACGACTCCGCTTATTGAGCCTTCTTTTACGGTCACATTTATGGTTACGTCCTGACCTGAAGCTCTGTCATATGTATATTCGGATTTATCTGTACAGTTTGTGTTGTTCTTGGCAACCATTTTATTGGTTGTATCAACGATAAGCTGTCTTGTGGAATCCGTTACCGTTCCTGTAGGTCCGTATACGGTGTAGCTGTCATAATCGGGATAAAGCGATCCGTCATCAAGATATGATGCTATCATCCAGTAGTTGAAGCCCTGATACTCAATGCCTTCAAACATATCACCGGTAACAATATCCAGCCATTTCTTATATGTCGCGTCGCGCTTTGACTTATCGGTAAGACCAAATTCCTCGAAAATAATAGGCTTGTTGAGAGCCGCTGTTGTTTCCGCGTGGCGTTTGATCCATTCGATATCGTCTTCGCCGTCTGTTCCGAACTTAAATCCCCACTGATCTACATACATATGAGGCGTACCGAAATCAACGGTCTTTATCGTCATATTCTTTTCAAAGTCAACGCCGTAATAACCGGAGAACGCTCCCGAATTAAGTCCTTGGCTCTGTGCGCCCTGATAGCCCATATTGTAGAAGCCTTCATCGCCTATGGACACCATATGATCGGGATCTATCGATTTAACGTACTCACTCATTTCCTTTGCCCAGTTGTAAAGTACGTCATTTTCGCAGAACTCATCGACTTTGCAGCGCGGCTCGTTTGCGAGCTCCCAGGCAAATACGCCCGAAGATTCCTTCAAAGTCTTTCCTGTGTAATAATTCTTATGGTTAAGAAGAGTTTTTATGTAATCCTTGTACCAACCCTTAATGGTTTCGTTGGTGTAGAAATTGCAGCAACCCTCTTCATCAACCTTACCGGAGGATACCGATTGACCCTGCGACATCTGATACCACTTGTAGTACTGACCCATACCGCCGAATGCTTCCCAATAGTTGGTAAACGTGATGATGAGCTTCATATCGTGGTCTTCCGCTTGCTTGATAACATAATCAAGGCGGCGCAGACCGTCAGCGCCCTCGTTTACAACAGGTCTTCCTGCCGCGTCATCCCAATACTGGAAGTAAATTCCGTCCTTCTGTCCGTCTCCGTCGTTGTTGCCTTCAAAAACCTGATGGCCCTTGGAATCAGTATTGCCGGTTTTCTTTCCGACATCAAGGTTGCCCCATACTCTTATTACGCTGAGGCCCATATCCTTTGCGTCGTCAAATACGTTTTTAACTTCGCTGTCGGACTTGTACGTCAGATAATAGCAGTTTGTTCCGCCGTAGTAGTATGGACTTCCGTCGCATTTGAAAATTCCGTCGTCCGCATAAACAAAACCTTCGGGATATGACTGCGCCGAAGTCATGCGGTTTACCAGCGGAATAGACGCCGCGACAACAACCGCCGCAACCGCTCCCGAGATAAACCGTTTCATGATTTTTGTACCCACCGATTTTCCTCCTTAAAAACACAATAACCTTAAGTAATCGATTACAGCTAAGCTAATATTTAACTGTAAATTCATCTTACCATAACTTCTCAATTAAGTCAATAGAAAATCTAAAAATAATGTAAACGTTTACGCTTTTTCTATGATTGCTACAATTCAGAACGGATAATTTTGTAAAATTTTACTATATGTTTTTTACAAAGTAAATTTTATTAGGTTAATTTCAATACATTTTACTTAAATCATAAAGTAAATCAAAATCTTGATTTAAGTCATTGTATGGCTTTGTTAAGCTAAAAATTGTTCGTGAGGGAAACTCACGAACATCAGATTATTTTCATAAACCGCGTTTTTTGTTCTTGTCAAATTGCACAAGATGAAATTTCACAAATCGCTCTTTTTACAAGTTTTTTGAAAAGCGGAGCAACTCTGTCGGCGGTTTCCTGAACTTCCTTGTGCGACAGAGGACTTGCAGAAATACCTGCAGCGAGGTTTGATATGCAGGAAATTCCGCAGACCTCCATTCCGCAATGACGCGCGGCAATTGCCTCAACGGCGGTGGACATTCCAACGGCGTCTGCCCCCAGACGTCCGTATGCCCGTATTTCTGCGGGAGTTTCGTAATTCGGTCCCGTTGTCTGAATATATACGCCGCGCTGGAGCGGAACACCCTCCGCCGCCGCGGAATCTTCTATAACCGCACGCAGTCGGCGGCTGTAAACCTCGCTCATATCGGGAAAACGCGTTCCGAGTTCGTCAATGTTCGCCCCGATAAGCGGCGACGGAACAAGCGATGAAATATGGTCGCAAATCATCATAAAATCACCCGCGTGAAAAGACGGATTTATTCCTCCCGCCGCGTTGGTGAGGAACAGCGTTTTCGCGCCCATAAGGTGCATAAGCCGTGTGGGGAGTACAACGTCCTGCACGGAATATCCCTCGTAAAAATGCACTCTGCCCTGCATTGCTACAATCGGAACGCCGCCTGAATAGCCGAACACAAACTGCCCCTTGTGACCGACCACCGTGCTTGTCGGAAAGCCCTCAATTTCGCTGTACGGCAACACTTCTTTTACGTCCATTGTGTCGCAGAAATCGCCCAGTCCGCTTCCCAGAACAAGCGCGAGTTCAGGCTTGAACGTAACTTTTTTCTGCACCGTCTCAAAACACCGCTGTAATTTTTCATAAACTTCGCTCATAAAAATACCTCACATTCATTTTCTGTCCCTCAATTCAATCGTGAAAGTCGTACCCTTTCCGACTTCCGAACTTACATATATATCGCCCTCGCACAGCTCCACAATTTTCTTGACAAGCGATAAACCCAGACCGTTTCCTTTTGTCGCGTGGGACGTGTCCGCCTGATAGAATTTCTCGAAAATATGCGGGATAGCCTCCTCGGGTATTCCACAACCGCTGTCGGTTACGGTTGCCACGATAAGTCCGTCCTTTCTTCCGAGTGTAACGCGTATCGAACCGCCCTCCGGCGTGAACTTCACCGCGTTGTCAAACAAATTGTTCCAAACGTGAGCCAGCATCGAAGCGTTCCAATAGTAACGGATTTCGTCAAGCTCCATATCAATATCAATGTTCTTCGCCAACCATTGCGGTTCAAGCCGTATCATACAGTTGCGGAGCTGTTCGTCAAGGGAAAAATCCGTTTTCTCGGTGATTATATCCTTGTTTTCAAGATTTGTCATCAAAAGCGTGTTCTGCGACAAAACCGACAGATACTCCGTTTCGTCAAGAATTATCTTTGAAAACTCCTTTTGCTGTTCAGGCGTCAAACCGCCCTCGTAAAGCTGCCGCGCAAATCCGCGTATCGATACAAGCGGGGTTTTGAACTCGTGCGAGAAATTCGATATGAAGTCCTTCCTGAAAAGCTCAGTGTTTCGGAGTTCCTCGGTCATTTCGTTAAAGTCGTGGATAAGCTCCCGCAGCTCTTTCAAAGACAGCCGCGAATATTTCATTTCAAGGTGAATATTGAAATCGCCGTTTGTTACCTTACGCGTTGCTTTTACAAGCTCGGACAGCGGTTTCAGAACCGTATTGCTGATTACAAACGCCAGCGTTGAACCTACAAGAAAGCTCGCCGCAACCGATACCACGACCTGTACCGTGTTGCTCGTTCCGCCCGTCAGAAAGCCGATAACAATAGTCGCGGTAAATGTGAGAATTTCCGATACCAGAATTATTATCGCGAACAGAATAGTCAGTTTCATTCCTATTCGGTTTACTACGCTGAATGGATTTTTACCGTTTTTCATAAAACCTCACCGCAAATTATAATTCGTGATAGTACGGGCATATATCCTCGTATTCGCCCGATTTCAGCCGAAAACCTTTCGGTATTGTTCCAAGCTGTGTAAAACCAAGCCGCTCGTACAAATGCCGCGCGTGAACGTTTGTCGCGACGACCGCGTTGAACTGCAACACTCCGAAACCGTGAAGTTTCGCTTGAACCAAGCAATCGGAAACAAGCGCCTCGCCGATATGTAAACCGCGCTTTTCGGAGCTCACCGCGTAACTCGCATTACAGATATGCCCACACCTGCCGACATTGTTCGGGTGAAGGATATACAGTCCGCAAACCCCGTTTTCATCAACCGCGACCGCGCAATACGTCTGCGCCGCGAAAAAATCCGCGCCCGTTTGCTCCGTCAGAAGTTCCTCCTGCGGAAACGCCGTCCCCTCGTCAACGACCTCGTTCCAAATTTTTATCATAGCGGGCAAATCCCCGCTCTCGTATTTTCTGATTTCCAATTCAACACCCCGTTCAAGCGTTTTTAATAGCCTTATAGCCTAATCCCCGAACGGTAACAATCGAAAAATCCGGATTATCCTTGAACCGTTCGCGCAGACGGTTTATGTGAACGTCAACCGTTCGCGCCTCACTGTCGGAATCCATAGACCAAAACTCGTCCATAAGACTTTGCCGTGTAAACGTTTTATCGGGAAACGACAGCAGTTTAAACAAAATCTGAAATTCTTTCCGTGGCAGGACCGTTGTAACACCGTCACGGACAACCGAAAACGAATCGTAAATAAGCTCCGTGCCGCCGACTGTTATTTTTTGCTCCTCGCTTATCCTGCTCCGCCGCAAAAGCGCTTTTATACGCAAAAGCATTTCCATTTCGTCAACGGGCTTTACCATAAAATCGTCCGTGCCGAGCATAAAAGATTTCCGCATATCCTCGGACGCGTCCTTTGCTGTGATGATTAGCACGGGAACGTTGTTTCCGCTCTCACGCAATGTATTTAAACAAGTGTAACCGTCCATTTTCGGCATCATAACGTCCAAAATCATCAAGTCGATATGCTGATTTGCGATAACGTCAAGAGCCTGTTCGCCGTTCTCAGCGGTGAAAGTACGATAGCCGTTCTTTTCGAGAGTATATTCGTATAACCGCCTTATATGCGGTTGGTCGTCAACCACAAGTATATTAAACACAAAAGCACCTCCGAAATGCTACTTTTTTTGTAGCTTGTCCGCAAATTCGGTAACAAAATCCGTAAAATCCCCGCGCGAACATGACAATTTCACGCTCGCCGTCACCGCGTTTTCGGGAATGGTATCGGCAAAAACCGCCGTATTCGCCGAGTTAAGCATTGACAAATCCATCAGACTGTCCCCTGCCGCCGCGAACTCCGCAATTCCGTACAACCGCGCGAAACGTTTCACCGCCGCTCCCTTGCCAAGCTTTCTCGGAACGACATACACTTTTTCGCCTGTGGCAAAACACTCGCACAACTCGCCGCAGCCGAGGAAATCAAGCGTAGCGGACGGACGCGAACTTTTGGTAAACAGGAACAGTCCGTCAACAAGCCTTACCTCGAAAGAACGGTTCGAGTCACGCTCCAAAAGCTCCCGAAAACGTGACATTTCCGTTTCACATTCGCGGTAAATATCGCCCGACCACTTTGCCCATTCGGCGTTTACCTCGCCGTCAACAAGCAATGTACCGCCGTTGTCGCACAAAGCGTATTTCGGCGAAAAACCGAACTTCGCAAATTCTATGCGCTTGTATTGCTCAATACTGCGCGTTGTCACGGGAATAACGTTCGTCAATCTCGGAAAAATCTCCGCTTGCCGCGCGGTAATGCAGGAAATCGGCTCACCGTCCTTATACTCGATAACAATATCTCCGACCTTGCGGCGCTTTTCGGAGAAAATCAACGTACCGTCAATATCGGAGAATATTATATTACACTTCCCAGCTGCCAAGATACTTTTCCTGTTCGGGAGTGAGCTTGTCTATTTCAAAGCCCCAAGCGCGCAGTTTGCGTTCAGCGACCTTGCGGTCAATCG
>JALEQE010000166.1 GCA_022766825.1 Oscillospiraceae bacterium | reverse complement strand
CGCGACAATGCACAAGACGATAAAGAAAGTATCCGAGGATATTGAAACGCTGAAATTCAACACCGCGATTGCCACAATGATGGGACTTCTGAATACTGCGGACGAGGCGGGCGGATTTAACAAAGCCGAATTTCGCACTTTGTTGATACTGCTTAACCCGTTTGCGCCGCACATCACTTCCGAATTGTTCGAGCAACTGGGATTTGGTATGATACACGAACAAAAGTGGCCCGAATTTGACGAGGCTCACTGCTCCGATGATACGGTTGAACTTGCCGTGCAGGTAAACGGCAAAGTAAGAGCGCGTTTCAACGCACCCGTAAACGCGGACAAGGACGAGCTTATCAAATTGGCGGAGGAACTTCCCGAAGTGAAGAAATTCATTGACGGAAAGACGATTGTAAAACAAATCGCCGTTCCGAATAAACTTGTTAATATCGTTGTAAAATAAAATTTCATTCTAATAATTCAGCCGCTTTCCGAAACAGAAAGCGGCTTTTTTGTTACATTTTTATTTTTAAGTCAAGAAAAATATGAGAATTTATGATTTTTCTTGACTTAATAATCATAAAGTGGTATAATAATTATAAAGTCGGTATAAATTTTATAAGGAAGGACTGACATTATGAAACGAAAAATAACACAGCAACTTATTGAATGGAAATATTCTCCTTCGAGAAAGCCGCTTATACTCAACGGAGCAAGACAGGTTGGAAAAACTTTTATCCTACGCGAATTTGGCAAACAAAACTACAAAAATACGGTTTATATCAATCTTGAAAGCAACTCCGCTATATCTTCAATTTTCAATGATAATATTTCCCCGTCACGGCTTATAAAATACCTTGAAACAGAAACAAATGAACGTATTCTCCCCAACGAAACACTTATTATACTTGATGAAATACAGTCCTGCGAGCGCGCGGTAACTTCGTTGAAGTATTTCTGCGAGGAAGCTCCCGAATACCATATTGTGGCGGCGGGAAGTTTGTTGGGCGTTGCAATAAACAGAAACCAAACCTCTTTCCCAGTCGGAAAAGTAAATTTAATGCGATTATACCCTCTTGATTTTGAGGAATTTCTGACTGCAACGGGAAACGAACTTCTTATTGACGAAATAACCGACTGCTTTAACAGTATGGTGCCGATGAATGAAGCTCTGCATAAAAAAACGCTTGATTTGTATCACGATTACCTTATTGTAGGTGGAATGCCCGAAGCCGTTAAAGCATTTATCGAAACAAACTCTTATATTGACCCGAGGCTGATTCAAAGCAATATCATCGACAACTATACGGCGGATATGGCAAAATATACGAGTAATTCCGATGCTGTAAAAGTACGCGCTTGCTATAATTCCATTCCCGCGCAACTCGCCAAAGACAACAAAAAGTTTCAGTATAAAGTGGTTCAAAAAGGAGGCTCGTCAGCTATTTTCGGAGCGTCTTTGGAGTGGTTAAAGCAAGCGGGCGTTACTCTTGAATGTCAGCGTGTAGAGCAAGGCACTCTACCACTGCCTGTTTACGCCGATCAGAGTTCGTTCAAAATATATATGTCGGATGTGGGATTGCTTGTCAACAAATCACAAATGTCCGTAAATACAATAATCACTGGAGAAGCCAATATTTTTATGGGGGCTGTCACCGAAAACTATATTGCTCAACAGTTTGCCGCGAAAAATTATTCTTTATACTATTGGGCGACACCCAATTCACAAGCGGAACTTGATTTTGTTCTCCAAAAAAACGATAAAATCTATGCGATTGAAGTTAAAAAAGGTGAACACGTCCGTTCACGCAGTATAAGCGTTTTCAAGCAGAAATATTCTCCCGACTATACAATCAGATTTTCACAAAAAAATTTCGGAAAGACCGATGACGTATTGTCTGTACCTCTATATGCGGCTTTCTTGATTTAAGATCGCACAACGGCTGAAAAAAGGTCACTTTTCACTTTGATATACAAAAAACTCCCGCGGAATTAACCATGGGAGTCTGTATTATTCAGTCAAATCGGAAATCAATCCATTTTGCCGCCCTCAACAACGAGGTTTTCTTTGTACGCCTCATCGTCGCCGTAAACAGCCGCGAGAGTTTCGTCATAGTCCTTGTGGAAGAACTGTTCTTCGCCAAGTGCCGTGATTTCGTCGGTCAACCATTGGAGAAGTGTTGCGTTGCCCTTTGTAACAGCGGGCGCGATTGCGTCTGTGCTACCGAGAGAATCAATGCCGACTGTAAATCCGGGGTTGGATTTCGCCCAAGCGAGAACCTCTGTGTTATCGGTTGAGAAAGCGTCACCACGACCGTCCTGCAATGCGGAATAAGCCTCATTGTACTCGTCATACTTTTGGAGCTTAACATCGGGCGCGTTTTCGGAGAAATATGTCTCGGCGGTTGTACCCTTAACTACAATCAAAGTTTTGCCTTTGAGGTCGTCAACACTCTTGATTACAGCTGAATCGGGAGAAACAACGCCCAAAGCCACTTTCATATAAGCGGGCGCAAAGTCAACTTTCTCGGCACGCTCGGGTGTTACGGTGAAGTTCGCGAGAATGATATCAACCTTTGCAGTTTCGAGGAACTCCGCGCGAGCCGCCGCCTCAACGGGAACAAGCGTCAACTTAACGCCAAGGTCTTTCGCGATTCTTTCTGCGAAATAAACGTCATAGCCCTTGTAGTTGCCGTCGTTGTCAACATAACCGAAGGGGTTCTTGTCGGAGAATACGCCGATTTTTACTTCGCCGCTTTCCTTGATTTGATCAACTGTGCGGAAGTTCGCGTTGGTGGAAGTTGTGCTTTCATCAGCTGAACTTTCCGCCGAATCAGCCGTGCTTGCAGGCGTGGAAGTCTTTGAAGTATCGGAATTTGTTGTGGTTGACGAAGTGCCGCTGTTGCCGCAGCCCGCAAGCGTAAGCATCATTGCCGCCGCTGCGAATACCGCGGATAATTTCTGAATAAGTTTCATTGTAATTACCTCTCTTTTGTTATATGTTTTTGTTTTATATATTTACCTATATAATTATAATAGGCAAATTACTTGGAATAAGTGAACGTTTTCAAGAAACGTTCAGCGCGCTCGGTTTTCGGGTGTTTGAAGAACTCATCCGGAGTGCTTTGTTCAATAATTGCGCCGCCGTCAAGAAATACAATCCTGTCGGCAACCGCCTCGGCGAACGCCATTTCGTGCGTGACTATCATCATTGTAGTACCGTTTTTCGCCAAATCAAGCACTACGTTCAGCACTTCGTGAACCATTTCGGGGTCAAGAGCCGCCGTTATTTCGTCAAGCAGCATTATTTCCGGATCCATTATCAGACTGCGGCAAATTGCCACGCGCTGTTTCTGTCCGCCCGAAAGCTCTGCGGGATAACTGTTCGCTTTATCGGAAAGTCCAACGCGCTCCAGAAGCTCTTTTGCGCGCTTTTCGACTTCAACTTTATCGCGTTTCTGAACCTTCATCGGCGAAAGCATAATGTTTTTGAGAACTGTCAGGTGTGGAAAAAGGTCATAGCTCTGGAACACCATACCGATTTTCTGTCGGATTTTAAACAGGCTCTTGTCGCCGTTGATGACAGGCTCGCCGTGGAGCGTTATCGTGCCGCCCTGTATCGGCTCCAGACCGTTGATACATCGTAGGAGGGTGCTTTTTCCGCACCCCGAAGGACCAACGAGTACAACAACCTCGCCTTTTGTTACCGAAATGTCAATTCCGTTCAACACGGTGTTATCGTTGTATCGCTTAACCAATCCGTTTATGTCAATTATATGTTCACCCGCTTTTTGCGGAGAATTGTCTGCTGTAATGTCATCTTTTTTTATTTCTTCTGACAATTCATTCACTCCTTTGCTGTTTTTTCACAATTGCTCTTGAAATCATCGAGAGCGGGAAGCAAATCAGGAAGTACATAAAGAATATCGCGGCGTAAACCCAAATCGCGGCGTCGGGGAACTCAAAACGGTTCGCGTCGATAATCTGTTTGCCGACTTTGAGAACTTCCGTAACGCCGATAATCGATACAAGCGCTGTTGTTTTAATCATACGCGTTGCGAGGTTTATTACGTTCGGTAACAGATTACGAACAGCCTGCGGGAAGATTATGTAAAAATACATCTGCGGCTTTGTAAGTCCAAGCGACAGCGAACTCTCAAATTGGTGGCGGGGTATCGCTTGAAACGCTCCGCGAACCAAATCGCCCATTTCTGCCGTACCCCAGATAGTGAATACAATCACCGCCGAAAGCTCTCCGCTGAGATTTAAACCCGTAAGTCTTGTTATTCCGAAGAACACGATAAACAGCCAAACCAACTGTGGCATTATGCGGACAATTTCGAGATAAACTCTGCAAATTGCCTTAACAACACGGTTGCGAGAAGTCATAACCGCGCCTAACAGCGTTCCGAGAATAAGCGAGAAACCGATTGATATAAGCGATATACGAACCGTAACCCACAGTCCCGAAAGCAAGCGCACGAAATTATTTCCCGTGAAAAGTACACTAATTCCTTGCACGTTTAAGCCTCCTTTCAAGAACGGAGAACAGTATCGATATAGGAAGTATTATTATCAGATACGCGACAACAAGCATAACAAGGGCTTCCGTTGTGCTGTAATACATACCGATAAGGTCTTTCGCGACGTACATAAGGTCAGCCAAGGAAACCGCGCTGAAAACGCTTGTTTCTTTCAAAAGGAATATCACGTTCGCGCAGATTGACGGCACGGAAACCGTTGTCGCCTGCGGGATTACGATATACCGCATAACCTGCCCGCGTTTCATACCCAGGCTCTCCGCGCTCTCAATCTGAATTTTCTTAACGGATTTCAAGCCGCTTAAAATGCTTTCCGCCATATAGCTGCCGCCGAGAAACGCCAGACCGATAATTCCGCACGCTTCGCTTGAAAGCCTAACCCCGACTTTCGGAAGTCCGAAATAGAGGAAAAAAAGCTGAACGATAAGCGGAGTATTTCTTGATAATTCTATGTAAACGGACGCTATCTGCCGCGCCACGGGTATGCGAAAATACTTCGACAACGCACAAAGCAGTCCGACAGCCGCCGCCAGCACCGTACCGATAAGTCCGATTATCAGCGTCAGCTTTGCCGCCTCGACATACATTGGCGTAAATTTTTGTATAAAATCAAAATCCAATATTATCAACCTTCAATTCTTACGTTGTTATTATTGTACCACTTAAAACATATCTTGTCAATAGGTTTTTAGGTATTTGCTTTACAAAAGTGTCTGACAAAATATAGAAATATTCGTTGATTTTCACCAACAGTATATGCTGATCGAGTAATTTTTGCCTAAACTCAATAAAGGCGGCTCCGAATTGA
>JALEQE010000146.1 GCA_022766825.1 Oscillospiraceae bacterium | reverse complement strand
AATACTCAACGTCACCGAAAACCGCTTTAATAACCGCTTTGGTAACATCGATATTGTTTGCTGTAAGTCTGATATAATTCGCACATGTAAATTGCTCAAACGGACGTATGAATGACTGCTCGCTGTCAACCCATGTCAACGAACGGCTTGTATCCGAATGTTTTACAGCGGAAACTATATCCGATACAACTGCGGAAGCAGTCGGAAGTTTTCCTGCACCTTTTCCGTAAAATACAACGTCACCCGTTGCATCGCCGCGAACCAATATCGCGTTGAACACATCGTTTACACCCGCAAGCTGACTTTCGTCCTTGATAACCGCTGGGAAAACACCGATTGAAATCTCGTTGTTTTCTTCACGGCGTGCGCAGCCGATAAGTTTAATCTTTGCGTCATAACTTTCCATATATTCAACATCTTGAAGAGTTATTTTTGTAATGCCCTCAGTGTGAACACTTTCGGGATAAACGTGTTTTCCAAAAGCAAGCGACGCCAGAATACATATCTTTCTGCAAGCGTCGATACCCTCGACATCGGCTGTTGGATTACGTTCTGCATATCCCAAATCCTGCGCGATTTTAAGTGCCTCGTCAAAGCCCATACCATCGCGAATCATTTTTGTAAGTATAAAGTTTGTTGTACCGTTGAGTATACCTGCGATTTCATCTATTTCATTTGCTTCCAGGCAAGCGTGAATAGGCTTGATTATCGGGATTCCGCCGCCGACGCTTGCCTCAAAGAAGAAGTTTACGTTCTTTTCTTTCGCAATTGCAAGCAACTCCGCACCCTTTGCGGCAACGAGTTCTTTGTTTGATGTAACAACGCTCTTACCCGCCATAAGCGATGATTTTACGAAGTCGTAAGAAGGCTTTATACCGCCGATAACTTCACAAACAACCGTAACCTCAGGGTCATTAAGAATAACGTTAAAATCCTTTGTGAACTTATCCGCATATGGACTGTCGGGAAAATCTCTCAAATCAAGGATATACTTGATGTCCAGCGGTTCGCCCGCTTTTTTTTCGAGGTTCTCCTTATTTTTATAAAATACTTCAACTGTACCCGAGCCAACCACTCCGTAGCCCAAAACGGCTATTTTTGCCATAAATGAACATCCTTTCAATATTGATTTATACCTATCTTTTTTATTATATCACAAATCGGAATTTTTTTCAAGAGCAAAACGAAAAATTTATGGCAAACTGTAAAAAAACACTTGCTCACCGAAAATTACGGCAGAGATGAATTACTCCGCCGTAATAAATATTATTCGCCAACCAACTCTTTATACAAGCCGATATAAAGTTTTGCAGATGACGCCCAGCTGAAATCAGCTTTCATAGCGCGCGTCATAAGCTTAGACCACTCTGTCTTATTTCTATAAGCATCTCTTGCACGTTTAATTGCATTAAGCATATCGTGTGCGTTGTAGCTCTGGAATGTAAATCCGATACCGTTATCGCCCGCGTCAATTATGCTGTCCTTAAGTCCGCCGGTTGCACGCACAATCGGAACAGTACCGTATCTTGCCGCAATCATTTGCGCAAGTCCGCAAGGTTCGCTCTTTGAAGGCATAAGGAACATATCCGCGCCCGCATAAATCTTTTTCGCAAGCGTGGGATTATAACCACGATAGAAACCGACTTTATCAGGATAACGCCAGTGCATTTCCTGGAAAAAGTCTTCATACTGCCGTTCGCCAGAACCAAGAATAACAACCTGAATATCAGTTGCCATAATTTCGTTGAACACATACTTTACAAGGTCAAAACCCTTGTGATCGGCAAATCTTGAAATCATCGCAAGCAACGGTACATCATACTGCGGCATACCGAATTCCTCGAAAATAGCTGACTTGCAAGCCGCCTTTCCCTTGTGATTTCTTGCAGAGAAGTTAGCGGCAATTGTCGGGTCTTTTTCGGGATTATAAAGATCAATGTCAATTCCATTAAGGAAACCTGTCGTTTTATACTGCTTATTACGCAAAATTCTATCCAAGCCGTGAGAATACCACGGATCAAGAATTTCTCTTGAATATGTGGGAGATACCGTTGTTACTTTATCCGCAACCTCAATTGCGCCTTTCATAAAGTTGATATCGTGATCGTATTCGATAATGTTGACATTCTGCGGGGGAATTCCGACAATATCCTTTACAAGGTCAAGACCATACTGTCCCTGATACCCGATATTGTGAATTGTAAACACATTCTTGATGTCGCCGTATCCCCACTGATTTTTGTAAAACAGATTATGGTATACAGGAATAAGCGCACATTGCCAGTCGTTGGAATTGATAATCTGCGGATGAAAATCGATATGGCGCAACATTTCAAGAACAGCGCGGCTGAAAAATACATATCTTTCCGCGTCATCATAATATCCGTACAAACCACTGTCGCGTTTGAAATAATACTCATTGTCAAGGAAATAATATGTAACGCCGTTTACGGTCTGAGTAAACACACCGCAATACTGACTTCTCCAGCCAACCGGTACGGTGAAGTTTGTGAGAAACCGCATTTTTTCTTTCTGTTCGGGTTTAATTGTATTTACATAATATGGCATTACGACACGCGCATCTTGCCCGGCCTGAACCAGTGCTTTCGGCAAAGAACCCGCCACATCTGCCAAACCGCCGCTTGCCGCAAAGGGCAACGCCTCGCTTGCTGCATACAAAATTCTCATTATCACAACCTCCATTTTTTGACAGTATACGGGTTTCCCCCGCAAAACTATTTTATAAATTTATTTTATCACAATTATACATAAATTTCAAGTGTTTTTTAAAATATTTCGGCATTTTCACTTTTCAAAATTAACACGAACATAAATTACAGAACCATTTTTGCTATATAGTTTAAAAATTACCGCATCGCGCAAATTTTCAAGTAATTTTATAAAATATATTGCAATAAATCGGATTTTATGTTATAATATTATGGTATAGTGCAATTGTCAAAGAGGATGTGAATATTAAATGGAGCTGAATATTGTTCTCGGTGAACCACAGATTCCACAGAATACCGGGAATATTGCACGGACCTGTGCTGTTACAGGTGCCAGGTTACATATAATAAAACCTATGGGATTTCAACCAAACGATAAGCAACTCAAACGCGCAGGACTTGATTACTGGCATTATCTGGACATATCATACTACGATGGATTTGATGACTTCTTCTCAAAAGTTGACGGGCAATGCTACTTTTTCACAACAAAGGGACAAAATCGCTATACCGACATAACTTATCCCGACAAATGCTACATCATTTTCGGTCGGGAAGACGCAGGACTTCCCGAAGAATTGCTGTTCAAGCATAAGCACGATTGCGTAAGAATACCTATGATGCCTACGCTTCGCAGTCTGAATCTATCAAACAGCGTCGCTATTGCAGCATATGAGGTTCTGCGGCAATGGGATTTCCCTGAACTCCAAAATTCCGGAAATCTCACTAAATTTGATTGGTCACAGGCAGAGTAATTTTAGGCAAAAGAAAGGAAAAACACTATGAACGAAACAGTAAGAATTATTACCGACAGCGGATGCGATATTTCTGCGGAGGCAGAAAAGGAATGGAAAAACATTCTGACCGTTATGCCGTTCGCCGTTACCTGGAACAACCAAACCAAACTTGACAGGGTCGATATAGACACAGAAGATTTTTATAAGGTTCTTAAAGAAAATCAGGAGATACCCAAGCACTCTCAGATAAATCAGATACAGTTTGAGGACAAATACCGCGAATTGTATGAAAACGGTGCTCGGACAATTATCGTTGACGTTATAAATTCGTATGGTTCGCAGACAAATTCCCAGGCAAAAATCGCTGCGGATAATATCAAAGATGAACTGACAGATCTGGATATTCGCATAGTGGACGGAAGAAACTATTCTCTTGGATATGGCTATCCTATTATTGAAGCGTGCAAAAAAATCTCAGAGGGACAAAGCGTTGACAGCGTTGTAAGTTATCTGGAAGATCAGGCAAAACACGTTGAAGCCCTTCTTGTCGGTCTTGATCTTCGCCACATGAAAAAATCGGGACGTATCTCTGCTGCCGCGTCATTTCTGGGCGAACTTATGGGTCTTAAGCCTTTAATTATTCTTTACGATGGTGTTACTCAGGTGCTTAGGAAAGCCCGCGGAGAAAAAGCTGTTATTGACGTTGCTGTAGAAACTGCTGCTTCCCGAATGATACCCAAAACCCCTTACACAATTATCACAACAACACACCCTGATCTCGAAAAAGAGTTTATTGACAAAATGACAAAGAAAGTTGGTTACCCGCCGGCAATGGTTGAAAAAATGGGCGTTGTTGTAAGCTGCAATGCGGGTCCTGACAGCTTTGCCGTATTCATCAGAGGACAGGAACGCGACTGATATTTACTTTAACTTAAGGAGCATTTACATTGGGCGGGTTTAAATATATCGAAGATATTTTCGGAAATTTTGTCAGGATTTTTCAATCTGTCACGATATTTGACGTACTTGATATAATTCTGCTGACAATTTTGGTATATTCACTTATCAAGCTGATGCGTGAAACTCGCGCAATGCAGCTTCTAAAGGGAATTTTTCTGCTTTTGCTGGTTTTCATCCTGGTTAAATCCTTTGACCTGAAAGTAATGGGATATCTAATTGACAACTTTTCTCAGGTAGGTATGATTGCGCTGATAATTGTCTTTCAGCCCGAACTCCGAAGAATACTTGAAAAAGTCGGACGAGCAAAAGTATCAACGCTTGCAGGACCTTCTGATAAAAGTGCTTCTGCCCGCGATAAGGCGATATTAGGCATCGCTGAAGCCTGCTCAAGACTTCATGACAGTAAAACAGGCGCACTTATTGTAATTGAACGTGAAACAAAACTCGGTGATATTATAGAAAAAGAAACCACCAGCATTATCAACGCTGAATGCGAACCTGAACTTTTCTGTAATATATTCTATAACAAAGCGCCTCTTCACGACGGTGCAGTAATAATCCGTAACTTCAGAATATATGCCGCCGGTTGTTTCTTGCCCAATACTCAAAAGGATCAGTGCCTTTCTACGGAGCTGGGATCTCGTCACAGAGCGGCCGTCGG
>JALEQE010000134.1 GCA_022766825.1 Oscillospiraceae bacterium | reverse complement strand
CCGAATTGTTTGATTCAATCAAGGCGCAGTATAAACTCACTCTGAATTATTTTAATCTTGAAAATATTGGTTCGGTAACTGTCAGCGGCGCGGAGGAAAAAGGCGAAATCGAGAAAACGGACGGCTTGCAGAGAGCCTTTGAATTGGGAAAGTCGCTGAAATGATAATTAAATGCGAGCACTGCGGTAAAATTGTTCAGATTGAGGGGTTTGACTGCTACTGGCGGTACGAAACCGTAAAGCAAATGTTCGACGATTATGTCCGTGAGGGACATTATGAAAAATTACCCTCCGAATGGTTTGAAGAGCTGTTTAGGTGCAATGTCTGCGGTACGGTTTGGGCGCTGGCAGAGCCGGATTTTCCGATAAGAGGATATCTGGAACAGCGGTGAGGTGTCTGAGCGGCGGGAAAAGGCGTTTGTTGGTACTGCATCCTGATGTTTATGTTCTATTGATGTAAGAAATATCTCGTTGGGAGGGTATGGTATGATTGACGGAAATGCGTCTGATTTCATTGATAAGCTCTGCTATGAAGACCATTATGTTGTTTATAACGGTAAAAAGTATTTCTTTAATGGTTGTCAATCAAAGAAGAATGCAGACGGAAAAGTCGTGAGTGTTCGGCTGGAAGTATATGACATTTCGAACGATACAACCGTGTTTTCAGTCACAAAACCGTCTGCTACATAATGTGTTGAAGCGTTTGAAGAAGCGCCTATATGGAACGGCAAATCTTTCTGGGATATTGAAAGTCAAATGCAATGGGTTGATGAATAATCAATGTTTGCAGGCACTCATCACCGCTTGGGTGCATGAGTGTATGTATTTTTCATAAGGAGTTTAATATGGACTGGATAACCAAAGTTGAAACGCCGTGTTATGTGATTGACGAAAAGCGGCTTAAAAATAATCTTGAAATACTCGCCGATGTCCGCAGAAGGGCGGGGTGTAAGATACTTCTTGCGCAGAAGGCATACTCGGCGTTTGCCACTTACCCGCTTATCGCGCAGTATCTTGACGGCTGCACCGCCAGCGGTATTTTTGAAGCACGTCTGGGTTACGAGGAAATGGCGCACCCGTTCGGCAAGGAAAATCACATTTTTTCGCCCGCCTATCCCGAAAAAGATTTTGACGAAATAGTTTCAATATGCGACCACATTGTGTTCAATTCTCCGAAACAGTGGGCAAAATATCGTGATAAAGTGCGTTCGTCATCGAAATATATTCAGGCGGGAATACGCATAAATCCCGAATATTCCGAAATCGAAACCGAACTGTACAATCCGTGCGCAGAGGGTTCGCGAATGGGTACGACGCTTGAACGCTTTAAAGCGGATTTGCCGCTTTGCGAGGGAATAGACGGACTGCATTTTCATACAATGTGCGAACAAGGCGCGGACGTTTTCGCGCGGACATTACCCGTTGTTGAGGAAAAATTCGGTTTTATGTTCGATAAAATAAAGTGGCTGAATTTCGGCGGCGGACATCACATCACGCGTCCCGATTATGACGTTGAATTGCTGATAAAAACAATCCGTGATTTCCGTGACAAGTACGGCTTGAACGTTTATCTTGAACCGGGCGAGGCTGTCGCGCTGAACGCGGGTTATCTTGTAACCACCGTGCTTGACACGTTTGAGAACGGCACGGGAATTGCGATAACGGACGCTTCCGCCGCCTGTCATATGCCCGATGTGCTTGAAATGCCGTACCGTCCGAATATTATCAGTTCGGGAAAGCCGAACGAAAAGCGTTTTTCTTATCGTCTGGGCGGAAATACCTGCCTTTCGGGCGATGTTATCGGCGATTATTCGTTTGACGAACCGCTGAAAGAGGGCGACCGCCTTGTACTCGAAGATATGGCGATTTATTCAATGTGCAAGAATAATACGTTCAACGGTATTCCTCTGCCGTCAATCTATCTTCTTAAAGAAAACGGCGGGCTTGAACTGCTGAAAAAATTCGGCTATGACGACTTTAAACAAAGACTTGGTTAGGAGTGATAACGGTGGCTGTTTTACATAATCTCAATCCGTTTGACGCTTTGAAAATCTTTTATCAGGGCGAAACCGACGGTTTTCCCGAAGAGGATTTTATACAAAACGTCAATGTCCGCGGAATAGAATTGCCGTCCATACTGCAAAGATTTCTGCGTGATTACGGCTTTATGACCGTAAACAGGCTGTCGGACGCGCCGCGGTTTATTCACCCGAATATAATGACAAAGCGCATTTTCCGTTATGGCGACGGCAAACAGCTGCCGCTGCTGATAATCGGGCGAGTGGGTGA
>JALEQE010000073.1 GCA_022766825.1 Oscillospiraceae bacterium | reverse complement strand
AAAAAAACGCAAACCTCACCGATGTGAAATATATGTCAAAGGAAGAAGCGGCTGAGAAATTCAGCGCGGCTATGTCGGGTGAGTATGCCGACCTTATAAATATTGTTCCCGGTGGTAATCCCATGCCGGAAACCTTTATGGCGCGGGTTACGGATCTGAAGTCTATCCGTTATACCGTAACCGAGATAAAGAATATCGAGGGCGTTGAACAGGTAAACGCTCCGTATGATTTTGCAAACGCGCTTGTCAATCTGCGGGACGCTTTTTCAGTCATTATCTTGGCGATACTTATTGTGCTTATAATAGTCAGCGTCGTGGTTATCTCAAACACGATACGCACAAGTGTTTTTGCGCGCAGGAATGAAATATCGATTATGAAATACGTTGGCGCGACAAACGGATTTATCAAACTGCCGTTCTTCGTGGAGGGCTGCTTTGTCGGAATACTTGCCGGAGCGGCTTCATGGGGACTTGCTTGTTTTATCTATCAGACGATATCCTCGTTGTTCACCGACAATATTACTCTGTGGCAGATGTTCGGATTTTTCAATCTTATCCCGCTTGAAAGCATACGCTGGATTTTGTTGGCGGCGAACTGTGTCGCCGGAGCTGTGCTGGGCGCGGTAGGAACAATGATAAGCACGAACAAATACCTGAAAGTATAATTTGATACAATAATACAACGGGTAATATTTGCAAAGAAAAAAGGAAGGGCAATTCTGTGAATAAAAGAATATCTTTGGGACTTGCGATAAGTCTTATTGCTATCGGCTGCGCCATAACGTTCATTTTGACGTGGACGGTGTCGCTGAACAGCTATAACTCGAAGATCGCGAGCGCGGAAAAATATGAGGGCGTATATCAGAAGCTTAAAGAAATGGACGCCACCGTTCGCGGAAACTATATCGGAACGATTGACAGCGATGAGCTTGAGAACGCAATAATAAAAGGCTATGTAAACGGTATCGGAGATCCATACGCTTCTTATATGACGGCGGACGTTTATCGTGACTATCAGCAGACAAACAGCGGCGTGATAAACGGAGCGGGTTTTGAAGCGGAGAAAGACGGAAGCGGTTATCTGAAAATTACAAAAGTGTATAAAAACAGCTCCGCGGATGCCAACAATGTAAAAGTCGGTGATATGATAACCGAAATCGATAACAAAAGTCTGCTTTCCATGTCATCTGACGCGGCTCTTAAACGCATTTCCGGCGAAGTCGGCACTAAGCTGTCAATGAAACTTGTGAGCAACGGCGAGGAACGTTCGGTTACTCTTGTACGTCAGCAGATAGATATTGAATCCGTGACGTATAAAACGCTTAAAAACAAAATAGGCTATATCAAGATAACATCGTTCAATGCGAAAACACCCGAACAGTTTTCAAGCGCGCTCAACTCACTCAATACAAGCGGCGTGAAAGCTCTGATTTTTGATGTTCGTCACAATGACGGCGGATTGATGTCGGCAGTAAAACCTATGCTGAACAGACTTGTTCCGGCGGCGGCAGTTGCGACAGCCGAGTACGCGAACGGTGTCCGGAAAACGCTTATCGAAACGGATTCCGAGGAGAGCGTTTCTCTGCCGATTACGGTGCTTGTTGACAATGCGACTTCTTCCGCGGCGGAGGTGTTCGCGGTTGGTCTGCGCGATGAACTGGGCGCACAGCTTGTAGGAACACAGACGATGGGAAAAGCGGTGCTTCAGAGTACCTATGAGTTTTCTGACGGCAGCGCGCTGGTGCTTACCACCGCCAACATAATCCCGTCAAAATCGGAGAAATTCGACGGAGTGGGACTTAAGCCGGATTACATAATCGAGCTTCCCACGGATACACTATACGAAATAATGACGCAGGAAACAGACGTTCAGCTTCAAAAAGCGGTGGAAGTGCTTACTCCCGGAACTGAAAACGAGCCGACGGAGAGCAATTGACGTATACGAACTGCGAGAAAATCATTTAGGAGGAATCATATATGAACAAACCAATCACAGTATTGACAAGAAAAGGCGAACAGACTCTGAAAGACGAACTCAATGAGTTGAAATCGGTTCGCCGCCGTGAGGTCGCGGAAAAAATCAAGGTTGCGCTGTCATTCGGCGACTTGTCCGAGAACTCCGAGTATGACGAGGCGAAAAACGAACAGGGAATGATCGAGTCGCGCATTGCGGAAATCGAACAGACTTTGGCACACGCTCAGATAATTGACGACGACGATATTTCCACGGAAAAGGTGGGTATCGGTACGACTGTAAAGATACTAGATGTGGAAATGGGCGAGGAAATGGAGTTTAAAATGGTCGGCACAAAGGAAGCCGATATCGACAGCGGAAAGATGTCCGATGAATCCCCGATAGGTAAAGCGATTATGAATCACAAAGCGGGAGAAGAAGTCGATGTTGAAACTCCGTCAGGCGCGGTAAAAATGAAGATACTCGAAATAAGAAAAGACGATTAAAGGTCATTGCGAGGAGATAATATGGCAGACAAGAATAATAACAATAACGAAGAAGTTGAGCTTTCCGAAGAAGAACTTCGCGCTCAGCTTGACGAACAGCACCGCGTTCGCCTGGAGAAGCTGGACGCGCTTAAAGCGGCGGGTAAGGACCCGTATACTATAACAAAATACCCCGTCACTATTTCCAACAAGGAAATACGCGAACGTTTTGAGGAACTTGAAAATCAGGACGTGGTTATCGCGGGACGTATTATGTCGTGGCGCGATATGGGCAAGGCGAACTTTATCGACGTTCGCGACAGCTCCGACAGAATGCAGGTTTACGTTAAGATTGACGAGATAGGCGAGGAGAATTTCGCAGAATTTAAGAAGTGGGATTTGGGCGATATTATCGGCGTAAAGGGCTATGTGTTCAAAACGCGCCGCGGTGAAATTTCCGTTCACGCGAAAGAAGTAACACTTTTGTCTAAGTCGCTTTTGCCTTTGCCCGAAAAGTGGCACGGTCTGAAAGACAAGGAAGAACGTTACAGAAAACGTTATCTTGATCTGATTGCCAACCCGGATGTTAAGGACGTTTTTGTAAAGCGTTCGCAGATAATAAGCGAAATACGCAAATTCCTTGACGGTCACGGATATATCGAGGTTGACACGCCCGTACTTCTCCCGTTGGAAATCGGCGCGTCGGCGCGTCCGTTCAAAACGCACCACAACGCGCTTGACATTGATATGTATCTGCGCATTGAAACCGAGCTTTATCTGAAACGACTTATTGTCGGCGGATTTGACAAGGTTTATGAAGTCGGACGTATTTTCAGAAACGAGGGTATGGACGCGACGCATAACCCCGAGTTTACGTCAATCGAAATGTATCAGGCATATATTAACTACTTCGATATGATGGATATAATCGAGGATTTGTACCGCACGGTTACTCTCAATGTGTGCGGCACGGATACGGTTGAGTATCAGGGCAATCAGATTGCGGTCGGCAAGCCGTGGGAACGCCTTACAATGATTGACGCCGTTAAAAAATACGCGGGTGTTGACTACAACGACTGGAAAACTGACGAGGACGCAAGAGCCGCCGCAAAGGCAAAGGGCGTTGAGGAAGGCGTTGACGAAAATTCAACAAAGGGCAATGTACTTATCGCGTTCTTTGAGGCGTTTGTTGAGGACAAGCTTATTCAGCCGACAATCATTTACGATTATCCCGTTGAAAACTCTCCGCTTGCTAAACGCAAACCAGAATGCCCCGCGTTTACGGAACGTTTTGAGTATTTCATAAACGGTACGGAATTCGGCAACGCGTTCTCGGAACTCAACGACCCGATTGACCAAAAAGAGCGTTTTGTAAAGCAGGTTGCCGCAAAGCGCGCTCAGGGCGGAAACGACGCGCAGGTTGACGAGGATTTCGTAACCGCTTTGGAATACGGTTTGCCCCCAACGGGCGGACTTGGATTCGGTCTTTACAGACTTGTAATGCTCCTCACAAATCAGCCGAGCATACGTGACGTACTTCTTTTCCCCACAATGAAGCCCCAACTCTGATAAATGTGATTGTTAAGCCACCTATAATGTGAGGCAAGCACCCCCTACGACCAATATACGACCGACAAGGGAACACATTCAAAAATTGAAAACACTAAACGGTATCGCATAATAACGGTACCGTTTTTGTTATACAAAACTGCAATGAAGTGCTATTTAACTATAACAAAATAGAAAGGGGTGATGAAAAAAGCAACCAAATCAAATTATCTTAGGGGGCAAATTATTAAAATAAAACCCATTAACCTAGACTGATTCAGTCTTTTTTCTATTATGAAAGGAAGTATGAAAAATGAGAAAGTTACATCTTTATCAAAAGTTCGATTTTGCTAATTGGCAGAATGGCAAGGAGTTTATGGTTCAGAATGTGAAGTACAATGACAAAAGAAGCTGTGTAAGCCTTGATGTAA
>JALEQE010000021.1 GCA_022766825.1 Oscillospiraceae bacterium | reverse complement strand
ACTGGAATTTCTCAAAGCAATGAAAAAAGAGCTTGGCGACTGTGCGAAATTTGTGCTGGACCTCAAACAGGCGCGTAGAAGCGGCGAAGATGCGTTCGACTACATCGACGCGCTGGGTACAAGTATTGTTCACTGCCATCTTTCAGATGCCAATGCCGACAAGGACTGTCTGCCGATAGGCAGAGGCGAATTTGACTTTACGAAGTTTGCCAAAAAAATGCTCGCTCTCGGATATGACAATGCGTTTATTGTAGAACTTTATCGTGACAATTATGACAATTTCTCCGAACTCAAGGATTCCGTTGATGAGATTTCGGAAATTATCGATAAATGCACTTAGTCATACAAACGATTATCGTTTGAAACGCTATTACAGTGCAAATCGTTACCGCGCATTTGACTTTGTCTTCTATTAAGGCAGCACCGCATAATTATTGTCGTTCGATTGCGCAGTCAGATTTATAGTGCGTTCGCCTTTTGTGCGGCGCGTCCTGCGCCGCTTGGGCGAACGCCTTCCGACTTCGTGTCGGCGTCAGATTGTACAATGAAGACGACGCAAGGCTGTATGCAGCGTTTTGCGCAAAGCGCATAATGCGTGCTAGGACGAATTGTGCAAGATGACGGAAAATATGCAAGCAAGCGAATGACAAAGGCGTTAGCCGTTAATTGTGCGGTGTTGCCTTAACATTTATTATTGGAGAAAGCGATATGGAATTATTATTTGAAATAATACTGGAACTTGTATTTTAAGGTGTGACAAGTTCGGTATCAAACAAACGTGTTCCGTTGCCTGTCAGAATTATTGCGGGAATAATCGTCATCGGTTTATTTGGCGGAGCCGCTTTCCTGATAATTTACGCGGGTATTGTGTGTTTAACAGCACGGAATTTAACGGAAGCGGAAAAATATTCGGTATTATTATTCTGATATTCTCGGCAATATTCATAGGTATGATGGTAAAACAAATCGTTACATTTTTCAAGTCGAAATAAATGAAAAATCTCCCAAGAATAACACGTCGAAAAAAATTCATAATAATATCACAGCGCAAGCTGTTATTAACAACGAAAGGATGTTATTATTATGGGAACCGAATTTGCAAACAAACACATCGGCTGTACTATCCACAACTGCGAGCATCACTGCTCGTGCGAAGATTACTGCTCGCTCGACAAGATTGAGGTAGGAACTCACGAAGCTAACCCCACAAAGGCTCAGTGCACCGACTGCCTTTCTTTCAAGGCTAAGCCCGGCTGTGGTTGCAAGTAAAACCAAAATTATTATTTGATATTTTGCGGCTTTTCGGACTTTGTTCGGAGAGCCGTTTTGCTTTTGAACGTCCGCGCACTGTAATCTTTGGTAAGCTCGATTACTTTTGGTGACAAAATCAGCACGGCGATAAGGTTCGGTATCGCCATAAGTCCGTTGAGCATATCCGAAATCCCCCACGCGGCGGTCATATTGACGCACGCTCCCGCGACCGAAAACGCGATAAACATAACGCAAAACGGTTTCCGCGTTTTATCGCCGAACAAAAACGACGCCGCCTCCGCACCGAAATAACTCCACCCGATAACCGTTGAAAAAGCGAACATCGCCACAAGCACCGAAAGTATCATTCCCGCAGGCTTTCCGAATTTCGCCGTGAATGCGCATTCCGCAAGTCCCACACCGCGTAACGGATCGATTTTCGCCGAAACAATTTGCCCGTCGTGTTCTTCGCCCGTTATCGTCATTATGTTGGAATATGTAAATTCGGGCGGCAACTCCGCGTTTATCACTTCGCCGTGTATTCCGTAAACGGTCAGTTTTTCGGGCAGCTGAACACCGTCCGTTATCAAACGATTACAGTCTGTCAGTCTGAAATACTGAACTTCGGCTGTAACGTTAGGTATTTCCGTGGGAATATTTGGCTGAACGTTACTTACAAGCAAAACAAGCGCAGTCAGGCTACACATCACAATAGTGTCGAAAAATGTTTCAAAAACGCTCCACATACCGCACACAACGGGTTCTTTGATACGGCTTTGAGAATGTGAGAAAACGCTCGTTCCGAGACCCGCCTCGTTTGAGAAAACGCCGCGCTTTATTCCCATTGAAACCGCTGTTCTTACAACCGCGCCCGCAATTCCACCGCCGATTTGCTTAAATCCGAAAGCGGATTTGATTATCATTTCAAACGCTGCGGGAATATATTCGGCGTTGCTTATTACTATATACAAGCACCCGAGAATGTAAAAAGCCGACATAAACGGAACAAGCTTTGAAGTAACCGCCGAAATGCGCTTTACACCGCCGAAAACGATTAACGCCGCCAAACTCGCCAATACAATTCCCGTGATTATCTGCGGCAGCCCGAAACTTGTTTTAAGTGCCTCTGCGGCAGAGTTCATCTGCGCGGCATTGCCCATTCCAAAACCCGCCAACACGCACAACACAGCGTAAATAGCCGCAAGCGGCTTTGAAAGTGGGCGCGTTGATTTCTTTTCGGACAGTCCCGTTTTTATGTACTGCATTGCGCCTCCCAAATAACGCGACCCGTCTTTTTTCCGGTAAAAAATTCCGAGAACGTTCTCCGCGTAACCCGTCATCATACCGAAAAACGCGCTTATCCACATCCAGAAAACCGCTCCCGCACCGCCTATTGACAACGCTGTCGATACTCCCGCAATGTTACCCGTTCCCAAAGTCGCCGCCAACGCTTGACACATTGCCGCGAACGGCGAAATTCCGTCAGCCGAGGTTTTATCGCGGGAAAATACAGTTGATTTCAATATATGCGGAAATTTCCGCAGCTGAAAAAATCCCGTTTTCGCCGTGAAATACAAACCCGTAAAGAGCATAATAACGAGCATCGGCGCGCCCCATACAATTCTGTCATTTATAGCCGTAATTATATCCAAGCAAATCCCCCCTTGTCCTATTGTATGAGGACAAAGGGGGGAAAATGTTTTTATTTTCTTTTTCTCCGCGATCGGGAAGTTTTACCTTCACTTATAGGATCGGGTAGATCTTTCTCTTTTTTCTCAAGCTCTTCTCTTACTGTTTCCTCAAATGAAACAGGCGTTGTTCCCGGTTGTTCGGCATTTCGCAGAAAATTTTCCGACAGCGAGTCCGAATCATCTTCGTAAACAGTAGTTTCGCTGGGAAGATTTTTCTTCTTCAGCTTGTTCTTTACGCAATCCGCAAACATCATATAGAACACCGCGAACACGGGAGCTCCAAGCAACATTCCGGGTACTCCGAAAAGCGCGCCGCCAACGATAATCGAAACCAATACCCAAATCGCGGGTAGTCCCATTGTTTCGCCGAACAGCAACGGTTTTATCACGTTTCCGTCCAGCTGTTGAAGAACAAGCACGAAAATTGCAAACCATATAACCTTTGACGGATCAACAAGAAGTATCAGCAATCCGCTCGGTATCGCTCCGAGGAACGGTCCGAAAAACGGCACAAGATTCGTCACCGCGCAGACTACCGAAATCAGCATTTGATACGGCATTCCCATCGCAAACATTCCGATCATCATAAACACAAGCACTATCATTGAATCCACAAGATTGGATATTATATACTGCTTGAAAATATTGTTGCTCTGCGAACAGCCGTGCAGGAAACTTTCGGCGTGCCGCGGTTTAAAGAACGCACAGACTATTTTTTTCATCTGCGCCATAAGATGCTCTTTACTGAACAGCAGATATATCGCGATAATAAAGCCTAACACAAAGTTTTTCAGACCTACGATAAGACTGCCGAGGAATCCGGAAACGTTTCCGAGTATATCACCCGCAAGAGGTTTCAGCTGATCGGCGAGATCTGATATAAGATCTTTAAGACCCGTGACTTCTTTAAATATTACATTCAGAATTTCGGGCTTGTTTTCAAACACATTCTGCGCCCATTCATCGATCTTGCTGATATATCCGTCCATATTTTCCGCCAGCGTAATAACGCTATTTGAAACGCTCGGAACAATTGCTATTGCGATACCCGCGATTATTGCCAGGAAGATGATAAACGTGAGCAAAAGAGAAACCGACCGCGCGATTATTTTTCGTCTGCGTATTTTTTTCTCCATCGGTGCAGAATGTTTTTCAAGCGTTTTAACAACCGCTTTATCGCCGACAGATGTTTTCTGCAGTTTGCGAACAACAATGTTCTGTTCCTTGGGCTTTTGTTCTTTGAACTTGGTGAACATCTTCTTTTCAAGCCACATCATAAGCGGATTGAGGATATACGCAATAACGATACCGCAAATAATCGGCGCAATTATTTTCCCGACCCAGGAAAATGTCTGCTTGAAGCTGTCAAACTTGAATACAAATACCACAAACAATATTGAAACGATTATTACTGTCAGCGCGTATATAGCAACTGTTGTGTATTTCTTGTTCCAATTTATTTTCATAATATATTTCACCCCACTTATCAAATCAGATCTCACTTTTTTTACTTTTATATTTTACCATTTTTTTGCTATTTTGTCAACCTTTTGTAATGAATATTGACAAAAATGTTAGGGCAGCACCGCATAATTATTGTCGTTCGATTGCGCCGGCAGATTTATAGTGCGTTCGCCTTTTGTGCGGCGCGTCCTGCGCCGCTTGGGCGAACACCTTCCGACTTCGTGTCGGCGGCAGATTGTACAAATTGAGCGCAGGCGGGCTGACGCAGTGTTTTCCGCCGAAGGCGGATAATGCGGTCAAGCGAAATTTTGTGCACGCATTATGCGCTTCGCGCAAAACGCTATGCCGGAAAATATGCAAGCAAGCGAATGACAAAGGCGCTAGCCGTTAATTGTGCGGTGTTGCCTTAGATTATAATCAAAAACGCTCCGAACATAATTTCGTGCGGAGCGTATGTATTCAATCAGACTGATTTTGATACTCTTGCAAAAAACGGCGAACTTTTCCCACACAAACATTTTCATCGGAAGAAAACTCAAGCTTTTGCTTGATTTCAGACAGCACGTCACGAGCTGATTTTTCATCGGTAAATTCAATTTCGAGTTCATAGTCCGTTTTTCCGAAGTATTCGCTTTTGTCAACATCGACTTCCCCGCCGTCAAACTCCCAGATACTCCGTGTTGTGGTGAGTTGTCCCAGACGATTTACCGTGGGACAATCAACGCCCGAAAGCGATTTCAGTTCCTCGCCCGAAATGCTGTCGGGAAGTTTATCCAATTCACGCGACAATTCCACGCGCGAAAAGTTCACGGAAGTGGGCAGTTTCATTTGCAGAAAAAACTTTCCGTCAAGCATTCTCACCCGCACGGTTATGTGCTTTTCGGACATTTGCAGGTCGGCAGTATCGTAATAGTGATTTGTCTGCACAATCGTATTGAAATCATACAGCGAAAGCAGTTTACGATACTTTTCTTCCGTAAGCATTATCTTAAATTCGTTTTCAACCATAGAAACCTCATAAATATCCGTCAATTCCCCGAACTGAAACCTCTCCCGAACTTACCTCAAACTCGCCGTTTTCGTCACGGCAAACAAGGAAACCGTTCGGCGCGACGTCAACGGCAACCGCAATACGTTCTCCGCTTGTCGAAATAATCTTTACTTTTTTGTTTAAATTCAGCAAGCGAGCCTTATATTCGCCGTAACACTCGGAAAACGGCATTGCGACGCGATTTTTAACGTGTTCCACAATCGCGGAAAACAGCTTTTCGCGTTCGGGTTGTATTCCCGTCAGCATAAGCAAAGACGCCGCGTGAGGAAGCTCCGTCGCCCTGAAAAACTCCTCGTCCTGACCGACATTAACACCGATACCGACAATAATATTCGTACAGTCACCAATAAACACACTTTCGCATAGAATACCACAGACCTTGTGTGAGTTCACGATAACATCGTTCGGCCACTTCAAAACGATTTCTGGCGGATTTTCATACATTTCCCCGATTGCCTCGCACACCGCAAGACCTGTCCGCGCGGTAAGATTTTCCCGTTCAGGTGGATTTTTGAACAAAACCGACAGCGGCAGCATACCTTCATTAGCCGCCCAGCTATGACCGCGCCTGCCCCGCCCTGCCGTCTGAATACGCGCGGTAACGGCGCAGCCGTCCGGTAATTCGGCGCAGCGGCGTTTCAGGTAACTGTTCGTGGAATCCACTTCGTCAAGGATTATCGTATTTTCCATTATTTTGCTTCCATAGCGATAATGTTCATTTTGATTTTTCCATCGGGTGATAAATCGATTATTCCAAACGTGGGTTTATTGTGGTTTCTCGGAGAGTCAAGACTACCAGGGTTCATTACGAAAACGCCGTCAATAAGTTCGGTTTTGTAAAGGTGCGTATGACCGTAAAGCGCGATTTTGCAGTTGTTTTTCTTCGCTGTGGCAACAAGATAATCCAAACCATTGTGAACGTCCAATGTATGTCCGTGACAGCAGAATATCTTATAACCCTCCGCTTGGGCAATATGGGTTTCCTTGTGAGTCCCAAAATCGCAGTTGCCGCCGACATAAATCATTGCTTTCTGCGGGTACATCATTCTTATATCATCAAATTCGTGTTCTCCGTCACCAAGGTGTATTATCATATCCGCGTCGGGATTTTTCTTAACGCAAAGATCTAACGCCGCAAAATTCTTGTGCGTATCCGCAACTACCAAAATCTTCATATAACTCCGCCTTTCAAGTATTATTTTAATTCAACTGAATTTATTATAACATATAAAGTCAAAAAAATAAAGGGGATTTCGGAAATTTTTTATCTGTAATTACATATTTATTTACGGGAGGCGGTCGTTATGAACGAAAACAATATTGAAAAACTGATAAACGCGGCAAGCAACAAATTGGGAACATCACCCGATAATCTGCGCCGTGCTCTTGAAAACGGCGATATTAAAACTCTTTCGGCAGGATTGTCAAAATCAGACAAAGCAAAACTCAGATCGGTTTTATCCAACAAAGAACTTATGAAAAAACTGAAAAACGCGTCTGACCCTGCAGAAATAATGCGTATGCTTAACAAACAATAAGAAAGACTAACGGTTGATAGGAGGAGCGGCGCATGGATAACATTGAAGATATTCTACGTGCGCTGGCGGACGACGAAAACGACAGCGACGAAGAGAACGAAAATGACAGCTCCGAAAAATCCGACGGCTTATTTTCGGGACTTGACCCCGAAATGCTGATAAAAATGTTCGCGTTGTTTGAAACATTTAATCAGCCTGACGATAACGAGCGATTTCTGCTTGCGTTAAAGCCGCTTTTGCGCGAGGAAAACCGCGTGAAAGTCGATTCCGCGATACGTCTTCTGAAACTGTTTTCACTGCTGCCCCTTCTGAAAGACAGCGGTCTTTTGGGTAAGCTGATGTAACCACAATGCAACTGCGGAGGTGATCGTTACGGTCTGGGAAACAAAACAATCCGCCCTTTACAAGTCGGGAAAGCACGACAGCCGCGCCGAAAAACCGCGCGCCGATACCTGCCGCAAATCTGCGCCGAAAAATATGCTCAACGATCTTTTCGCGGACAGAGATACATTGCTCATTCTGGGTCTGATAATGGTTCTGATGGGTGAAAAAACCGACCGAAAGCTGATTATTGCGCTGATGGCGATACTTTTGATGTAAACTGATTTGGTGAAAGTAGACAAAAACAGTATATAAAAATTGACGAATAT
>JALEQE010000189.1 GCA_022766825.1 Oscillospiraceae bacterium | reverse complement strand
GAAAAATTCAAAGTGGAAAAAGAATTGAAAAATTACGGCAAACTCTCGGAAACCTTGATATATAAGGCATTTATCCGTTTGTCGTAATTATACCATACGGGCACAGCCACGCCTCGTTACTTATCGAAATGGGTTTCTCACCGCTTCTGATAGCCGAAAGGCTCGGTCACGAAAAAGTTCAGACAACTTTGGATACATACAGTCACCTATATCCGAACAAACAAGCAGAGGTAGCCAAAAGGCTTGACGACATCTGATAGTCAAGCGTGTTGGCTACAAAAAAATCGCTCAAATGTAGCCATTTTGTAGCCAATAGCAAAATAAAACCCCGAAAATCCGCATAACAAATGGATTTTCGGGGTAAAAATTTTTATTCCCACTCAATAGTAGCCGGCGGCTTACTGGTTATATCATACACTACTCTGTTGATATTCTTGACTTCATTGACGATACGAACAGACACTTTTTCAAGCACATCGTAAGGAATACGCGAGAAATCGGCGGTCATAAAGTCAGATGTTGAAACGCCACGCAAAGCAAGCGTGTAATCATAAGTTCTTCCGTCACCCATTACGCCAACGGAACGCATATTCGTGAGTACGGCAAAGTACTGATTGATTGAACGGTCAAGTCCCGCATTAGCGATTTCTTCACGGAAAATCGCGTCCGCGTCCTGCAAAGTCGCAACCTTTTCGGGAGTAACTTCACCGATTATTCTTATCGCAAGTCCCGGTCCGGGGAACGGCTGACGCCAAACTAGCTTTTCATCAAGTCCGAGAGTTGTTCCCAACGCGCGGACTTCGTCCTTGAACAACAATCTCAACGGCTCGATTATCTCCTTGAAATCAACATAATCGGGCAAACCGCCGACATTGTGGTGCGACTTGATAACCGCCGCGTCACCTGTTCCCGACTCGATAACATCGGGATAAATCGTACCTTGCACAAGATAATCCACTTTGCCGATTTTCTTTGCCTCTTCCTCAAACACGCGGATAAATTCCTCGCCGATTATCTTTCGCTTGCGTTCGGGTTCGGTAACGCCTTTCAGCTTGCCGAGAAAACGCTCGCCCGCGTTTACTCTTACAAAATTAACGCCGCTGTCCGCGAACGCCGCCTCAACCTCGTCGCCCTCGTTCTTACGCATAAGACCGTGGTCAACAAAAATGCAAGTCAGCTGATTTCCAATAGCCTTTGCGAGTAGCTTGCACGCTACCGAACTGTCCACGCCGCCCGAAAGCGCAAGCAAAGCCTTTCCGTCTCCGACTTTCGCGCGAATATCGTTAATCGCGGTCTGCGCGTATTCTTCCATTGTCCAGTCGCCGCGACAGCCGCATACGTTGTACAAAAAATTACCGAGCATTTCAAATCCTTGTTCCGTGTGATTGACTTCGGGGTGGAACTGTGTTCCGTAAAACTTCTTTTCTACGTTCTCAATCGCGCCGTAAGGACACTTGTCGCTATGACCTATCGCCTTGAAACCTTTGGGGAGCGTTTCAATGTAGTCGTTGTGGCTCATCCAAACAACAGACTTTTCTTTTAACCCTTTGAGCAACGGTGAATTTGTATCAAATTCGCACTCCGTTCTTCCAAATTCGGCGGCGGAATTTTCATTAGCTTTGCCTATCGTTCCGCCCAAACCATATACAAGGAACTGCGCGCCATAGCAAATTCCGAGTATCGGTACGCCCAACTCGAATATTTCCTTGCTCATTCTCGGTGAATCGTCCAGATACACCGAATTAGGTCCGCCCGTGAATATGATACCTTTCGGGTTCATTTCGCGGATTTCCTCAATCGGAGTTTTGTAAGATTTCACTTCGCAGTAAATCTTATGCTCACGCACACGGCGCGCGATAAGCTGATTATACTGTCCTCCGAAATCAATAACCAAAACCAATTCGTGATTCATAATTTTCTGTTCCTTTCATTTTTCTATACTTATTTTATTGCTTTTTTCAAACACGCATATCAAGCATTGAAAGCGAAATTCCCGCAGGACCGAACCGCCTGAAATAATCGTTGAGTTTATCCTTTGTTTCGGGCGATTGAGCTATTCTGTCGGAATAACTCAACATCTGATACAGCATAAAGAACATCACCCGAACGGCAATATCCTCGCCGCAGCCGAAATAATAATCAATATTACCCACAGCCGCTTTAAGTTCCGTGATTTTCGACAACATTGCTTTCGGTATTGCGCTTTCATCGCGTGTTACTTTCTCAAATAATTCCGCCGCCTCCAAAAGGTGCAGTTTTAACTCTGCTTCCATTTGTGGCATCGTCAGCTTTCCGCTTTCGCAAAGCTCGCGAAGCTTTTTGCTCGCTTTTATGTAAATATCTCCCCAAAGCGGTTCTTCGATAAGTTTGTCCCACTGTTTCGAAGGTGATACACTTATTTCGGCTTTTACAGGCTCGTTTTCGATAATTTGATCTGACGAACTGTTATCCTCCGTTTTTATTTCCGCTTTCGGAAGTTCATCGAGTGTATGCTCCGTTTCCTCATTGCTTTCATCAACCGGCTCGCTGTCATCGTTTATTTCGCTCAACGTACTCGACAAAAAATTCATCATTTCGTCGGGGTCCATATTGCCGATTTGCTCGCGCATTTCCTTTTCCGAAAAAACATCTTCGTTTTCAGGCACGGTCGAATTATCCTGTTTTTCGCCGCTTTCCGTCTGTTCTTCGTTTTCGGCGGCTCTGTTATCAGCGATTTTAGGAACTTCGATAACAGGCGCGCGGTCAACAACTCCGCTCATAACCTCTAACGGTTTAAGAGGCTTTTCATCCTCGTTGACAGAATTTTCCGATTTCAATTCGGAAATGAGATCAGATTTCGCATATCTGACATCTGCGCCGCTTATCCAATTTATTTTCTCTTCGGGAATGGGCGCGGGATTATAATTCTTTGGCAGCGTTGCTTTTGTGTCCGGTATATCTATCACCGTTTCGGCAATAACAGTACTATTGTTCACCGAATCTCCGCCGTAAACCTCATTTTTCGCAAGCCTTTGCGCAATTATTTCGGCATATTTTTCCGCTTGATTTATCCGGCGAGCCTCGGTTTGCTTATGTTCTCTGCAAAGTTCCTCCAGAAGCTGTTTCAGCTCCGATTTATCAAGAGAATAATCGCTTATACGCAGTTCAGAATTGTCTCCGACAACAGACAGTTCATCGGCGAACGAATCCTCAAAACTGCTGATTATCCGCAGTTCTTTTATATTCTTGTATACAATTTCACGAAGAACGCCATCTGTATCGACAAACATCCTGTCGGAAAAAAACGCTATTCCCCGTGTCCCGTTAAACTCGCCCGAAGTATCGATAAATCCCATTAAACCGCCACGCGGTGCGAATTTACATTCGGATTTATTTTCCGTTATTGCGGGGCAAATCTTTTTTATCTGAGTTTCAATATTTTCCCTCAGCATCCGAGGTCATTCCCCCTTGTCGGAAAGCAGTTCGTGCTTGATGTCCCACAGCTTCTGCGACAGGTCAACGTGATACTTATGCGGATTTTCAAAACGCAAAAGCGAACTCCACAGCGTATCTATCTGTTCCGCACAATACCGCTTTATTTCTTCTATAGACGGCGAATTATACACGCACTTGCCGTTTTTGAACACGGGAACCTGCAATTCCTTTATTGAATATTCCGTTACCTTTTTGCGTTTCCAGGTATAATCGGGGTCGAACAGTTCCAAAGGTTTCGACGTGTCTATTTTCTCATCGTGAACGCAAATCAGATCCGCAGTTGCCTTGCCGTTTTTATCGAATATTCTGTAAACCTTTTTGTAATGCGGATTTGTAATCTTCGCAACGTTTTCGGAAATCTTTATTTTCGGAGTGATAACACCGTTTTCCTCGGTTGCGCACAGCTTGTAAACTCCACCGAATACAGGCTCCGCGCTTGACGTGATAAGCCGCTCGCCAACGCCGAAACTGTCAATTTTTGCGCCTTGATTTATTAAATCCGTAATGATATGCTCGTCAAGAGAGTTGCTCGCAACTATTTTGCAGTCGGGATAACCCGCCTCGTCAAGCATTTTCCGCGCCTCAATTGACAAGTACGCAATATCGCCCGAATCAAGCCGTATTCCCACAGGTCTTGCGCCAAGCGGTTTCAACACGTTGTCAAACGCTTTTATCGCGTTCGGAACACCGCTTTTCAGCACATTGTAGGTATCAACAAGCAAAACCGCTCCTTGCGGATATACTCGGCAGTATTCCTCGAACGCCTCCAACTCGCTGTCAAACATCTGCACCCAGCTGTGCGCCATTGTTCCCGTCGTGGGAACGCCGTAAAGTTCATCGGACAGCGTGCAGGCCGTACCAGCACAACCTCCGATATAAGCGGCTCTCGCGCCGAGTATCGCACCCGCCGTACCCTGCGCTCTGCGAGAACCGAATTCCGAAATTGCTCTTCCCTGCGCCGCACGGACAATTCTGTTCGCCTTTGTTGCGATAAGCGTCTGATGATTTATCAACAGCAAAATCATTGTTTCCACAAGCTGAGCCTGAATCGCGGGCGCGCGCACCGTCAACAGCGGTTCATACGGAAAAACGGGCGTACCCTCGGGAATTGCATAAATATCGCCCTCAAACCTGAAATTGCGCAGATATTCCAAAAACTCCTCGGAGAATATCTTTTTGGAACGCAAAAATTCAATATCCTTTTCCGTAAAATGCAGATTTTTGATATATTCTATCACCTGCTCCAGACCCGCACAGATAGCAAATCCGCCGCCCTCGGGAATACGTCTGAAAAACACGTCAAAGTAAGCAATTCTGTTCGCGTGCTTTGTCTTGAAATAACCGTTGCCCATTGTAAGCTGATAAAAATCGCACAGCATTGTGTAATTTTGCTCGTTAATTTCCATAATTTCATTCTCCGTTATTCAACAACATCACGACAACAAGCAGAATTTCCGCCGTTATCGCGAACCCAATATCTATCCACATTGATATAAAGCACTGCGGCGCGAGGTAAAACTCGCTGTCGTTTTCAGGATGTTGGTACAGTGTGTATTCGCGCCCAATTTTCTGAGACGGCATAAACGTTTCAACGGATTTTCGCAGCTTTTTCCCGTTTTCGTCCTTGTATTGTATTATCTCGAAAACCCGTCCGCCTTTCGCCGTTTTTTCGGTACTATATTCGACGACACGGGCAGAATAGCGCAAACCGTTTTTCTTTAAACGCGCGAACTTTATCAGAAAAGCCGCCACCCGCCACAGCATAAGTCCCGCCGCGAGTATCATCAACACGATTATCACGGGTTGAAACGACAGCTTTACAGCGCCCGTTTCCTGTAATATGCGCAACGTCACAGCCGTTATTCCGACAGCGGCAAGCGATATTATCTCCCACTTTTTCAAGCCCCCGAACGTCATAAAACGTCCGCCTGTATGCTTTTCATAACCTCCAGAGCGGCTTTGTGCTTTTCGTTGTCAAACGAGGCAACGGCTTTTGAATCCACGACAACGCGGCTTTCGGGGAGCGCGGCTTTCGCGATAATCACGTTTGACACAACGCAGATGTCCGTCACAAGCCCGCAGAACTCGACTTCATCATAACCGCCGCATTTCAACACCTCTGCCAATTCAAGCGAACCGAACGAGGGCTTTTCAATAACAATATCGTCTTCGGCTACTTGCTTTGCCACTTCTCCGTATAGCTTATGCCCTTCCGTACCCTTTATGCAATGCGGCACGGGGAGCTTTCTTCCCTCCGCAGTTTCGGAATAATTCTCTCCGTGAGTATCAAGCGTAAAGATGATTTTGCCGCCGTTTTCGCGGGTGTGCCTGATTTTCTCAACAATAATCGGTTCAAGCAGTTCCGCGCCCGCAAACCCGAGCGCGCCGTTCACGAAATCGTTCTGATAATCTATAACCGCAAGAGCTTTCATTTCTTTTTCCTCTCAAAATTCTTCTGCCAATTTTCAATAATGCGAGTGTGACCACGTTCAACCGCAAGCGAATTCGGCGGTACTTCTTTTGTAATCGTAGAACCCGCGGCGGTAGTGGCGTTTTCACCGACTTTCACAGGCGCGATTAAATTGGTATTGCAGCCGATAAACGCGTGGTCGCCGATTTCCGTGCGGTATTTGTTGATACCGTCATAATTCGCGGTAACACACCCGCAGCCGAAATTAACGCCTCTGCCAACGGTGCTGTCACCTAGATAAGTAAGGTGCGCCACCGCCGTATTTTCTCCGATGTCGCTGTTCTTTATTTCCACAAAGTCGCCGATTTTAACGCCCGCGCGAATAGTCGTGCCGGGACGCAGCTGCGCAAACGGACCGATTTTCACGTTGTTCTCAACCGTTGACTGCGTTGCCTTGACGTTATCAAGTATAACATTGTCGCCGATATTGCAGTCCGTGATGAACGAATTAGGGCCGATTTCGCAATTCTTGCCGATTTTGGTGTTGCCGAGAATAACCGTGTTCGGAAGTATAAGCGTATCACAGCCGATTTCAACGTCCGCTCCGATAATAATGCCGTCCGTCGTGATAAAACTTACACCCTCGTTCATCAACCGCTCAAACACGTTCCGACGAGCTTTTTCGTTGAGTTCAAGCAAGCCTTGACGGGTGTTCGCACCGAGAACGATATCGGGATTTTCACTTGTATATGCCGCCGCTTTTCCGATTATTTCAACGCAGTCTGTAAGATAAAATTCGCCGTTCGCGTTGTTGTCTGTGAGTTTCGGCAAAGCGGCAAGCAGAGCCTTTGAGTTGAACCAATACGCGCCGCTGTTTACCTCGCATATTTTCGCCTCTTCGGGGGAACAATCCTTTTGTTCGCGTATCGCCGTGAATTTGCCGTCTTTACGGATAATTCTTCCGTAGCCTGTCGGGTCGGCGATTTCGGCGGTTATCACAGTAACATCCGCACCGCTGTTTTGGTGATACTCAAACGATTTTTTCAGCGTTTCTTCATCGATAAAGGGAGCGTCGCCGCACAGAACGCAAACACAGTCAACGCTTTCAATAAGCTCAATTGCTTGTTTCGCCGCGTCACCCGTTCCGAGCCGCTGTTTCTGATAATACACGGATATTGTTTCCGTCCGTGACGAGATGTATTCCTCGGTGAGTTCGCGCTTGAAACCTGTCACAACGCCGATTTTATCGAAACCGAACTTGTTCGCCGCGTCAAGCACCCAACCCAACATTGGCTTTTTCAGCACCTCGCACAAAACTTTCGGGCGTTCGGATTTCATACGCTTTCCCTCGCCGCCCGCCAATATCACACAGCCTGTCGTCATAGAAACTACCTCTTTCTTTGGGTATTGTATATGAGTTTTCTTCTTTATTGTATTATCGGAAAATTCTTTGTAACTCTGCATTTTTCCGACAAGGAAATAATTCTTGAAAAGAAATTATTATTTAAATATTCCGCCGCTGTTCCGCTTTCGTCCGTTGTGAAAATCACCTCGCGGCGAACGCTTATTATGCGACTTTTCCGCGCAAAGGAAATCACCGTTTATACACTCGGCGGCAAAATCAAATTTTATCTTCACAAAAACGAAACGCTGCCGTTTCTTCCGAAAAACCGTACATTCGGCGAAAAAACACGTTTTTCCGAAATACTGTTCGGCGCGTTTATCGATACTCGCGCTTTGGGCGGACTGTTCGTATTCGCGGCTGTTCTGCGAAAAATTTCAACCGTTCTCGGAAGTGAATATTTCAACAGAGTGATTTCCGTGCTTACGAAAACCGCCGCAGACCTTGAAAACGCGCTTAAATTCTTCCGAATTGCCGTCCCGAAAATATTCGTAATTATCGCCGTGTTTGCTTTCGGTTCGTGGGTATTCGCGTTCATTCGGAAAATACTGCGGTTAAGTCGTTTTCGCGCCGTGAAAAACGGTGATATTCTGTTCGTGAAAAGCGGCGTTCTTACATTATATGAACACGCGCTTGTCCTCAATTCCGCCGCCGTGATTTACTGCGAAACGATAACATCCGTTTTCACAAATCGCGCGCCGCTCTATTTGCGAGACACGATGATTTCACCGTGCGTTAAACGAAACGAACTCCAAAACACTCTTAAAAAACTTTGCGGATTAAAAATTCCGCAAAAGAAAATTCATTCATCAAAACGCGCCGTTTTCGGTCACACCGCCGTTCCGCTTTTTCGGTTAGGAGCGTTCGACGCCGCGCTTTTAGCGGTTCACTTTTCGGGCTATACAGCGATATTGCTGAAAACCGTTCTGTACTGCGGAATTATCGTAAACCTCTACACCGCCGTTTTATACCTATTATATATTTTACGTTCGGAAATAGCTTTGGGGAAAAATGTAACCGCCGTTTCCGCAAGGCGCGGACTTCGGCTTTACATCGCCGTTTTTCCGAACGATATTATCAAGCGCAAAACCGTATCCCAAAGCGTTTTTCAAAAACGCAAGGGACTGTGCAATTTCGGCGTTTCAACCGTTGAACGCCGAAAATTCACCGCAAGACAGTATGCCAAAAACAAAATCTCACCGTAACCGCCCATTAAAGCGACATCGGTTTCAGTTCACGCATAACAATGTTTATCTTGTTTATTCCGCGGGATTTGAGTATCTCTGCGGTTGTGTGGTCTATTATCTCACCCGGGTAGATTAGCGGTATTCCGGGCGGGCAAACCGATTTTATCTCGGCGCACAGTTCGCCGCGCGCCGCCTCAATCGGCACGAGTTTGCGCGGCTTATACATTGCCTCCCACATCGGCATACCCTGCGTCGCTTTTATATGCGGATACTTTACAAGTGGTTTCGGCGGGCGCGTCAGCACGAATTTAATCGCCATTTCCGCGCGCTCGCAATCTTCAAGCGTACTTACGCCCGAGAACATCAGCACAACATAATTATCGTCCGCCATTTCGCACTCAACGCCGTTTGAACGCAAAGCCGCCGCGTATTCAAAGCCGCTCAGACCGCAATCGCGCGCATTTATCGTGATACGCAGGGGGTCGCTCTTGCATATAGGAATACCGCACTGTATAAGGTCTTGTTTAAGTGCCGAAACCGCCTCGCAAGCGTTGTTCACGGACTGATAATTCTGCGCTATCATACCGTTAAATCTGTCAAGGCTTTCCAGAATAAGGTATGACGGGCTTGACGAGCCGAACACCGACATAAACTCTTTCGCGCGGGAATGGTCCACCCCGCCTGTAAAGTGCAGATATGCGCCGCCCGTCAGCACGGGGAGCGTTTTGTGCGCCGATTCCGCACTCATCAGCGGAAAACCGAGTTCCAGCGGATGAAGATATTCCGTACCGAACTGACGCTTGTCGATGAATTTCAAATACGAACCGTGCGCGTTATCAACAAGCACGGGAATATTCGGATTTACAAATTTCCACGTTCCGCCGTAATAATCAATGTTAGTGATAAACAGCGCGTCTGCGCCGACCAATGCCCTCGCGTCATATTTCACATCGGCGGAAAGATATTCGGAAGGATACAGCCACTTGATGTTCAGCTGAAGAGCCGCGCAGGCGTTCGCAAACGACCTGTGAGAATAACGCGATGCCGCGATTGTCTTACAGCCCTGCGCTTTAAGCAAAGCAAGCCCCGTCTGAATGGCAAGCGTACTTCCCCCGCACGAATAACAGGTTCTTTTTGCGCCGAAAAGGCTCGCCGCAATAGCTTCGCTTGCCGCGATTATGCCGCCGCTCGTGTCAGAGTCGTATAGACTGTCGGCACCGTCAATTTCAGTTATGTCATGCGGAAACTCGCCGTTATGCCCCGGCATATGCAGCCGCAGGCGGTTATCGGCGGTGTATCTTTCCAAAAAATTGCAGATCGGTGTGTTCATCATAATAGCAATGTTCCCTTCGTTATACCGGAATTATTGTTCAATCGTGACTTAGTTGCTCTCCTCGCTTGAATTATCGGTGCTTTCTTCACCTGATGATACCGAGCTTTCGTCTGTCGGAGCGTCGATCCTCAGTGCATCGTAATCAATGTCAAAGTCGTATTCCTTTGTCCACTCGGACATTTTCTCTGCATATTCGTTCTGCTGTAACAGCTCATAAATTTTATCCGTATAAGCCTTTAATGTTTCCTCAGATACCTTTGCATCTCCGACATATACCATTATATGCACACCGTAATCGGTAACGCAGGATGTCCGTTCGCCGATCTTCTGAGGAACAAATGCCGCTTCCTGAAACTCTTCCATATACTGATTGCTGTTCGGAATCACGGTATATCCGTCGGGATACATCATGGAACCGGTTGCGTCGGCGCTGTATTCCGTAATGAGCTTTGAAATGTCCTCGCCATCGTCGATTTTTTTTTCGACTTCCTCCTGCTTGGATTTGAGTTCCTCGGCCTTTTCCGCGCGAAGCTTATCTGCCTTCTCGTCCTCGCCGTCGTTACGCAGGTTTTTAATTTCACTTTGGGTTTCGGAATCAAATCCCAGAAGAACGTGCTTTATCAAACGAGAACCCTCGGGCAGCCATACCTGATCCATATACTGCTGCTGATACGTATCAACATCGGAATTGTACAATTTCTCCGCTTGTGCCTGATACTCCTTGAACTTCTCCTCTGCGTCTTCGTAGGAAACGTTTTCGCCGAGTTTTGCTTTCAGTTTTTCGTAAATCTTGCTGCTCTGCGCCCACCAATGCAGATCATCTCTCGTCATTCCGCATTGTGAAAGCATAGAATCCAGCATTTCGCTGCCCTTCTGCTCTTTTTCCTCATCGGTCATGGACGGAACGCTTTCCGTTTCACTTGTTTGCTCGCCCGATGTGTCGTTGCTTTCGGCGGAAGTATCCCCCGAACTATCGGAAGCAGACGCGCTTTCGGTGTTGCTTTCGCTTTGCTTGATAAGCTCCTGTTCTGCCTGCTCGCCGTAATATTTTATCTGCTGAGCGATCTTGCTTTCAACGTCCTCGTCAACCTCTTTTTGTTCTTCTTCCGTCAGCTCGTAAAGCCCCATTTCCTTTGCTTTTTGCAGATATACCTGTTCGTTTATGAGATAGTTGATGATTTTGGTTCTCTGCTGTTTGCAGGTGGCGGCTACATCTTCAGCCTTGTCGTCCTCTATTTTCGAGTTTACAAGATAATATTTATATTCTTTGCGGAAATCCTCATAGGTTATTTTCATTTCTTCATAGTTCTCGCCATTGGTTGCTTTCGCGACAACAGCGTCGAGTTTCGGCTCCTTGTTTACGCCGAACTTAATCGAACAGCCACAAAGCGCGCCCGCCAATACAAGCGCCGTTCCCGAACAAAGTATTTTTTTCAGTGTTTTCTTTTCCATTTTTTGCCTTTCTTTGCCTTTATTGTTATTAAAGATATACAATCCGACATTTTGCCTTAAAATATTACTTTTAGACATACAACTTTGCCGACAATTACACTTTACTTATCATTATATCACATATTTTAAAAAAAATAAAGACAAACTCGCAAATATTTCAAAAAAAGTAATGAAATTTTTTTTAATTTATGGTATAATGAATTTATGATATCGTCATAGGCTGTATTTTTCGGCTTTGTTCGATACGTTTTGTATAACTTCGCCAAAATATTACAGGAGGTTGTTTACAATATGATTTTTAAACACACTAAAGCTCTTCGATATATTGCCGCCGCAATGGCAATTGCAATGACGATCGGATTTACAGGGTGCAGCAACGGAACAGGCGAATCGTCATCCGATTCAAGCACGGTAAGCGATACGCCCGATGAACAGACCGAATACCACAAGGTGGGGTATATTTTCCGCGAAAGCGCGTCCGACGGCAGCTTTGCGGCGCAGATGTGTGAACAGCGAGAGAGAGCCTCCAACAGGTCAAGTATGGACACTTGCTACATAGAAAATGTTTCGCTTTCCGATTTTGAAGGCGCGGTAAAAACTCTTTCGGACGCGGGATGTACGGACATTGTGGCGTGCAGTTCCGCATACGCGAACCTCGTTCAGTCTGTCGCGAAAAAATATCTTGATTTGAATTTCATTTGTTTCGGCACATTGACCGGCGGAATTAACGTAAGCGCTTACAGCGAATCGCTGTATCAGGGTGCATATGTTGCGGGACTTGTCGCAAATTTCAACTCCGACACAAAGAAAATCGGCGTTGTTGCGGATACGGGACTTCCGGGAACAATTCCTGTAGTAAACGCTGTCGAACTCGGTGCGGAGCTTGACCAGGACGGCGGCGCGACGGTTTATGCTGCAGGTGCAGAGAAGAATGACGAGATTGAACAAGCCGTTGACGCTCTTATCGACAAAGGGTGCGATGTGATAATCTGTTATACCAACTCCGATTATTCCGCCGAATATTGCCAGCAAAAAGGCATAAAATTTATCAGTAACCTTGATTTCAGCGAACAGGAAAACAAATATTCAAATATGCTGATGTATTTCTACTGCAAGCGCGACAGCTATTTCCTGGCGCAGTTCAAGTCAATGAAGCTCGGTACATTTGAGCTTACTTCCTATATCGGAGATATGAGCAACGGCATTGTGAACGTTTCTCCCGCGCTTTCGGCGGCGAACGACGGCACACAGAAACTCATAGACGCGCTTGTTCCTCACATTACAAGCGGAGCGGCTCTGGTTTTCCGCGGACCGCTTAAGGACACGGACGGCAACGTCAAGTATCTTGAAACGGACATTATGACCGACAATCAGATCGCGGCTATGGACTGGTATGTACGTGGTGTTGAAGTTGTAGGCAACTTCCGCAAAGCGCAGACAGATGTTGCGCCAAACAGCTTTGAAATAAAATATTGAGGATATACCGCACAAAAACATTGAAAAACGCAAAATGTTTTGACTTTTACGGTTGACATCAGGTATT
>JALEQE010000170.1 GCA_022766825.1 Oscillospiraceae bacterium | reverse complement strand
AGGCTACACCGCATAATTATTGTCGTGCGATTGCGCAGTCAGAATTATAGTGCGTTCGCCTTTTGTGCGGCACGTCCTGTGCCGCTTGGGCGAACGCCTTCCGACTTCGTGTCGGCGGCAGATTGTACAAATTGAGCGCAGACGGGCTGACGCAGCGTTTTCCGCCGAAGGCGGATAATGCGGTCAAGCGAAATTTGGGCAAGATAACGGAAAATATGCAAGCAAGCGTGCGGCAAAGGCGTAAGCCGTTAATTGTGCGGTGTTGCCTTTACTTTATTTCCGTACCTGCGGGGAGAGCCTCATATCTCGCGAACTGCGCCGTGAACTCGCCCAAACCCTGCGTAATCTGACGGAGAACGGGCGCAAAATCCTGCATTTCCGCCTCGGGGGCTTCGGCGATAAGCTCGGTTGTGCCATCACCGAAACTGTTCATTCCGAGAACGGAACCGCGCTTTTTCGAAATAACGCTCATAACATCGCCCTGCTTGTCATCGGGAACGATTATACTGAAACTTTGTATCGGTTCAAGAAGATAAGGCTCGGCAATCTTCATACAATCCCTGAACGCCATAGACGCCGCAGTTTTGAACGCCATTTCGGAGCTGTCAACGGGGTGATAACTACCGTCAAGTAAAGTAGCTTTCAGACGTACAACGGGGAAACCGCCCAGCGAACCTTTTTCGCAACATTCCTGCAGGCCCTTTTCAATCGCGGGGAAGTAGTTCTTAGGAACGGAACCGCCGAAAATCTTCTCCTCGAATTTCAATTCCTCGCCGTCATAAGGCTCAAACTCGATTTTAACGTGGCCGTACTGTCCGTGACCGCCCGATTGTTTCTTGTATTTGCTTTCAATGGTGACTTTCTTCTTAATAGCCTCGCGATACGCGACTTTCGGCGCGGTAAGCTCCACGTCAAGTCCGAATTTCGCTTTGAGTTTCACCGCCGTAACGTCAAGGTGCTGTTCGCCCAGACCACCGAGAATACGTTCGTGCGTTTCGTGATTATGCACATAATCAAGCGTTTTGTCCTCTTCCAATAAACGCTTGATAGCCGCCGAGAGTTTTCCCTCGTCGCCGCCGCCCATAAGTTTAACGGCGCGGAAATAATTCGCTTTCGGAAATTCCATAGGTTCGAGAGCCGACAAGTCCGCAGGGTCGCAGAGCGTGTCACCCGTGTTCGCGTCCAACTTTGTTACGGCGCAGATATCGCCCGCCGCTACTTCCGCGATATCCTCCTGTTTCTTTCCGATTACGGTTACAAGCTTACCGAAACGCAGTTCCGCTCCGCTTGTGGAAACGGGAACGCTTTTCGCAGTCAGTTTGCCCTGAACAACCTTGATATAGCTTACCTTGCCGACAAACGGGTCAGCGACCGTCTTGAATACAACACCCTTAAACGGCTTGTTTTCATCATAAGCGACAGCCTCGCCGTTGATTTTTTCGAGTTTGCGCTCGTTCGGTGACGGCAACATTTTCGTAACCGCGTCAAGCAGCATATCAACGCCCGACAAAGTATCATTTGCGCAACATACAACGGGTGTTATCGAACCGCTCGCTATACCGTCGTGAATACCTTTGACAAGTTCTTCCTGCGTGAACTCCTCCTCGTTGAAGAATTTATCCATAAATTCCTCATTTGTTTCCGCGACAGCCTCCGCCATCGCCGCGCGAAGTCCCGCAATACGGTTTTCGGACGCGGGCATTTCAACTTCCGTCGGAACGCCTTTCGTGTCGTATTTATACGCTTTCATTGTAAGCAGATTTATGTAAGCCTCAACATATCCGTGCTTGTCATACGGTACGACAATCGGGCAAACAGACGGACCGAATATCGTTTTCATCTGCGTGAACACACGGTAAAAGTCGCTGTTCTCAACTTCCATACAGGTAACGGCGAGCATACGCGCCTTGTTGTTCTTTTCGGCGAGTTTGTACGCTTTAATCGTGCCGGGGCAAACGCCGTCCTTGCCGTTTACAGTCACGATTACGCTTTCGGCGGCTCTCATACCCTCATACATACCGCCCGCGAAGTCAAACTGACCGGGCGCGTCGATAACGTTGATTTTGGTATCATTCCATACCATATTGGCAATAGAGGCATTGATTGAGATTTTACGTTTGATTTCCTCCGCGTCGAAATCGCTGACCGTGTTGCCGTCTGCCGTATTTCCCATACGATCGGTAAGTCCGCATTTAAAAAGCATAGCCTCGGCAAGCGCGGTTTTTCCGCTTCCGCCGTGACCTGTCAAAACGACGTTTCTGATGTTATCTGCCGTGAATGTTTTCATAAAAATATACCCCCGTTTTTCTATCTATACATAGACTGTAACTTACAGTCACAATACGTTATAGTTATTATACAATAAATCCTCACAAAATGCAATAGTTTTTGTTGATTTTTTCATTAAAATTTCAAGAAGGGGTTGAATTTATACATAAAATGTTGTATAATTAAAATGAGTTAATATGTTAATATATATAAAGGACTGATATTATGATTATTTTGCCGCAGCAAGTTACCGAAGCCATAAATATTCTCGAAAATTCCGGTTATGACGCGTACGTTGTCGGGGAATGTGTACGGGAAATGGTTTTGGGAAATTCGCCGCAGGATTTTGATATTGTAACAAACGCAGGAATAAACGATATTCTTTTCGCGTTCCGCGACTATCGTATTTCCGATGACGGAATGGCGCGTGGCGAGATTATGGTGACGATACTGGGAATGGTTATCGCCGTATCGCCGTATCGCCGCGAGGTTGTGGGTTCGCGCGTCATTTACGCTCCCGACCTCGAAACGGATCTGGCTCGGCGCGGCTTCACTATGAACGCGATGGCGTATTCCACGAAAGAGGGGCTTATCGACCCATATGACGGCAAAGGAGCTCTGTTGGGCGACGAGGTGAAAAAAATCGTAGCCATAGGCGAGAATGTCACAGTGAACGTCAAAGTGGGCGGTCTGCCCGTTGCTCAGACAATTTATGATATGACGAAAAGCTTTTCGATATGCCCGTCAAGGTTGTTGGAGGCTATCCGCTATTGCTCGGAGGACGAATACGAGATTGAGGAGCAGACCAAAAACTGTATGCGCGCGAACGTTGCTTGCTTTGACTATGCCGACGCGGATGTTCTCCGTGAGGAATTACAGCGTATTGTAATGGGAAAATATGCCGCGCGCGCTTTGGAACAGAACGGCGATATATTGAAATACATAATTCCCGAAATAGAACCGTGTATTGGCTGTAATCAATGCTCGCCGCACCACGATTTTGACGTGTGGACGCACATCTGCAAAGCGGTGGGATTTTCGTTGCCCGAACCGTCAATCCGCTTTGCTATGCTGTTCCACGATCTGGGAAAGCCCGACTGTATGTCGCTTGACAAAAACGGCAGAGGGCATTTCAAAGGTCACGGAGAGCGCAGCCGACTGCTTGCCGAATGTATAATGCGCCGTCTGAATTTCCCGAAAAACCTGAGCGAGGAAATAAGCTGGCTTGTTTATCATCACGATGTGAAAATCCCCGAAGAGCGCAAGGAACTGAAAGCGCTTATCCGTGAACTCGGACCGCAGGACCTGAAAGACCTTTTGCAATGCGAAATCGCAGACAGCCGCGCGAGAAAAGCCGACAGCGAACCGCCGCAAACCGTTGCTCTGCGTAAGTCGCTTTCCGACCTGAACGAGATAATTACCACAAACGAGTGTTACGACATAAGTCAGCTTGCGGTTTCCCGCCGCGAACTGCTGGAACGTGGGCTTGCGAGAAACGAGCAGGAGGCGGAACAGCTGATGAACGCTCTGTTTGATATTGTGCTTGACAAGCCGTCTTTTAACAACCGCCTTATGCTTATCGACATAGCAGAGAAAAGCAAGTCGAAACTGGAACAAATTGAGGCGGCAAAACGCCGCGCGGAAGAAGAAAAAGCCGAGCTTGAAAAAGCAAGGCGGGCAAAAGGCAGACGCGGCGAACCGATTTTCTCGAAGAAAAAGAAACAATGAAATTTTTCCTTGATTTTTTATACAGCCGCCGCCGGATAATCGCGGTATTTCTGCTTGTCGGGGTGGCGTTTACACTGCTTTTGCTGTTGTACAATGTGCCGTTTTCGGCGATTATGTACTCGATTATTGTGTGCGCCGTGATAACCGCCGCCGCAGCGTTCGGTGACTTCTGGCGTTTCCGAAAAAAGTGCAGTCTGCTGTCGGAACTTCAAAACGAAGTGCTTTTCACGCTGGAACGTTTGCCCGCCGCAGATAACGAATGCGAAAGCGGTTATCGCGAACTTCTCGAAACGCTGTTCGCCGAGAAAAACGCACTTTTATCCGCCGCCGACAAACGCTATGAGGACGCGTCCGAATATTTCGCAATGTGGGCGCATCAGATAAAAACACCGATTACCGCGATGAGCCTTGCTCTGCAAAGCTGTGACTTTCCCGAAAAAGACGAGCTTACGGAATACTTGCAGAGAATAGAACAGTATGTGGAAATGGCATTGTGCTATGTTCACCTTGACAGCGACGAAAGCGACCTTGTAATCAAAAAGCACTCGCTTGACGATATTGTGAAACAGGCGGTGCGCAAATTCTCAAAGCAGTTTATCCGCCGAAAACTGACGCTTGTTTACGAACCGCTGAACGTTGATGTGCTTACCGACGAAAAACTCTTGCTTTTCGTAATTGAACAAGTGCTGTCAAACTCGCTGAAATACACAAAACGCGGGAGCATTGAGATTTCGCTTGAAAGCCCCGACACACCCGTTCTGTTGATAAGCGATACGGGAATCGGCATTGCGCCCGAGGATTTGCCGCGCGTTTTCGAGCGCGGTTTCACGGGGAACAACGGACGTTCCGACAAGCGCGCGACAGGTATCGGTTTATACCTGTGCAAACGTATCTGCGAAAAACTCGGACATGGGATTTCGGCTATGTCCGACAACACAGGTACGAGAATCCGCATAGATATGCGTACGGCGAATATAGACACACGAGAATGACAGAGTGACATTTTTGTAAGACAAATGTAAGATGAAAGATATGGTAAAATTTGCCCCTTTCTGATATAATGAATACAGAAAAAATAATATTAAGGAGCAAACATTATGTCTTTATTGGAAGTAAACAATCTGAAAAAAGTCTATGTCGGACGTTTCGGAAACAACAAAGTCGAGGCTTTGAAAAATGTTTCGTTTACGGCGGAAAAGGGAGAATTTATTGCGATAATGGGTGAAAGCGGTTCGGGTAAAACCACGCTTTTGAATATTCTCGCCGCGCTTGACAGAGCGACAGCGGGCAGCGTTATCCTTGACGGCCGCGACCTCGGAAAAATCAAAGAACGTGAAATGTCGGCGTTTCGGCGCGATAACCTCGGTTTTGTGTTTCAAGAATTTAATCTGCTTGACACGTTTTCGATAAAGGACAATATATTCCTGCCGCTTGTACTCCGCGGAATGAAATACGCGGATATGGAGAGCAAGTTGGAACCTATTGCGAAAGCACTCGGAATAACCGATATACTCGGCAAATATCCGTATGAAATTTCGGGCGGTCAAAAACAGAGAGCGGCGGTTGCCCGCGCGATAATCACCGACCCGAAAATTCTTCTCGCGGACGAACCGACGGGCGCGCTTGACTCGAAGTCGTCCGACGAACTTCTGAAAATGTTCGGCAGAATAAACGAAAACGGGCAGACTATTCTTATGGTTACACACTCCACAAAAGCGGCGGCTCACGCGCAGAGAGTGCTGTTCATTCGCGACGGAGTTGTGTTTCATCAGATTTACCGCGCGAACTCTACCGTTGACCAAATGTACCGCAAAATATCCGATGCGCTCACCGTAATGGCGGCGGGAGGTGAGAGCGTATGATAGGACTGTATACGCGCCTTGCCGCCACAGGTATCAAGAAAAACGGAAAATCCTATATTCCTTATATACTCACCGCGTCGCTGATGATTTCGATTTTCTATATTATAATGTTCCTGTCAGAAAACCCGATATTAAAACAAATGGTCGGCGGCACGGGTATGATGATGATACTCAGTATGGGTACGGTGGTTATGGGAATTTTCTCAATGATTTTCCTATATTACACAAACTCGTTCCTTATCAAACGCCGCAAAAAGGAATTTGGCTTGTACAATATCCTTGGATTGGGCAAAGGACAGATTGCGCAGGTTCTTGTCTGGGAAACGCTGTTTGTTTACGTCATTTCCGTAGTTGTGGGACTTGGGTTCGGTATTCTGTTCTCAAAACTCGCCGAAATGCTCGCGGCGAAGATACTCCGCGGTGACGTTTCGTATTCGTTTTATGTGGATTTTAAAGCGATAATTGTGGCACTTATACTGTTCGCGGCGATTTTCGTGATGATTATGTTCAATTCCTTGCGGCAGCTGTTCTTTTCCCGTCCGATTGAGCTTTTACATTCCGAAAGCTCCAGCGAAAAACCGCCTCGCACCAACATTCCGCAAACGGTTATCGGCGTACTTCTGCTCGGTATTGCTTACGCGGTCGCTCTGATGATACAAGACCCCGTCGCGGCTTTGCCGACATTCTGGCTCGCCGTTATCCTCGTCATTATTGCGACTTATCTGCTGTTTATCACGGGAAGCGTTGTTCTGTGCAGAATATTGCAGAAAAACAAGAACTATTACTACAAAACCAACCACTTTGTATCGGTTTCGCAAATGGCTTTCCGTATGCGGAAAAACGGAGCGGGACTTGCGTCTATCTGCATCTTGTCAACAATGGTTTTGGTAACGCTTTCAAGCACGGTATCGCTTTATGTGGGTATTCCCGATACGGTAAAAAACCGCTATCCGCACGATATTGTAATGACGATTTATGACGACGACAGCGGGCAAGCAAATACGATTATCGATAAAACGAACGAAAAAATAGAGAAAATGGGATATACCGCGAAAAACGCAAGCGTTTCGCACAACTTGGACGTTTATCACGTTATCGGCGAATACGTTATGGGGCTTGATATATATGACGAAAACGGCAACTCGGTGAATTTCTATGGTGAGATAATGCCGATTGACGAGGCGGACGAGAATATCAAGGCATTGAATATACAGCTCGGAGAACGTGATGTTGCCGTGTTTGAGCCGAAAGTTCAGCGTGTCGCGAACAAAAAAACGATGAAATTCGGCGAACTTACGTTTAACGTTATCCCGATAGAAACCGCGCCCGACAGCGACGCCAAAAGAATTTACAGAACCGAAGAGGATTATATCAGAATATTTGTAAAAGATACAAATGTGTTGCGGGAAATGTACAGACAGGAATTAAACGCCCTGCGCGGACACGGTTCCGATTACGAAACCATATTTATCAATACGGATTACAGCTTTGACATTTCCGATAACATAAGTGAAGTATCAACCGTGTACAATTCGCTGAAAAGCACGGATTTCAACGTAAATGTCGCTTGGGAAATGGACACAAAAGCAACTCTTTTGGAAGAATATTACGGGTGGTACGGCGGACTGTTGTTCCTTGGAATACTGCTTGGCGGCGTATTCGCGCTTGCCGCCGCGCTTATTATGTACTACAAACAGATAAGCGAGGGCTTTGAGGACGCGGCGCGGTTTGAGATACTTCGCAAAGTGGGAATGACGCGCCGTGAGATAAAGTCCGCAATAAATTCGCAGGTGCTAAAAGTATTCTTTTTGCCGCTTGTAACGGCGGGAATACATATGACGTTTGCTTTCCCAATGATAGCTAAGATGCTCAATCTGTTCGGAATGTACAATCAGGGCTTATTCGCTTTGGTAACGATAATTTGCTATGTTATGTTCGCACTGCTGTATGTGCTGTTTTACAAAATCACTTCAAGAAGTTATCTCGGAATTGTCGGAGGAAAAAAGACGGCTGAATAAAAGGACGTAATTATGAAAAAATCGCTGATAAAAGTATTGAAAATAGTTCTGGGAATTATATTGGGAATTATTTGCGCGCCGCTTTTGATTGTGGTAATATTGATTTGGGCTGCGGTGAGTTTTGTGAAAGCGGTTATCCGTTCACGGCGAAAAAAGTTCACGGGGGCATATGGTAGTGATATTTAGGTGAGATTATGAAAAAGGTTTTGAAGATTATTCTGCGTGTACTGCTGATAATAATCGGTCTTTTTGTGATTGTGGCGGGAGTGTTCGCAATCAAGGGCGCGGTTATGTGGAACAACGCGAAAAAAGAGCTTTCGATAACGCAGGCGGTGGAAAAAGTCCGCGAACGAGAGGATTTCGTGAAATTCGACGACATTCCCGAGTTTTATGTCAACGCCGTAATTTCCGTTGAGGACAGGCGGTTTTATAAACACGGCGGAATAGACATGAAAGCAATTGCGCGTTCCGCTCTGTATGATATAAAAACGCTTTCGTTTGACCAAGGCGGTTCGACTATAACGCAACAGCTCACGAAGAATTTATGGTTTACGCAGTCGAAGAATTTTGAGCGTAAGTTTGCCGAGGTGTACGCGGCGTTTGCTCTTGAAAAAGAACTTTCCAAAAACGAGATTTTCGAGCTGTACGTCAACACTATTTATTTCGGCAGTGATTATTACGGGCTTGCGAGCGCGGCGGAGGGTTATTACGGGAAAAAGCCGTCGGAGCTTACGGAATACGAATGTGCAATGCTGGCAGGGTTGCCGAACGCGCCGTCGGTGTATTCGCTTGACAAGTCGCCCGAACTCGCGCGTCAGCGTATGGAGCAGGTTCTCGCGAGTATGCGCACGAATGGCGTATTGACCGAGGATAAGGAAAAGGAAATACTGTCGATATAGACTAGCTTGGGCGAAATTAGAACAGAATACGAAAAAATTTTTAAAAAACCCTTGACAAATTCCTCAAATAGTGTTATAATAATTACTGGTGTTGGGAATATCGGCAACAGTAATATGCGCCTGTAGCTCAGCTGGATAGAGTATTTGGCTACGAACCAAAGGGTCGGGGGTTCGAATCCCTTCAGGCGTACCACTAAAAAACCGCTTAACCATTATGGTTGAGCGGCTTTTTTATTATCCGGAATATTATTCAGAGATGATAAATCAATAATTTCATTCAGCTGTGTAATCAAACGCAGACAAAGAAATCTACATCTCCGAACGCGAATCGCAAGGAAATCACAAGGGAATTGTCAATTTTGTCTGACGGAACGGTAGCGTTATATTCCTGCGGACTCAGTTCAAGTTCGTGTCCTTCATCGTTGCTTACGTTTACTGCGAAAAGACCATTGTGCAGGTTGAGAAATTCTCCTATACAAGCCTTTGTATATTCGTCGTTGTCGGTGAGCTGTTCTTTTGCAAAACGAGAAGCAAATCCTGCCGCAGCAGCGTCATCGGAATAATACGCCGTGAGGATATTTTCTTTTCCGCCGATTGCCTGCTTTACACAACCCGTAACGTCGTTTGTATATTTATCCTTCATTATCGGCATAAAATCATCACCTATAAAGCGGATTATGTTCTTAAAAAGCAGATAAACATATTTTGATTTCAATGAATTGTCCGCAAGTCCGTAGAAATCTTCCATAATGCGTTTGACGGACATTTCGTTTTCGTTGCGTATATCGTCGTCGGTTATACTGTATTCGCGTTTGTAGTCGCCAAGAGCCTTTTCAAATTCAGCGTTCGTCATAACGCCGTTGTCAATGAGCGACTGACCGAGAAGAAGGTGCGCGGGATGCTGCATACTGAAAAGGTGTTCAACCTGTTCGCTTGTGAGAAAACCAAGCTCAACCATAACATCTCCGATACGCTTATCTTCCTGTTGCTGCTTTCTGTGTGCGATTTCAACCTGTTCTGCTGTGACAAGTCCTTCGTTTATTGCGATTGTTCCAAGTTTAAGACGGTGCGGCGTTTTGGGGAAAAGAGCTTCCGAAAGCTGTTCACAGGTAACAAGATTGTTGCTTAACAGATAATTTCCAAAAAATTGTGTAAACATACAGTTCTCCTTATTCTTTGACTCTGTCTATGATCTTCTTGATTGCGGCGTCTTCAATCGGTTTTTGCAGAAAGTCATAAGCTCCCGCAACAATAGCCTCTTTGAGATTTGCCTGCGTTCCTACGGAGGAAGCCATAATCACTTTTGCGTTTTTGTCAAATTCGCGGATTTCTTTCAGAGCCTCAACTCCGGTCTTAACCGGCATAATAATGTCCATAAAACAAAGGTCGGGTTTTTCCGCTTTGTACTTCTCAACCGCCTGCTGTCCGTCGGAAGCCTCAACAATATCGGTAACTCCCGCGCTTTCGATAGCGGTTCTCATTTTTTTGCGAACAAATATCGAGTCATCGCATATCAATACTTTCAGTGCCATCTCTTCATATAATCCTTTCTGCGTTTTATGCGGACATGTAGCCCGTAATTATATTTTAATATATTTTCTCTGAAAAATCAAGTGGTTTGAGGGAAAATATACAATTATTATGGAAATACCTTACATTAACAGATAACTTCTTTTCCGTACTGCTGATATTTTATATGGCTTGTTCTGAATGTTCGCTCTTAGAAAAAAAGCGGCACCGTTATTACAGCGCCGTTTTTTGTATTTGTAAAAAGTTATCGTTCCTCTCGGAAGTAGGGATTGCCGAGCGATTTTGGCGGCTGATACTCCTTTTTCTTGCGCAGTGTGATGATTATCAGCACGATTACAGTCGCCGCGTAAGGAATCATATCAAGCAGCTGTGAAGATACCTGTATGCCCCAACCCTGCATTTTAAAGTTAAGACCTTTCAGCATACCGAAAAGATAAGCCGCAAGTATTGCTTTAAGAGGATTCCAGGTACTGAAGATTATCAGCGCGACCGCAATCCAGCCCGCGCCCGCGGTGACATTGTCCTGCCACGTTGTGAGGAATACGACAGAAAGATAAGCTCCGCCTATTCCGCACAGGAAACCGCCCATCAGAATGTGAACATATTTGTAAAGCGTGACATTTATTCCCGAGGCGTCCGCGGCGGCGGGATTTTCTCCGACCGCTCGCATATTCAGTCCCCACTTTGTCTTTTTCATATAGAAAAACGCGGCAATGGCGATTATAATTGCCAACTGAACGTAAATGCTTTGGTCAAACAGCGCCTTTCCGATTATCGGAATATCGCTCAACACGGGGATTTTATACGGCGCAAATGTTTTTGTAACGTTTTCGGGGATAATATTGCCCGACACAGATTTTCCGATAAAGCCTGCGACGCCCGTACCGAATATCGTCAAAACCAGTCCCGTAACGACCTGATTTCCTCGGAACGTTACGGTAACAACCGCATATATAAGCGCGCCCAGCATTCCGGCTGCTCCTGCGGCAAGTACAGCAAGCAGTGGATTTGAAGTCGCGCAAGCCACGGAAAATCCGACCGCCGCGCCCATAAGCATCATACCCTCAATACCGAGGTTCATATTACCAACGCGCTCGCAGATTATTCCTCCGACAATCGCAAAGAGAATATGCGTTCCCATCTGGACGGAAGTCTGCAAAAACAGTGAAATTTCATTCAGAATATCCATCACTTTGCCTCCTTTGCCGTTTTGCGGAACGATATTTTATAGTTGATGAAAAATTCGCTTGCAAGAACGAAGAAAATGATAACGCCTTGCAATATTTCCGTTATAGATGAGGGTAAACCCATAACCTGAAGTGATTTTCCGCTCTGCAAAAGCATCGAAAACGCGAACGATACAATTACCATAACAGGCGGATTGAGTTTCGCGAGCCAAGCGGTAATTATAGCCGTGAATCCCAGACCGCCGCTCATACTGTCGGTTATTGATTTTTCAATGGCGGACGCCTGCATAAAGCCTGCCATTCCGCAAAGTCCGCCCGATATTGCAACGGCAAGGAGCATAATCTTTACCGTGTTCATTCCCGCGTAACGAGCGGTGGTTTCGCTTTCGCCGAGAACGTCTATCTGATAACCGAGTTTTGTGTGCTTTAACAGAATAGTCGTGAGAATTACCAACACCAGTGTGATTATCCAGCCTGCGTGGATTCCGAATACTTTCGGAAGAATTGCGTTGTCGGAAAAGCGGGCAATTTTAGCCGCTCCAAGTGACGCGGGATCTTTCCACGGTCCGTATTGCAGATACGATATAAATTGAATAGCGATGTAATTCATCATCAAAGTAACCAACGTTTCGGACGTTGAGAATTTAATCTTAATCAGCGCGGGAATGATCGCCCAAATCCCGCCGAATATAAACGCGAACAATCCCATAATCAACAGCAAAAGCGGCATAGGCAATTCGGGGAAACCAAACGCCGCGAGCGCCGCGCCGAACGCACCCATATAAAGCTGACCTTCTGCGCCGATGTTCCAGAATTTCATTCTGAACGCGACCGCAATACCAAGCGATAAGGTTGTAAGCAATATTGTTTTGTTGATGGTTTCGGAAAAGCGCGAAAAGGACGATGTCGTTGAAGTGATTATCTTTGAGAAGATATTCAGCGGGTTAAAGCCCATAATAGCCATTACCGCGCCCGCAAGCAACAACGAGGCAATGATCGCGCCTATGCGAATAAGCGTATCCGCGACCCGCGAAACGCCCGCGCGCTTTGAAATCTGTATTCTCATCATACGGCGTCACCCTCCTCTTTTTTATGTCCGAGCATCATAAGACCGATGTCCTCTTTTGTAACCGTTTCGGGATCGACAATATCAATTATCTCTCCGTTGTGGATAACCATAAGCCTGTCCGAAATGCTTTTCAGCACATCAAGATCCTCTCCGATAAACAGCACCGCAACGCCTTTTTTCTTCTGCTCGTTGAGTATGTGATAAATATTGTACGATGCACCTATATCCAGTCCGCGGACGGGATACGCTGTAATAAGGACGCGCGGACTGAGCCATATCTCACGGCCAAGCAATACCTTCTGAATGTTGCCGCCCGATAGTTTTTTAACCTGGTGATTTACAGACGGGGTTGATATGTCAAAATCCTTTACTATCTGCTGAGCCAATGACTTGGCGTATTTTTTGTCAATAAACGGACCTGGGTTTTTGTTGTACGATTTCAGTATAACGTTATCGGTGATACTCATTCCCGCGACAAGACCCATTCCAAGACGGTCCTCGGGAACAAAGCTCATACTTATACCTTTTTTCAGTATGGCGTGCGGAGAAAGTCCCAATATACTGCCGCCGTCAAACAGAATGTCGCCGCCGTTTGCTTTGCAAAGTCCCGCGATAACCTCGCACAGTTCTTTCTGACCGCTGCCCGCGATACCCGCAACGCCGACTATTTCGCCGCCGTACACGTCAAACGACATATCGTTTATTACGGGAACATCATCAATGTTCTTCAGAAGCAGATTTTTTACAGAGAGCAGAGGCTTTTCGGAAAGCGTTGTTGTCGGGCGTTCTATTTCAAGCGACACCGCGCTTCCGACCATCATTTCGGTAAGTTTCTGCGGAGTTGTTTCGGCGGTGTTCACCGTCGCGATACACTCGCCTTTTCGCAAAACGGTTACTCTGTCGGAAATGCTCAGTACCTCCGCCATTTTGTGCGTGATAATTATTATCGAACAGCCCTGCGCTTTCATTTTGCGGAGTATATCGAAAAGCGCGTCGATTTCCTGCGGAGTAAGTACCGCTGTCGGTTCATCGAGAATTAGTACGTCCGCGCCGCGATAAAGTATTTTCATAATTTCCACGGACTGCTTTTCGCTGACCGACATATCATACACTTTTTTATCGGGTGTAACGGAAAGACCGTATTTCTCATTGAGCTGAGCTATTTGCTCATTCATACGCTTTTTGCTCAGGAAAACGTTTTTTTGCTTGCCCATTATGATGTTTTCCGCCGCCGTGAAAACATCAACCAGCTTGAAATGCTGATGTACCATTCCGATACCTGACGCTATCGCGTCTTTCGGCGATTTGAACGATACGAGTTTTCCGTCAAGGTAAATTGAGCCGCTGTCGGGCTGATAAATTCCGCTCAGCATATTTACAAGCGTACTTTTTCCCGAACCGTTCTCGCCCAGCAAAGCGAGTATCTCGCCTTTGTTCACGTCAATGGAAACGTTGTTGTTCGCTTTGACTGTACCGAAAGATTTGCATATATTTTCGAGTTTTATATAAGGTTCGCTCATTCAGACCTCCTGTTTTGCGAAGTCGTTATGTTGATAAGTTTTTTCAAAAAGCGGTATTTCTGCCGCTCTTTGAAAAAACAAATCAGGCAATACATTTTTTTAATATAATGTACTGCCCGGATCTGTTTTTATCGTTGAAAATGTCTTATTTATTGAGGAATAGTGCCTACAACGCCCTTAACGAACCAAGACATATTCCAGATTTCATCGTCGGTCATCTTTACGCCGTCCTCAACCTTGAGGTTGCCGTCCTGATCGTAAAGCGGGCCTGTGAACGGTTCGAGTTCGCCAGAAATAATCTTTTTCTGCGCTTCGTCAACCTTTTCCTGTGTACCTTCTTCGCAAAGGTCGGTGAGCTTGTCAAGGTAAGTCATATTAGAAGCAAGACCCTCCCAGTATGCTCTTGAAGACCAAGTGCCGTCAATTGCTCTCTGAACGTCATCGGTGTAGAACTGCGGCCAGTTAAAGCAAGCAGCCGTAAGATAAGCGTTGGGAGCCGCGTCGGAAGTCGGGAAGTTATAGCCTATGCAGAAAGCGCCCTTTTCCTGTGCCGCAACCTGCGGAGCTGTTGTATCCTGGTGCTGTGCGATAACATCAACGCCGTTGTTCAGAAGTTCGATAGCCGCCTGCTTTTCAACAGCGGGATCATACCAGGTATCGGTAAATCTTACTTCAACGGTAGCGTCGGGATTAACGGATTGAACGCCGAGTGTAAATGCGTTGATACCGCGAATAACCTCGGGAATACCCTTTGCGGCAACATAGCCTATTTTATTTGCTTTTGTTTTCATACCGGCAACTATACCCGAAAGGTAACGAGCCTGATAAACCTTGCCAAAATATGTGGAAAGGTTGTCCGCTCTCTGATAGCCGGAGCAGTGTGCGAACTTGACATCGGGATATTCCTTTGCCATTTCAACAGTGCCTTCCATAAAGCCGAAAGAGTTAGTGTAGATAAGGTTGCAACCTTGTTCAATAAGTGTTCTTATTGCCTCTTCGGTGTCGGAAACGGTTTCTTTAACGTCTTCAAGATAGTGGGTTTCAACGCCCATAGCCTCAATAGCTTTTCTTCCCGCGTCGTGAGCCTGTGTGTAGCCGCCGTCGTCGATTTTGCCGATGTAAACAAATCCTGCAACTACGGTGTTTGCGCCGGAAGTTGTCTGAGCCGTAGACTCCGTACCGCTTGTCGCTGATTCGGGTGCGGAAGCGTCCTTGCTCTCTGCAGTGCTTGCCGCAGACGTGCTTGTTTCGCTTGTCGTTCTTGATGTGCTTGTCGTGCTGCTTGTAGAGCCGTTTGAACAGCCCGCGAGCAGACAGGTTGCCGCCATTAAAGCGGCGAGTAACTTCTTCTTCATTTAGTTGTCCTCCATATAAATTTTATTTAAACGGCATAGCCGTAAAAATCGTCAATGTCTGAAAGTGCAGCCGTTTTCAACGCTCATATCATCGACAATCGCCAACGACTCAACGTGAATGCCCTTTGAGCGTACAAGCTCTCCGCCTTTCTGAAATCCCTTTTCAATTACAATACCCGCGCCCGCGATTTTGGCACCCGCGCTTTGAACGATATCGATAAGTCCGAGCAGAGCGCAACCGTTCGCGAGAAAATCGTCCACGATAAGTATATTGTCATCGGGCGTTATAAAACGCTTGCTGACAATGACATTGTATGTGCGCTTGTGAGTAAAGCTGTCAATGCTTGTGGAATAGACCTCGCCGTCAATGTTTATACTCTGCGCCTTTTTGGCGAACACCACGGGGCAGTGAAAATACTGCGCCGTTATACAAGCGATTCCTATTCCCGAAGCCTCGATTGTCAATATTTTGTTTATGCCTTTATCAGGAAAGAGTCTGCGAAACTCCTTTCCTATTTTATTATAAAGGTCGATGTCGATTTGGTGATTGAGAAAGCTGTCTACTTTAAGAACGCCGCCCTCTTTCACAACACCGTCTTTATTTATCCGTTCTTCTAAAAGCTGCATTTTGTCATACCTCCGAAGTCATTCAAATAAGTTCTCTGCCCATGAGAACGCCCATAACGGACGCCATCATAAGACCTCTTGTCCAACCGCTTGAATCTCCGAGACAGTGCAAGCCTTTGATATTCGTGTTGAAATGCTCGTCCATTTTGATACGGTTGCTGTAAAATTTGAGTTCGGGGGAGTAAAGCAGCGTTTCGCGGCTCGCGAAACCGGGAACAACGTTATCAACTGCTTTGATGAAGTTGATAATGTTAGTCATTGTACGGTAGGGCATTGCGGAGGTAATATCGCCCGCGACCGCGTCGGGGAGCGTCGGCTTTACGTTGGAGAACGAAAGCTCCTTTTCCCAGGTGCGTTTTCCGTCGAGAATATCGCCGAAACGCTGAACCATTATATGACCGTTTCCGAGCATATTGGTAAGTTCGCCGACTTTCTGAGCAAATTCAATCGGCTGATTGAACGGTACCGAGAAGTTGTGAGAACAAAGTATCGCGAGGTTTGTATTGGGAGATTTAAGCTCCTTATAGCTGTGACCGTTTACAACCGCCAAATCGTTGTCATAATTTTCCTGACTTACAAAACCGCCCGGATTCTGGCAGAACGTGCGCACCTTATTCTTGAACGGCAGGGGATAACCTATAAGCTTTGATTCATACAAAACCTCGTTTATCTCTTCCATAATTTCGTTGCGGACTTCCACGCGCACGCCGACGTCAACCGTGCCGGGACGGTGTTCGATATTATGCGTTTCGCAGACTTTTTCAAGCCAGTCCGCGCCTTTACGGCCTGTCGCGACAACGATTTCGTTGCCGTAAATGGTTTCGCTGTTCTTTCCGTCCTTACTGTCGGAAATTACAACGCCCTTGCAAACGCCGTCCTCGATGATGATATCATCGCAGTTTTTACTGAAAAGAATCTCTACGCCGCTGTCAATGAGGTACTTTTCGATTTTCAGATACAACTGCTGCGCCATTTCCGTGCCGAGATGACGGATAGGGCAGTCAACGAGTTTCAGGTTTGCCATAATGGCTTTTTTGCGTATCTCGCGGATTTTATCGGGGTTGCTTATGCCTTCAATGCGTGTATCCGCGCCAAATTCCAGATATATTTTGTCGGTATATTCGATTGTTTCCTGCGCTTTCAGGTCGCCGATAAGCTCCGGGAGATTGCCGCCGACTTCGCTTGACAGCGACAGCTTGCCGTCCGAAAAAGCTCCCGCGCCCGAAAATCCCGTTGTTATATGACAATACGGCTTGCAGTTCATACAAGTTTTTGTTTTGCTTTTCGGGCATCTGCGGTTTTCAACGGAAACGCCTTTTTCAATTATCAGTATTTTCTTTTTTGAGCCTTTGCGAACCATTTCAATCGCGGTAAAAATTCCCGCGGGACCCGCGCCGACAATTACAACATCATATTTCATTTATAATTTGCCTTTCATTTTATTCGTGACAATACAATATAAATTTATCACATTTTTTACATATTGTCAACAAAAAAGTTGCATAAATCCATAGAAAACGTTTATTTTCGTCATTCTTTACAAAAAAACAGCTTTCAAATGGTCGGTTTAACAGCCGCATCGTTCGCAGAAAACGTGTTTTTTGGTAATTATTCCGTGATAAGAAATAATTTTCCGAAATCCGTATTCATTGCCTGACTGTATCATATTATAATTATGCACAAAACATCATATTCGTAACAAGAACAGATATTAAAGTCAGGTCGTTTTGTGCAAAATAAACAAAAAGAACGATGTAAATTCTACCGAGGAAATCAGGTAATATTATAGATTTTTATGTAAATTTATGTTATAATTATATGGTAATATATCGTGTCGTATATACACGGTAAATCCACATTAGGAGGCTATAATATGGCTTTGAAAAAAAGCGCTGTTCCCTTTTCGGGAACGCCCGAACAGGAGGAGCGGCTCCGTGCGGTAATCGCCGAACATAAGGACGAACCGGGCGCACTTATGCCGATACTTCAGAAAGCACAGGAAATTTACGGCTATCTTCCCATCGAAGTGCAGACAATGATAGCGGACGCAATGGAGATCCCGCTTGAGAAAGTGTACGGTGTTGTTACATTCTACGCGCAGTTCTCAATAAACCCCAAAGGAAAGTACAAGATATCTGTTTGTCTGGGAACGGCTTGCTATGTCAAGGGTTCCGGCAATATTTTCAACAAGCTTCAGGAAAAGCTCGGAATCGGAAGCGGAGAAATCACGCCCGACGGAAAATTCTCGCTTGACGCTTGCCGTTGTATAGGCGCTTGCGGACTTGCGCCCGTTCTTACGGTAAACGAGGACGTTTACGGCAGACTTACCGTGGACGATGTGGACAAGATACTTGAGAAATATAACTGATATTACATAGAAAGGAAAATCCGACTATGGATAGAATAAATACATTAGACGAGCTTAATGCCGTCAAAGCCAAGGCGGCGGAGGTTATAAACGTCCGCGTGGAGGCTCAGGACAACGGCGTTAAGGACGTTCTGGTCTGCGGCGGTACGGGCTGTACTTCTTCGGGCTCTATGAAAATAATCGAAAAGCTTGAAGAGGAAATCAAGCTGCAGGGATTAGAGGGTAAGGTAAACGTGATAAAGACAGGCTGTTTCGGCCTGTGCGCATTGGGTCCTATTATGATAGTATACCCTGAGGGTACGTTCTACTCCAAAACCGAGCTTTCGCATATCCCCGAAATCGTTGAATCACATCTCAAAAACGGTGTACCCGTTAAGAAGTACCTTTATGCGGAAACCGTAGACGGCGACCATATCAAATCGCTGAATGAAACCTCATTCTACGCGCATCAGCACCGCGTTGCACTTCGTAACTGCGGTCTTATTTCGCCCGAGCATATCGAAGAGTATATTGCGCGCGACGGTTATCAGGCACTTTATAAGGTGCTCACGACGATGACGCCCGATGATGTTATCGATGTTATGCTGAAATCGGGACTTCGCGGACGCGGCGGTGCGGGATTCCCCACGGGACGCAAGTGGCAGTTCGCGAAACAATCGCAGAATGAGCAGAAGTACGTTTGCTGTAACGCCGATGAGGGAGACCCCGGAGCGTTTATGGATCGTTCCGTGCTTGAAGGCGACCCGCACAGCGTAATCGAGGCAATGGCGATCGCGGGATATACTATCGGCGCAAATCAGGGTTACATATACGTCCGCGCGGAATACCCGATAGCTGTTGAGCGTTTGGAAATTGCGATAAAGCAAGCCGAAGAAGCGGGAATGTTGGGTGACAACATTTTCGGTACGGGATTCAGCTTCCATCTTGGATTGAGACTTGGTGCGGGCGCGTTCGTTTGCGGCGAGGAAACCGCGCTTATGACTTCTATCGAGGGCAACCGCGGAGAACCGCGCTGCCGTCCTCCTTTCCCCGCAGTAAAGGGTTTGTTCGGCAAGCCTACCGTTTTGAACAACGTTGAGACTTACGCGAACGTCTGTCAGATAATTCTGAACGGTCCCGAGTGGTTCGCTTCTATGGGTACCGAGAAATCCAAAGGAACAAAGGTTTTCGCTTTGGGCGGCAAAATCCACAATACGGGACTTGTTGAAGTTCCTATGGGTACAACATTGCGTACCGTAATCGAGAATATCGGCGGCGGTATTCCCAACGGAAAGAAGTTCAAGGCGGCTCAGACGGGCGGTCCGTCCGGCGGTTGTATTCCTCCGCAGTATCTGGATATTCCGATTGATTATGATAACCTTATCTCAATCGGTTCTATGATGGGTTCGGGCGGACTTATCGTAATGGACGATGACAACTGTATGGTTGATATCGCGAAGTTCTTCCTCGAATTTACCGTTGACGAGTCCTGCGGTAAATGTACGCCGTGCCGTATCGGTACAAAGAGAATGTACGAAATTCTCACAAAGATAACCGAGGGCAAGGCTACTATGGAAGACCTCGACAAGCTCGAAAAGCTCTGCTATTACATCAAGGACAACGCGCTGTGCGGTCTGGGTCAGACTGCGCCCAACCCTGTTCTGTCCACCATGCGTTATTTCCGTGACGAGTATATTGCTCACGTTAAGGACAAGAGATGTCCCGCAGGCGTGTGCAAGAGCTTGCTCGCATATTATATCGATCCGAGAGTGTGCAAGGGCTGTTCGCTTTGCGCGAAAAAGTGTCCTGTCGGAGCTATCAGCGGCGAGTTGAGAAGTCCGTTCACGAAAGACACGAACAAGTGCATTAAGTGCGGCGTCTGCGCTTCCAACTGTAAGTTCGGCGCGATTCAGAAGATATGATTGGGAAAGGAGTAAAAAGTTATGGTTAATATTAAAATTAACGGCGTGGATTATTCCGTTCCCGAAGGCAGCACTATTCTTGAAGCGGCTCGTTACGCGGGTATTAAAATTCCCACGCTGTGTTATCTGAAAGATATTAACGCGATAGGTGCATGCCGTATCTGCGTTGTTGAGGTTAAAGGCGCGCGTACATTGGTTGCGTCCTGCGTTTATCCCGTAAACGAGGGAATGGAAATCACCACAAATTCCCCGAAAGTACTCGAAAGCCGCAAGACCACTTTGGAGTTGATTATCAGTAATCACAAAAAAGAGTGCCTCAGCTGTAAGCGCAGCGGAAACTGCGAACTTCAGGCATTGTGCTATGAATACGGAATTGACGAAAACAAGTTTGCGGGCGAAAACCCCGCCGTGGAAATTGATGATTCTGCGGCGCATATGATTCGCGATAACTCAAAGTGCATACTCTGCCGCAGATGCGTTGCGGCTTGTGGAATTACGCAGGGTATTGGCGTAATCGGCGCGAATGAGCGCGGATTTGCGACAAATATTTCTTCTCCGTTTGAAATGGGACTTGCGGAAACCGCCTGCGTATCATGCGGACAGTGCATTACGGCTTGTCCTACCGGTGCGCTTACCGAAAAGGACGATACGGATAAGATCCTTGACGCAATCGCAGATCCCACAAAGATGGTTGTAGTTCAGCCCGCTCCCGCTGTTCGTGCGTCGTTGGGCGAGGCGTTCGGCTATCCTGTCGGAACAAACGTTGAAGGCAAGATGATTGCGGCTTTGCGCAGACTTGGCTTTGATAAAGTGTTCGATACAAACTTCTCCGCCGACCTTACTATAATGGAAGAGGCTAACGAATTCCTTGACAGAGTTCAGAACGGTGGAACTTTGCCGATGATTACTTCTTGCTCGCCGGGTTGGGTTCGCTTCTGCGAAAACTACTTCCCCGAGTTTATTCCGAATTTGTCAACCTGCAAGTCGCCGCAGCAGATGTTCGGAGCTGTCGTAAAGACATATTATGCGCAGAAACTCGGCAAGAACCCCGAGGATATTGTTTCCGTTTCGGTTATGCCGTGTACCGCGAAGAAATTTGAGAAAATACGCAAAGATCAAGACGCGGCAGGTATTCCTGATGTCGATATTACGATAACAACGCGCGAACTTGCTCGTCTTATCGAAAAAGAGGGAATTATGTTCCGTGATTTGCCCGATGAAGAGCCCGATTCTCCGCTTGGAACAAGCACAGGAGCGGGAGTTATCTTCGGTGTAACCGGCGGCGTTATGGAGGCGGCTTTGCGTACCGCCGTATGGAAACTCACGGGCGAAAACAACGACGCGCCGATTGAGTTTACGGAAGTTCGCGGCGTTAAGGGTATCAAAGAGGCAACGTACAATGTTGGTGATAAGACTGTTCGTGTTGCTGTCGCAAGCGGACTTGCAAACGCGAAAGCACTGCTCAAAAAAGTCAAAGCGGGCGAGGCAAGCTATGACTTTATCGAGATTATGGCGTGTCCGGGCGGCTGTGTAAACGGCGGCGGACAGATTATTCAGCCCGCAAGCGTTCGCAACTTTACCGATATTCCCGCAGAGCGCGCAAAGGTGCTTTACGGTATCGACGAAAAGAAACCGTTGCGCCGTTCTCACGAAAACCCCGATATACAGGCGCTGTACAAGGAGTTTTTCGGCGAACCCAATTCTCACAAAGCGCACGAAATTCTTCATACAAGTTATTCACCCAAGGATCTGTACAGATAATCAAGTGACTTAAATTCCGAAAATGCCGTATGCGTGAAAGCGTGTACGGCATTTTTTACGCTTGTCATATTTGTCCCCGCTGTAATATATTTATAGATGTAAAACCGCTCCCCGAGCCGATTCAGGGCTTTGGGGAGCGGTTAATTCGTTACTAGGAACGTTTAAAGCAGATTTAAAATCATATCCTCTGTCCACAGTTCATTCGGAAAAACAGTAACATCTTCCTTGTGTTTTCGTATGATTCTAACAGGTTCAATCGTGTTGTCATAAACATGAAGAATATCACATAAAGTCATCAGTTCTTTTATATTTGCCAGCGACTTGTAGTATCGGCTTTTTATCTTCTCTTTATCAACATCGTGACCACCGGATGCAACTCTTGCTTCTACTCTGGCTACATTGACAAGCGGATCGATAGTCAGTACGAAAATGCATTTGATGAAATATCCTTCGCTTTTTGCTTTTCTGAGAATATCCATTTTGTATTGGGAAGATAAGACTGTTTCAAATGTAAAGTCCTGTTTCATTTTAATGGCGTGATATCTCTTGTTATCCACAAAAGTTGCGGCTTCCTCGTTGCTCATTCCCGTAGCTGATACCACATCGTCAGCATTCGTATACTCTCCGACCTTTTCAAAGTACTGAGTAATTGTGCTTTTCCCTGAGCCGTTAGGACCGGCAAGCACCAGTATCATTGGTTTTCTAGTCGACATAACGCTTTTCTCCGTTAGGATACTCCAAATAAGTGCGCTTGGTAACAGCATCATAGTGCGCGACAGGTTTTTTGCAGAATTTAGCTTTCTCTATAGCAGATTTTACAGCCTGTTTTGCTCTTGCGTCCATTTCTGCGTCTACCGGAGATACCTCATTGCTTGAATTATCAGAGGATATTACTTTAACGGAATATTTCGTTGTCCTTCTGATTTTAATATCACTCATGTAATCAAACTCCTTTCGCAATGGTTGTTTTCAATTTTATTATACTACAATTCCTGAAAAAAGTCAATGAAAAAATGCCTCTACAATAATTATAGACAATATGATACACTTGGCGTCGAATATACACATCTGATGTCAAACCGCTAAATATAGATGTAAAACAGATCCCCGAGCCGATCCAGGGCTTTGGGAGCGGTTAATTTCTGTTATATGTGTCTGGAACATAATGTATGAAAATGCACGGAAATTTGCGAAAAACGCACGCGTGAATTTTTTGTCGTATTGTGTGTTTCTATGAAACGTTATTTCACAAGCCTTTTTATGGCAATAATTATGTGGTTTCACCTAAATTCCGAAAATGCCGTATGCGTGAAAGCGTGTACGGCATTTTTTACGCTTGTCATATTTGTCCCCGCTGTAACATATTTATAGAGCAGTAATCACTATATTATGGAGGGAACAGTATGAAATCGGTTACTTTTACAAAAAAACAAATAAAACGTGTAATTGCGATTGCGTTATTTGTCGTGGTTGCCGTTGCTGTAGGAATAACTCTGGCGGCGACTTCTGTCGGATCTCGCGCCGCGAAACGGCTCTTGCCTATTTATTCCGTCGAATGTGACAAAAAGAAAATCGCGGTGACATTCGACGTAGCATGGGAGAACTCCAACACCGATGAACTTATCAGTATACTTAAGGACAACGACGCGAAAGCAACGTTTTTCGTAACGGGTGATTGGTGCGACCGTTATCCAGATGATGTGAAGAAATTTTTTGACGCGGGTCACGAAATAGAAAATCACTCGGATAAACACCCGCACGTTCTCGGAATGAATGTGAACGACCTGATTGCCGATACCCGTGAATGTACCCGCAAAATCAAAATGCTGACGGGCGAAGAACCAACGCTTTACCGCGCTCCTTACGGTGAGTATGACGACAGTCTTATCACAACGCTTGACGGTATGGGAATGAAAGTAATTCAGTGGGACGTTGACAGCGTTGACTGGAAAAAGCCGTCCGCATCGGATATCAAGAAAAAAGTGCTTAAAGGCGTAAAACCCGGCTCGATACTTCTTTTCCATAACGATCTTGAAAACACAACCGAAGCGTTGCCTGATATACTCGGCGAACTGAAATCCCAAGGATACGAATTTGTCACCGTAAAAGATCTGATATTCAAGGATAATTACACAATCGATTCTGACGGAAAGCAAATCCCTCAGGCCGCGGAAACAGTGAAAATATCCGATGAAAGGGTAGAGGAGGTTATTGCACAGTATTCGGATAAACTGTCCGCGATGGGACTTTCGGAACAGCAGATAGAACAGGCTCGCACAGCGTTGAAGAACGGCGATGTGAACGCTCTTCCGAAAGAATTGCAACCGTACGCGCAGGAGGTTATGGCGCGTATCAATGAAAGCGACAGCACTTCCGATGTGACTTCAACCGATACAAGCACTGTTACGTCCAATTCGGTTGTTTCGCAGGCAGACGGGGTTGTAAAGTGATTTTTCAGCCTTTTGATTATAAAAGAATTGCCTTCGGATTACGAGGGCAATTTTTTGTTGTTTTATTGTTTTCTGAGTAATTCTTCTATTTCTGCGGGGTTTGGAACTCTGCTTGATAAAAAAACTTTATAATCTCTGTGCGGTATTGTTAATATAACGATTGAATAAAGCCGCGAATTTTACTTTGCGGCTTAAATAATTTAATCCGTTTCGCCTTTTGATAGGAGAATACGGTCGTTGTTCATCTTTGAACCGCTTGCCTGTTCGAATTTTTCAAGCAGAATATTCACGGTCAGCTTTTTCTTTTCTTCGCCTTTTACATCATAGATAATTCTACCGTTGTTCATCATAATAAGACGGTTTCCGTGCTTGATTGCCGCTTCCATATTGTGCGTAACCATCATAGCCGTGAGGTGATTTTCTTCGATAATCTTGTCCGAAAGTTCCAATACTTTCGCGGCGGTTTTCGGGTCAAGAGCGGCGGTGTGTTCGTCAAGCAACAGAATATCCGGCTTTTTGAGCGTTGCCATAAGCAAGGTCAGCGCCTGTCGCTGTCCGCCCGAAAGCAAACCAACTTTTGAAGTCATACGGTCTTCAAGTCCCAAATCAAGCGTTTTCAGTAACTCGTGATATTCTTCACGTTCACGCTTTGTAATGCCCCATTTCAGTCCGCGGGGATTTCCTCTGCGTTTCGCGAGAGCAAGATTTTCCTGTATTTCCATTGTAGCCGCCGTACCCGTCATCGGGTCCTGGAATACGCGCCCGATAAACTTCGCTCGCTTGTGTTCGGAAAGTCCCGTAACGTTTTTCCCGTTAATGACGATAGAACCGCTGTCAACAGGCCATACACCCGCGATTGCATTAAGCGTGGTGGATTTTCCCGCGCCGTTGCCGCCAATTATCGTAACAAAATCACCGTCGTCGAGGTCGATAGTAACGCCGTTCAACGCTTTCTTCTCGTTGATTGTGCCCGCATTAAAGGTTTTTCTGATGTCAGTGAGTGTCAGCATTGTCTGTCGCTCCTTTCTCATCAATTGTGGTGATTGTGACTTTTTCGGCGTTTTTTCCCGCTCGCCTGAATGATGTTTTCGCCGCTTTTTTAAGATACGGCACCGCAAGGAATATCATAACGATAACAGCCGAGAAAAGTTTGGTATTCGCCGAGGGAAGTCCCGTCAGCATTACCAGTTGCAATACAAGGAAGTAAATGACAGAACCCACTACCGTAAACGCAAGTTTTGCGACAAAGTTGAAATGCTTTCTGAAAATAATCGTTCCCAAAACGTCACCGATTATTACGGCGGCAAGTCCGATAACGATTGCGCCGCGTCCCATATTTACGTCCGCAAAGCCTTGATACTGTGAAAGCAGTCCGCCCGCAAGTCCGACAAGTCCGTTGGAAAGCACAAGTGCGATTACCGTTGACTTTTTCGTGTTGATACCCTGCGCTCTCGCCATATTTGAGTTGCAGCCCGTAGCGCGGATTGTAAAGCCGTATTCCGTGCCGAAGAACCAATACAGAACAGCGATAATAAAAGCAACAATCGCGACTATTTTCAACACTTGAATTACAACGCTCGTTATTTCGTTTCCCTGCGTCATAACATATCTTTGCGAAACAATCAAGTCGTATTTGTCAACGCTTACAGGACGGTTTGACTGTCCCATAATATCCAGATTGATTGAATACAACGCAAGTTGTGTCAAAATACCCGCCAATATTCCCGGTATGCCCAGCAGAGTGTTCATAAGACCTGTCGCAAGTCCCGCAAGACAGCCCGATACAAAAGAACAAAGCAATGCCACAGGAACGGGAACGCCGTTTGTGATAAGCATTACTGCAACCGCGCCGCCTGTGCCTATTGAGCCGTCAACGCTTAAATCGGCAAAATCAAGTATTTTATAAGTGATAAAAACGCCGATTGCCAGAATACCCCAAATAAGCCCCTGCGAGATATTTCCCGGAAGAGAGTTTACAAATGTGGTGAGCGTGTTCATTTATTTCTCCAATCGCAATTATTGCATTAATTTAAGGCAACACCGCACAATTAACGGCTAACGCCTTTGCTCAGACGACGTTGCCGTCGTCTCGCGCTTTGCTTGCATATTTTCCGTCATCTTGCACAATTCGTCCTTGTAAGGCATACAGCCTTGCGTCGTCCTCATTGTACAATCTGACGCCGACACGAAGTCGGAAGGCGTTCGCCCAAGCGGCACAGGACGTGCCGCACAAAAGGCGAACGCACTATAAATCTGACTGCGCAATCGCACGACAATAATTATGCGGTGCTACCTTAAAGTAACGGGGATCGGAATACCGCTCCCCGCTGCTTGTGTTTATGTGGTTTATTGATTACTCAATTGCAGTATAATCGTCAGGAACGGTGATACCGAGTTCGTCGCAGATTTCCTGATTGTACTTCTTTGTAACGGGAGAGTAACCGATTTCGAGGTCGCCCGCTTTCTTACCGTTTACAAGAATATCGTATGCCATTTCGCCTGCCGCGTAACCCATATCGTGGTAGCTGATTGACAGAGTAACTGTGCCGCAGCCGCTGCAAATGCCCTCTTCGCCCGCAACAACGGGTTTCTTCGCGGGAACTACAACGTTCTTAACTGTTTCAGCAGCGTTCGCGATTGTGTTATCGGTCGGAATGTAGATAACATCGCACTCGTTTACTGCAGCCTGCGTCTGAGCCTGAATTTCATTTGAATCCGCAACGGTGTATTCCTTGGTTTCGATACCGTCTTCCTTGAAATACTTTGCGATTTCCTCTGCCTGATACTGTGAGTTAGGCTCTGCGGAGCAGTAGAGAATGCCGACTTTCTTCGCATCGGGGAATATAGCCTTCAGCATAGCCGCTTGCTGGTCGAGCGGAGCAAGGTCGGACGCTCCCGTAACGTTCTTGCCTTTCCAGTCAGAGCCGCCCAAAGCAACATCATAAGCTGTGATGGATGTACCTACTATCGGGATTGTTTCGGTTGCGGAAACTGCCGATGAGAGCGCCGCTGTTGCGTTAGCCATAATGAGGTCAACGTTTGCGGAAACGAATTTGTTTGTGATTGTTGCACAGTTTGTAGCCTCGCCCTGCGCGTTCTGGAAATCGAATTTAACGTGGTCTTCGCCGAGCTTTTCGGTAAGAGCCTCTTCAAAGCCCTTTGTAGCCGCGTCAAGAGCGGGGTGCTCCAAAAGCTGGCAGATACCTATGTTGAACACCTTGTCGCCGAGGTCAACGGTAGCAGTGCTTGTGTCGCTTGTTGCAGCAGATGAATCAGCCGCTGTGCTTTCCGTCTTGGACTCCGCCGCCGATGAGGTATTGGAATCGGTTGTGGAAGTCACACTTGAGTTTGTCGTGCCAGTGTTTGCGTTATTTGTTGTGGAAGTCGTGCTGCTTGTATTGTTGCCGCACGCGGTCATTGAGCAGAGCATCATTGAAGCTGCCGCTGCCGCCATAATCTTTTTGAATTTCATTTTCTTCTCCTTTGTCTTTTGCCTGTTTGTATTTATTAAAAGTATTTTGCGGTTTAATGCCCCAAAGCACCAAACTACATCATATATTATAGCATATATTTTCTGTTTTGGCAACTTGATTTTTCAACAAGCGGCAATTTTTCGTAATTTTTTGTGAAATATGTCACAATTTTATACCGCAATTTCGGCAAAATCCCCATTCAATTACAAAAAAAGGAGAGCCGAAGCTCTCCGGTGTTGCCTTAAATTAGTCTTCCTTGTTTTCGTCAACGACAGGTTTTTCTTCCTCTTTGGGTTTTTCAGGAAGCTTTGCGCCGCACTTGGGGCAGAAAGTATTGTCGTTGTCCGTTTTAAGTCCGCAGGACGGGCAGGCAACTTTGCCTTTCAGCTCATCAAGCTGTTTCTCAATATCGGCAAGCTCCGTCTTCGCTGTATCAATTTCCGCAATAGCCGCGTCGAAAGCCTCGGTGTCCTTTTCTCCCGATTTTGCCATTTCGTAAACCAACGCGCCGAGTTTCTCATACTTATTCTTTATGTCGTTGTTAAGCTGTGAGGATTTGATTTTCAGCTTGGAGATCTTGATTGCCTCGTCTGTCTTTTTGCCGGCTGTTGCCGCAACATTTTTAGTGGTGGTGATTACATCGTCCAAAAAACTCATTGTCAAAAACTCCTTTCGATATATCGGATACAGGGTGAAATTGCCCGTATATGTATTATACCACATTCTGTTCGTTTTTGCAAGTGTTTTCGGATAATATTTCCTGCGGTGCAGACGCGCCGTTTGTCAGCGGTCACAATGCACAAAAAGAATATACCCGCTGTTTGCTTTGATTTAAAAAAATAGAAAAAGGTTACAAATTTGTAATAAATACGTCAAAAAAGGTTACAAAGCCGTCACAGTCCTTGACATTTTGAGTTTTTTGGTGTATATTATTGAAGTAGACTTTTTGGGGACAGAGAATATATAACTATATTAAGGAGAAAGCTATGCTGACCGAAACCACACTTTGTATGGGCTGTATGAACGATAAAACGTATGACGGTCCGTGCAAGCTATGCGGCTACAACGATGATGACCCGTATATCCCGACCTATCTTGCGCCGAAAACGCTTTTGAACAATCGCTATATTGTCGGGCGATTGCTGTCGTACAACGGCGAGGGAGCTGTTTACATAGGTTATGATACTGCCGCGAAAACAAAGGTTACAATAAAGGAATTTATGCCCGACACGCTTTGTTCGAGAAGAAAAGGCGAAACCGTTATCTCGGTCAATTCGCAGAACAGTCCTCTCTACAAGACGAATTTGTCCGAGTTTGAGGACCTGAACCGCACTCTTATGAAGCTCAGCGATATGGCGCACATTCAGGCGGTGCTTGATGTATTCTGCGAAAACAACACCTGCTATGCCGTGTTTGAGTTCATTAACGGTATCTCGCTTAAAACTTTCCTCGCGAACTCTTCGGGCGGTCTTACATGGGATCAGGTTAAGGAACTTTTCCCGCCGGTGTTCACCACGCTTTCTCTTGTTCATCGCGCAGGGATAATCCACCGCGGACTTTCTCCACAGACGATATTTGTTACGGATAAAATGAAACTTAAGCTCACGGGCTTCTGCATTTCCGCGGCGCGAACCACAAATACCGAGCTGACGTGTGAAATATACAACGGGTATGCCGCGCCCGAACAGTACACCAGTGACGAAATGAACGGCACTTGGACGGATGTGTACGGAATTGCGGCGGTGCTGTATCGCGTCCTGACGGGAATAACACCGTTTGACGCCGGCTCTGACAAAATCGCGGATATGCCCGAACCTATGCTTGTGAACAGGAATGTTCCCGCAAATGTATCGAAAGTAATTATGCACGGTATGACGTTTTCTCAGGATCAGAGAATACGCGATATCAGCGATTTTGTAAGCAGTCTTTTTGCGCCGCCCAGGTTTTCATCCGATGAGAACGCTTCTAAAACAACGGCTGACAAAAATTCGCAGAACAGTATGTCGCCCAAGGAACAGAAACGGATGAAAAAACAGATCAAAGAGCGCAGAAAAACTCTTTCCGTGCTGATAATTGCAGGTGCGACGCTGATATTGTTTGCGGTGGCGCTTGCACTTTCTTTGTCCGGAGTATTTACTCCCGAAACTCCGTCTGTAACATCGTCCGAAAGCGGCGTTTCTTCGCAGACAAGCGCTGTCGCAAACGGCGCGGGAACGTCATCGGATACTTCTTCGCAAACAGTTGCGGACAGTTCCGAGCCTAATTCATCCGTAAGCGACGCCGCTTCTTCGGAAACAAGCGTTTCCGAGCCGGAGGATCTTGTTAAAGTTCCGGATTTCACCGAGCGCCGCTATGACAGTACGGTTTCACGTTTTGAGGGATTGTTTACGTTCGTTCCGACATACGAATATTCCGAGACACACCGCGCGGGACTGATGTACGACCAATCTATCGCAGAGGGTACTATGGTTCCGAAAGGAACGCAGATAAGCGTTACGGTAAGCAAAGGTTCAAGCGCGGTGGCACTGCCCGATTATAACGGACAAAGCAGTTCGGATTATGTGGCAAAGCTGACCTCTCTGAACATAAAATATTCCATAGAAGAAGTTGAAACGCACGTTGACGGTGTGAGAAAAGGCTATGTGGTAAAGTGCAGTAAAGACGTCGGCGATATAATCAACGTAAGTGAAGGCGAAACCGTTACGGTTTATGTTGCGGGGGTATGATGATGGATTTGAGCGAGATAAGGGCAAAGATCGACAAAATAGACGATAAAATTCTTGATTTGTTCTTGGAGCGTATGAACCTTGCGACAGATGTCGCGAAATACAAAGCCGCCAATAATATGGTTGTGTTTCAGAGTGACCGTGAGAAAGCGATAATCGACGCGGTGAAGAAAAACACTCCCGAGGAACTGCGGAAAAGCGCGGCGTTCCTGTTTATGAATATAATGGATATATCCAAGGTATCTCAGATTAACGAGATAACGCCCGATGTCGAGATTCCGTATATAAAAGAGGCAAAACCGCGTCCATCTGTCGCGGTGCAGGGAATTGAAGGCTCTTACGGACACGCGGCGGCGAGACAACTGTTCGATAACGGAAACATAAGCTATTACGCGTCATTTGACGAGGTGTTCTCCGCTGTGGAAAACGGCGATGTGGATTATGGCATAATTCCCGTTGAAAACTCAACGGCGGGAGAAGTTACCGCGAATATGGACCGTTTGGAACGGCATAATGTGTATATCTGCCGCACAACAACGGTTGAGTGTGCGCACGTTTTGGCGGCGAAAAAGGGAGTTTCGGAAAACGATATTAAGATACTTTTCGGTCACGAGCAGGCAATACGTCAATGCGCGGAATATATCGGAGAGCGCGGCAATTTGACCGTTATCCCGTATCACAACAATGCTTCGGCGGCAAAAATGGTGGCGGAAAACCCAAGCGGCGAATTAGGTTGTATCTGCTCCGAGGAATGTGCCGAAATGCACGGCATTGACGTTGTCAGAAAGCATATCGCGACCGACCCTAACAATTCCACGCGTTTTATCTGCATTTCAAAGAATATCGAGGTTTATGAAAAAGCGGATAAGATTGCGGTTTCGCTGTCGATACCGAATATTTCGGGCGCGCTTTACAGACTGCTTACGAAGTTCGCCGTGAACGGACTTTCTATGACTAAAATTCAGTCAAAGCCGTTGCCGATTGACGTTAAAATGAAATATCCCAACGATTATATGTTCTATATAGAGTTTACGGGCAATGTGAACGAGCCTAAAATCCGCAAACTGATGAAAAATCTCAGTGATGAACTGAATTATTTCAAGTTCCACGGAAATTTTTCAAATTGAATAAGATATAAGGTTTGGTGAATGAATTATGGTATCCGTTATAATAGTCGCGGCGGGTTCTTCCGCGCGAATGAACGGTGTAAACAAACAGCTTGAAAAAATCGGCGATACGCCTGTTTTTGTGATGAGCGCGCTGAAATTTAACAAGTCGGAAAAGGTCGGCGAGATAATTATTGCCGCGCCCGCCGATGATACCGCGCGCTATGAAAAGCTTGCGCGTAATTTCGGCGTGACAAAGCTTACGGCGGTTGTCGCGGGCGGGGAAACCCGTATGCAGTCCGTAAGGAACTGTATTCCGTCCGTGTCGGCAAAGGCGGATTATATCGCCGTACACGATGGCGCGCGTCCGCTTATAGAAACTGACGATATTGAAAAAGTGTTCGCTGACGCGGAGAAATACAAGGCGGCAATCGCGGCTATTCGAGCGGTTGACACGATAAAAGCGGTAAGCAGTAACGGATTTATCGAAAGTACGCCGCCGCGCGCGAATTTGTATTACGCGCAGACGCCGCAGGTGTTCCTTAAAAAGCTGTATTTGTCGTGCCTTGAAAAAGTCGACCAAAAGGCGGCGGAAAACGCGACCGATGACAGCAGTATTCTTGAACTTTGCGGAGAGTATGTGAAAATAACCGAAATCGGCGGGTGCAATATGAAAATAACCCGTCCCGAGGATTTAATTGCGGCGGAGGCTGTTTACCGCAACAAGCGGACGGTGAAAATCATATGAGAATAGGTTTCGGCTATGACGTACACCGCCTAACCGAGAACAGGCGGCTTGTCCTGTGCGGAGTTGAAATTCCGTATGAACTCGGCCTTCTCGGACATTCGGACGCCGACGTTGCCGTGCACGCGCTTATGGACGCGATACTCGGTGCGCTTGCTTTGGGCGATATTGGGCATCTGTTCCCCGACAGCGACCCGAAATACAAGGGCGCGGACAGTATGGGACTTTTGCGCGAGGTTATCGGGAAAATGACCGAGAGCGGTTATGTTCTCGGAAATCTTGATATAACGATTATCGCTGAAAAACCGAAACTCGCGCCGTATATACAAAAAATGCGCGAAAATCTTGCGGCGGCATTCGGGTGCGAAATAAACCGCGTTTCTGTCAAGGCAACAACCGAGGAAGGTTTGGGTCTTTCGGGAAAAGGAATAGGCGCAAATGCTGTTGTAATTCTGTCTGAAAAATAGACAAACTTGTGCTTGTTGAAACAGGTTCGCTTGTGGAAATTGTATATTGTTGTGTCGCGTGTGTTTGCGTAAAACAAGCATACGCGGCTTTATATTGCGGAGAATTGCGGTTATAATAATACTCGCTCAAAGTTTGCAAAATGTTTCGTTTTACTGTAAAATTTTACATAAATGGTACAAAAACTATTGACAAAAACAAAAGTGTGTGTTATAATGTGTTTCGTTGATATCAATACAGGCGCGATTTTTGCGCCGTGAAACAAAGGTGATTAAATGGAATTGACACACAAAGAATTTGACGTGCTTGTTTGTTTTGCCGAAGCGGATAAAACACTTACTCAGCGTAAAATCGAGGAAGCGTCTCACCATTCGCTCAGCACGATAAACCGCGTTTGCAAAACACTGACCGAGAAGGGGCTTATCAAGGACGGAAAGATAACCGATGAAGGAATAAAAGCTCTCGAACCGTATCGCGCGAAACGAGCGATTTTCATTGCGGCGGGTTTCGGTTCAAGACTTGTTCCGATAACGCTCAATACGCCGAAACCGCTTGTAAGAGTAAACGGAAAACGCATTATCGATTCAATGCTTGACGCTTGCCTCGAAGCGGGAATAAGCGAGATATACATAGTCCGCGGATATTTGGCGGAACAGTTCGACCAACTGCTTTACAAGTACCCGATGATTAAGTTTATCGAAAATCCGTCGTATAACGAGGCAAACAATATTTCCTCCGCTATGGCGGCGCGTTTCCTTATGCAGGACGCTTACATTCTAGAATCGGACTTGCTTGTTTCAAATCCAAAGATTATCAGAAGATACAATTACAGTTCCAACGTTTTGGGAATTTGGAAAGACAGAACCGACGATTGGTGCGTTACCGAAAAGGACGGCTGTATTGACGAGCAGAAACTCGGCGGACTGAATTGCTATCAGATGTACGGCGTGTATTACATCAATTCCTCGGACGGCGCGCGTTTGGCGGAAGATATACGAACGGCTTATCTCGCGCCGGGCGGCAAGGAAATGTTCTGGGAACAAGTTCCTAACACAATGTTCCGCGGGAATTATAAAATTGAAATCGTTCCGTTCAAGGAAAACGATATTGTCGAAATCGATACGTTCCGAGAACTGAAACAAATAGATAAAACCTACAACGTATAATTTCAAAAAGGAGTATAGCTATGAAAAAAAGAATTATTGCAGGAGTTATGGCGGCTGTAATGTGTTGCGGTATGTTTACAGGCTGCGGCAGCGGGAAGAAGAAAACGATAAATGTTTATTCCGCCGCTGAGGATTACAGAAACGAAAACATTCAGAAAATGCTTGACGAGAAATTCCCCGAATATGATATAAAGGTTTCATATATCACTACCGGCGATTTAGCGGCAAAGGTAGCTGCGGAGGGTAAAGATTCCGATATTGATATCATTTATGAGATGGAATCACTTTCCGCCGAAAAAGTCAGTGACAATCTTGCCACGCTTGACGATATCGATTTTAGTGTGTTTGTTGATGATTATGTTCCCGAGAGCAAAAAATATGTTCCCGAAGCTCTGATGAGCGGCGCTATTATCATCAACAAGAAATTGCTTGATGAAAAGGGTGTTCCCGTTCCAACTTCTTATGACGATTTGCTCAAACCCGAATACAAGGGACTTGTTTCTATGCCCAACCCCAAGTCGTCGGGTACGGGATATATTTTCCTGTTGAATATGGTAAACGAACGCGGCGAAGATAAGGCTTTTGAGTATTTCGATAAGCTCGCGGAGAATATTTCGGGTCAAGGTTTCACGTCTTCCGGTTCGGGTCCCGTTAAGGCTTTGATACAGGGCGAGGCGGCTATCGGTCTTGGAATGACTTTCCAGGCGGCGAAAGAAATCGACAAGGGTTCGGATTTTACAATTACGTTCTTTAAAGAAGGCGCGCCTTATACAACTTATTCAAGCGCGGTTATCGCGGGCAAAGAAAAAGACGAAGATATTATGAAGGTGTTCAAGTATATCGTAAGTGATGTAATACCCGAAGACAAAAAGCTGTATATGCCCGAAAAGATTTTCAAAAATCAGGCGGCTTGCGAGTTGAAGAGCTTCCCGAAAGATGTTCCTTACGGCAATATGGACGGAATCACCGATATGAGCAAGAAAGAGGCTCTTCTCGATAAGTGGAATCACTAATAACAAATAAATAGATAAGCAATACCGTACAGGAATTGTGTGCGGTATTGTATTAGTTATAATAAAGGAGCGGTTCTGTGGAATCATTGGTAGTTAAAAATCTCAATAAAAAATTTGACGGCAAGGAAGCGCTGTGCGATATAAATTTTGAGGCAGAGGGCGGAGAGTTTTTGTCGATACTCGGACCGTCGGGCTGCGGAAAAACCACACTCTTGCGTATCCTAATCGGACTTGTCCGCGCCGATTCGGGTACGATAACGCTTGACGGAAAAGACATAACAAAAGCCTCTCCCGATAAGCGTGAAATGGGAATTGTATTTCAGAATTACGCGCTGTTCGAGAATATGACAGTTCTGCGCAACGTGGAATATGCGATGAAATTCCGTCCCGAACTGAAATCAAAGGCCCACGAAACGGCTATGCGCCTTATTGAACAAGTGGGGCTTTCCGAACATATCAACAAATACCCCTCGGAGCTGTCGGGCGGACAAATGCAGCGTGTGGCAATTGCGAGAACGCTTGCGCTTTCTCCGAAAATAATACTTCTCGATGAACCGATGAGCGCGCTTGACGCCGCGACGCGTCTATCCTTGCGCGAGGAACTCAAACGCATACAGAACGAAATGCACACCACGATGATTTACATAACGCACGACCAGGAAGAGGCGTTCGCGATGAGCGACCGTATAATGGTTATGGGCAACGCGAAAATTCATCAGATAGGAACTCCGCAGGAAATACTCGCTCACCCTGCCGATGATTATGTTAAGAGCTTTGTTATCGACAATCTGAACAAGAAGATAGCGTCGCTTATGAAATACGCGGGGGGCGCACAATGATAAAAAAACGTACTTTTGGTACTAGCGCGTCTAAACTGCTTATCGCCGTGTTCTTCCTGGCGGCTGTTATTTACCCGCTTTGTACCTTGCTTTTCAAGCTGAAAGACGCCGATTTAAAGAAGATTTTTTCAAGTCCGCTGGTCGGCAGCAGTATCGTTCATTCGGTTGTCGTATCTCTGACTGCAACGGTCATTTCCGTAACGCTCGCTTTCGTTCTCGCCTGGTGTATGATGAGAACGCGCGCAAAGCTGAAACCTCTGTTCCGCGTTCTGCTTATTCTGCCGATGCTCGTGCCGTCAATTTCGCACGGTATGGGACTTGTTATATTGTTCGGCGCGAACGGAAAAATCACTCGTTTGCTCGGACTGTCGAACGGTCTGTACGGATTTTGGGGCATTGTAATCGGGAGCGTTATGTATTCGTTCCCCGTGGCGTATCTGATGATATGCGATATACTGCAATACGAAAACGCCGCGCCGTATGAGGCGGCGGCAGTTCTTGGAATACCGAAAGCTAGCCGACTTACCGCGATAACGCTTCCGTATCTGCGAAAACCGCTTATCAACGTGTTTTTCGCGACATTCACAATGATTGTGACGGATTACGGCGTTCCGCTTATGGTGGGCGGCAGTTACAAGACTTTGCCCGTAATTATGTATGAGGAAGTTATCGGGCGGTTGAATTTCGACCAGGGAGCGGTTTTCGGCACATTATTGCTTATACCCGCGGTACTTGCGTTCTTAGCGGATATTTTCTGCAAAAACAGAGCCAATTTGGTTGTTACAAAGCCGTTCAAAATCGAGAAAAGTCCTTTACGCGACACGATAGCGACAATAATTCCCGCGCTTGTTTCCGCCGCGGTGGTTTATCCGATATTCTCGTTTGTTCAGCTGACGTTCGCTCAAAAGTACCCGATTGATATGTCCTTTACCTGGCACAATATCGAAGCTACCGTCGATAAGGGCGCAATGAGTTATCTCGGAAACTCGATTATTATCGCGCTCGGTGTGTCGGTACTCGGTACGGTAATCGCGTTTATAAGCGCGTATCTTACTTCCCGCGTTCCGTCAAAATCCACACGGATTTTGCACCTGCTTTCGATAACCTCGCTTGCTATTCCGGGTATGGTACTCGGTCTTTCGTATGTACTTGCGTTCAAAGGCTCGTTCATTTACGGAACGTTCGCAATCCTTATACTTGTAAACAGTATTCACTTCTTTTCGTCGCCGTATCTGCTGTTCTACAACAGTATGAGCAAATTGAGCGGCGATTTGGAGGCTGTCGGGGCGACTTTGGGCGTTAGCCGACTGCATATGATATTTGATGTTTTTGTTCCCACTCTTAAATCCACGATTTTGGAATCGTTCTCTTATTTCTTTGTAAACTGTATGATGACGATTTCGGCGGTATCGTTCCTGGCAAACGCTTTCACAAGACCCGTTGCGCTGATGATAAATCAGTTCGAGGCGCAAATGCAGCTTGAAGCGGCGGCGTTCGTTTCCGTTGCTATTCTCGCGGTTAATCTCGCGCTCAAAGGAATTATCGCGCTTATCAAACATTTCACCAAAAGAAGAACAAGAAAAGTATAAAATTACAGCGCGCCGATTGGTTTCGGCGCGTTTTTTATATTGAGATAATACGGAATTAAACACGGATAATTCCATTTTTATAAATTATTGTGAAATTTATATTGACAAAATCTTTGGAAATGTGTTATAATATAAAAAAATAATTATTTATAGCAATATTAAGAAAGAATGTGATATAGTGCAGAGCATAAAACCGGCGTATTCTCCGGTGAACATCTGCTTCGCCTGTAACGAGAATTACGCGCCGCCGCTTGCGGTGTGCATGTATTCGCTGCTGTGCAATGCGGATAAGAGCCGTGTGTACGACATAGTGGTACTTCACAGCGACATCTCGCAGGAAAGCCGTGACCTACTCCGGCGGGTAGGGGAGCATTTCCCGAACTGCTCGGTTCGTTTTGTTGATATGACCGATTTCCGCGAGAGGGTTAAGGACGCAACCCACGCCTACATAACCGCAGAAACCAACTACCGCTTAGCGATTCTCGGCGAACTTTTCGCAGCGTATGACCGCGTGCTTTATCTCGACTGCGACACGATTGTCGAGGGGGATATCTCCGAACTGTTCGACACCGACCTTTGCGGAAAATCCGTAGGCGGCGCGGAGGCAGTCGAGGCGCGGGTGTTCG
>JALEQE010000124.1 GCA_022766825.1 Oscillospiraceae bacterium | reverse complement strand
GGAAATACTTTGTTATGATAATCCGGACGTTATAATGTACAGAAACGGAAAACTATTTGAATATCCGTTTCAGGAACTGAACATTGAAGGAAAAACCATACATAAGGCACGCGTTAAAATTCAGGAGAACGATACTTTTATCGCAATGAGCGACGGCTGTATTCACGCCGGTGTTGGAATGTCGCTCAATTTCGGTTGGGAACGCAAAGAAATAGCAGAGTTTATGGAAACACTGACCGACGTGGGTTTTACCGCAAAAACACTGTCCACTGTGCTTACGGATCAATGCTTGAAACTCTACGGCGGTAATCCGGGCGATGATACAACCGCGCTTACTGTAAGGATACGTTCAAGACAGCAGATAAATCTTATGATCGGACCTCCATCAGATAGAAACGACTGTGAAAAAATGGTATCGCTCTTCCTTTCAAAGGGCGGCAAGCATATTGTGTGCGGAGGTACTACATCGACTATTGTGGCACAGTATCTCAATAAGCCGATAATCCCCAACATTAACTATTTTGATCCGGAAATACCTCCGACAGCCACAATCGAGGGTGTGGATCTTGTTACTGAAGGCGTTATCACGATAAACCGCGTAAATGAGTACGCAAAAGACTACATTGCCGATAACGAAAGCTATAAGCAGTGGAATTATAAACAGGACGGCGCCGCGCTTATTTCGCGTATGCTGTTTGAGGAAGCGACGGATATTAACTTTTACGTTGGAAGAGCGGTTAATCCCGCCCACCAGAACCCTAATTTGCCTATCAATTTCAATATAAAAATGCAGCTTGTAAACGAGCTGTCCGAAAGTCTGAAAAAAATGGGCAAAAATATCAAGGTAAACTATTTCTGATTAAATAAGGAGATAATATGGAAAATGTGCAGAACAATGCACAGCCTAAAAAGCTGTACAAATTCGACACCAAGGTACAGTATCTGAAATACAAGGTACTGCGCGAAGTTGCTCGCCAGGCATGGGACGGAACACTTCTGGATAATGTATTGGACATACCTAAAATAATTGTTCCGGGAAAAGAACCCACTATGCGCTGCTGTGTTTACAAGGAACGTGCAATTCTCGGTGAGCGTGTCAAAATCGCTATGGGCGGCGATAAAAACAATCCCAATGTTATCGAGGTAATCGAAACGGCATGCGACGAATGTCCTATGGGCGGTTATGAAGTCACCGACGCTTGCCGCGGCTGTTTAGCTCATCGCTGTGAGGACGCTTGCCGCAAAGGTGCTATTTCATTCGACCATAATCAAAAAGCGCATATCGATAAAACTAAATGTGTTGAATGCGGTATGTGCGCGAAAAACTGCCCCTACTCCGCAATTATGAATTTCAAGCGGCCTTGTATGAGCGCATGCAAAGTAAACGCTATTTCAATGAACGAAGACAAAGCGGCAAAAATCGATAACGACAAATGTATTTCCTGCGGTGCCTGTGTTTATCAGTGTCCGTTCGGAGCAATTACCGATAAGTCGTTCATTATCAATGTAATTGATATGATACAGAAAAGCGAGAAAAACAGCAAGTATAAAGTTTATGCTCTTGTTGCCCCTGCTATCGGAAGTCAGTTCTCTTATGCAAAATTAGGTCAGGTTGTAAAGGGCATCAAGGAACTAGGCTTCTATACTGTTGTTGAAGCCGCTCTCGGAGCGGATATGGTTGCCTATACCGAAAGTAAGGAACTTGCCGAAAACGGTGATTACCTCACATCAAGCTGTTGCCCTGCTTTCGTGGACTATATCCACAAAAACTTCCCCGATATATCTCCTCACGTTTCTCACAGCCTCTCCCCTATGGCAACGGTTGCACAATACATAAAATCCACAGACCCCAATTGCAAAATTGTATTTATGGGACCGTGCACAGCAAAGAAGAAAGAATTTCAGCTTGAAACTGTACGTCCTTATATCGACAGTGTTATCACATTTGAGGAACTTCAGGCACTGTTTGACAGCAAGGATATTGACATACGTACGCTTGGTGAAGAAAATCTTGATAACGCAAGTTATTACGGACGTATTTTCGCGCGTTGCGGCGGTCTTTCCGATGCAGTACAGGAAGGTCTTAAGGAACAAGGATACACTGACTTTGAAGTTAAAGCCGTTTCCTGCGATGGAATTGAACAATGCAAAATGGCATTGCTTAAAAAGAGCAAGGGTGTTCTTGATGCAAACTTCATTGAAGGTATGGCGTGCGTCGGAGGATGTATCGGCGGCGCAGGCTGCCTGACACATGGCGAAAAGAATAAAGCAGAAGTTGATAAATACGGTAGAGAAGCTTTGGAAAAAACTATTACCGAAGCAATTAGTATGGTAAAACTTACTCACGACCCCGAATAACAAAATTATCATAAATTCAAAATAACAGTTCCCCGACGTGAGAACATTTGTTCACGCGTCGGGGATAATATTATATAAAAAGTAGCCTCCGAGGGGAA
>JALEQE010000119.1 GCA_022766825.1 Oscillospiraceae bacterium | reverse complement strand
ATGAGATATTTATTTCAATGGGCAAATATACGGAGGAAGACAGGCACATTGATTGCCATGCGTGCGGATACAAAAATTGTCATGACATGGCGAGAAACATATTCTTCGGAAATAACAGTGTAAGCAACTGTATAGTACATGAAAAAGCTGTTTTGAAAGAAATGTCAGCGAAAGCTGATACTCAGAATCAAAATCTTGCCAATGTTGTGGATAATATTCATCAATCAATGCAGATGCTGTCTGACAAAATTACGCCTATTCAGCATCAGACAATGGATAATTCTGTCAAGAACGATAACATCAAAAATGATATGAATACACTTGAAACTGATATTAACGGCATACTGTCACGGACAAATGAAATCGCCGAATTTATCGGGCAAATAAACGTCAGTGTTGGCGAATACGAACGTATTCTCGGTAAAATCAAGGGTATATCAGAACAGACAAATATTCTTGCAATAAATGCGTCCATTGAAGCTGCAAGGTCGGGACAATTCGGCAAGGGATTTGCAGTTGTCGCAGGTGAAATCAGAACATTGGCAGTTAGATCTGCTGAAACGCTGAAAGAAGCCGAAACTCACACGAATACAATTCTGAAAAACATTGATGACATAAGAGCTTGTTCCGAAAAAATCATAACCGATGTAGGAAGTACACGAGAAAACGTCAGCAATACAGATCATTCGGTTGATCAACTGAATGAAAGCTTGAAATTCATCAGTCAAAGTGTTTCGGAAATAACCAACATTATAAATGATGTTACCGATTTAGCGTCGAGCCTTGAAAACTCGGAAGAATAAAAATTTAACATTAACGATTGCCGCGACACAACATCGCGGCAATTTTGTTTTAAAATCTGCATATTGTTCGTGTGTTGTTCATAGAATTTAATGAAAATATCACCGTTGGAGGTACAAAATGAAAGAGTATCTGCCTGAGGGCTTTTTATTCGGAACACATGAAAACAATACTTGTCTTGCTTCTTACCAAAGCTTATCGGAATGCTTGAAGAGCAAAAAAATACTCGAAGCACCTTGTATTGTATGTAACAGCAATCACGACCTTGTGATTGATTTGGGTTGTATGCGCGGTATTATTCCACGTGAAGAGGGCGCTATCGGTATTGTAGAAGGAACAACGCGAGATATTGCTTTAATTTCGCGCGTCAATAAACCTGTCTGCTTTGTTGTAACAGATTTTGACTATGATGAAAACGGAATTATTCGCGCAATATTATCACGAAAAGAGGCTCAGAAATTGTGCGAGGAAAATTACCTCAAAAAGCTTATTCCGGGTGATGTTATTCCCGCTCGAGTAACTCATCTGGAACAGTTTGGATGTTTTGTAGATATTGGCTGCGGGATTCCATCGCTTATTCCGATAGATCTGATTTCAGTATCAAGAATATCTCATCCGTCGGATCGATTTTATATCGGACAGGATATAAAGGTTGTTATAAAATCATTTGAAAATGACAGGATATGTCTTACTCACAAGGAACTTCTCGGAACATGGGAACAAAATGCCGCAATGTTCAAACAGGGAGAAACCGTTACCGGAATTGTACGATCAATTGAAGATTATGGTGTATTCGTGGAACTTGCGCCAAATCTGGCGGGACTTGCCGAACCGCTTGATGATATTATCATAAATCAAAAAGCGGGCGTTTATATTAAAGCCATAATTCCCGAAAAAATGAAAATAAAACTCATTATTGTGAATGCTGTAAATTCGTTTGGTAACGCACCATATCACAATAATGAGTTAAATTACTTTATTAAATCGGGTCATATCAATTCCTGGATATACTCATCGGAAAACTGCAAAAAACGGATAGAAACTTATTTTTGATTCTTTATTTTTTCCCAATACTCCCGTGCATTATTTTCAAGCTTATTATCGCCAAAATGATAATACACTTTATCTTTTAAATTATCGGGTAAGTATTGTTGCTTTACATAATGATTCGGGTAGTCGTGTGGGTATAGATAATGCTGACCTTTTACTTCCGCGTCTTCCCCGTCACAATGTTTATTCTGCAACTGGCGTGGAAAATCTCCGACAACCCCGTTCTGAACATCCGAAAGTGCCGCATTTATTGCAAGATAAGCGGAATTGGATTTGGGAGATGTAGCCAACAAAATTACAGCTTCGCCTAATGGAATCCTCGCCTCGGGCAATCCTAACTGCATAGCGCTGTCTACACACGCTTTAACAATAGGAACAGCCTGTGGGTAAGCAAGTCCTATATCCTCCGAGGCAATTACCAAAAGCCGCCGCGACAGAGAAATAATGTCGCCTGCGTCAATAAGCCGCGCCGCGTAATGCAGTGCGGCATTTTCGTCACTGCCGCGAATTGATTTCTGTAGTGCCGATAATAGGTCGTAGTGTTGATCACCGTCACGATCGTAACGCATATTACTGCGCTGCGTCAATTCTTTGGCTATTTCAATATCAACTTTGCCATTATTTGAAGATAGAGCGCATAATTCTACTGTATTCAAGCATTTACGAACATCACCGCCAACACCGTTACAGATATAACGTATTGCCTCGTCAGACACCTCATATTCAATTCCGTTTTCTTTTGATAGTGCCGAGAAACCTCGCCGAACCGCTTTTTCTAATTCCTGCGGTTCTATTGTTTTAAATTCAAAAACCGTACTTCTTGATAAAATAGCATTGTAAATATAAAAATACGGATTTTCGGTTGTTGAAGCAATTAACGTTATACTTCCGTCTTCAATGTATTCAAGCAGGCTTTGCTGCTGTTTTTTATTAAGATACTGTATTTCATCAAGATACAGTAATATTCCGTTGCTGCCCAAGAAAGTATCCAATTCAGCAACGATATTTTTTATATCCGCCGTTGAGGCTGTTGTACCATTCAATTTATGCAAACGCATATTTGCAGATTCGGCAATAATTCTAGCGACAGTAGTCTTTCCTACTCCCGATGGACCGTAGAAAATCATATTGGGTATCTTGCCAGATTCAATTATACGGCGCAAAGGCTTATTTGCGCCAAGCAGATGAGTTTGCCCGACAACATCGTCAAGTGTGTCAGGTCTTATTTTGTCTGCAAGTGGCATATTACAAGCCTTTGTGCTCACGGAGCAATGCTTTGATTTTCTCGTTGGGATCCATTACATTGCTTACAGATGTATCATGGTTAATACAAGCAACGAAATATGCAATATATTTGGAAACATCAACTTCTTTATACCACGGGCGTTTAAGTAATTCGGGAGTACGATAAGTGAGGTTGGTGCTAAATACCGCGTCAATCATACCATCTTCATATGCTTTATCAAAAGAATCTAATCCATTAGTGAAAATACCATAAGTTGCGTAAGCGAAGAAACGTTTTGCTTTGCGCTTTTTAAGTTCTCTTGCTATATCGAGCATTGATTCGCCGGACGAAATAATATCGTCTGCTACAAATACAGTTTTATCCTCAACAGATGTACCCAAATATTCATGAGCTACGATTGGATTACGGCCATTTACAATTGTTGAGTAATCACGGCGCTTATAGAACATTCCCATTTCGACTTCAAGAACAGATGCGTAGAACATATTGCGGTTTAATGCGCCTTCATCCGGGCTTATTACCATAAAATTATCCTTATCAATTACAAGGTCGGGAAAAGCGGCGAACATAGCTTTCAGTACCTGATATGACGGAATAACGTTATCAAAGCCCATAAGCGGAATTGCATTGCAAACGCGAGGATCGTGGGCGTCAACGGTGATTACGTTTTCAACCCCCATATCGTGAAGTTCCTGCAACATAAACGCACAGTCAAGTGATTCACGGTACGAACGTCTGTGCTGACGACCTCCGTAAAGCAAGGGCATAATTACGTTGATACGGTGAGGCTTGCCGCTTGCAGCTTGAATGATACGTTTTAAATCGGCGTAGTGATCATCCGGAGACATATAGTTTTCACGATCGAACAGCTTGTAGGTGCAACTGTAGTTACCGACGTCAACAAGTATAAACAAGTCCTTACCGCGAACAGTGTTTTTTATTAAGCCTTTTGCGTCACCCGATGAAAAACGGGGACACTCTGCTTCAATCAAATAATCGTGGACAGGTTCGCCGTATCTGTCCGCCCAACGAGTGAGATAACTGTTGATTCGCGCACCGAGTTCTTCTGTTCCGCGCATTGCAATAATTCCAATAGGAGCAACTTCATTATATTCAGAATAAAGAACTTCTGTATTTTTTACACTTGACATTTTCTTTTCCTTTCATTTTGCAGTTTAATTTCAACTCAAAAATGCTTTTTTCTTGCTGATGAAAACTTTACAATACTTTATTTATACAGCGGATATTTGTTTGTAAGTTCAGTTACCATTTCACGAACTTTTTCTTTATTTCCATCGTGATCCTTTGCTGTAAGATAAATGCACTCGCCTATAATCTTCATATCATCCTCTTTAAGTCCTCTTGTCGTAACTGCCGGAGTACCGATACGAACACCGCTTGTATATGCAGGTTTTTGCGGGTCGTTGGGGATTGCATTCTTATTAACGGTAATATATACATCGTCAAGATTGTTCTGCAAATCCTTACCTGTGATGTTAAACGGACGGAGATCTACCAACATTAAGTGGTTATCAGTACCGCCGGAAACAAGGTTAAATCCTTTTTCAAGCAAGGTATCCGCAAGAACCTTTGCATTCTTTACGATTTGTTCACCGTAGGCTTTAAATTCGGGTTTCAATGCCTCACCAAAGCAAACAGCCTTTGCCGCAATTACATGCATGAGAGGTCCTCCTTGGGTGCCGGGGAAAATTGCGGAGTTAATCTTCTTGGCAATATACTCATTATTGGTGAGGATAAGTCCTCCGCGAGGACCGCGAAGCGTCTTATGTGTGGTAGTTGTAACAATATCCGCATAAGGAACAGGATTCATATGCTGACCTGCCGCAACAAGTCCGGCAATATGCGCCATATCAACCATCAGATACGCACCGACTGCACGAGCAATCTCGGAGAGTTTAACAAAATCTATTGCTCTAGGATATGCAGAGGCTCCTGCAACAATAAGCTTGGGCTTGCACTTGGTTGCCTGCTTATAAAGTTCTTCATAATCAATGAAGCCGTCATCGTTAGTGCCGTAGGGAACGAAGTTGAAATACTTTCCGGAAATGTTGACAGGTGAGCCATGAGTGAGGTGTCCGCCGTGGGCAAGGCTCATACCCATAACCGTATCATCCGGTTGTAGCAGCGCAAAATAAACAGCTGTATTTGCCTGCGCGCCCGAATGCGCCTGAACATTCGCAAATTGAGCGTCAAACAGCTTTTTGGCACGTTCAATTGCAATATTCTCAACGATGTCAACGTCCTCGCAGCCGCCGTAATAACGCTTCCCGGGATAACCTTCTGCGTATTTGTTTGTCAGAACACTTCCCATTGCCGCCATAACCGCAGGAGAAACAATGTTCTCACTAGCAATAAGTTCAAGGTTACGCTGCTGGCGAGAAAGCTCCAATCCCATAGCATCGGCAACTTCTTTGTCATATTTGCTGACAAAACCAATAGTATCTACCAAATCGTTGTACATAATAATCTCCTTTCAAG
>JALEQE010000096.1 GCA_022766825.1 Oscillospiraceae bacterium | reverse complement strand
TGGGCGAGGTACACGATAAGGTCGTTTTTGCGCTGCTCGTTTTCTTTAGCGACCTGTGCGTTATGGAGCGAGGTTTCCCGGGCGCGGTTAAGCTCGTCCTGTACGCTTTTGAGCTTGTCCGACAGGATTATCTGTTCATCTGCGGGATTAGCAAGACTTTCTGACGCAGAAATTACCTCGTCAAGATACCGCAGGGGGCGGCTCATGAAGAAATAAGTTATTATTCCCCAGCCGGCAATAAACGGAACGGCGAGGAAGAATACCAAAAATCTCTGCACGAATTTGAGGAACTGGTACACCGGGTCATCATACTGCCAGTAGAACTGTCTTACAAACCAGTACGCTGCGGCGAAAAGCGCGAAAAAAGCCACAGTAAATATCACCAGCGCCAGAATGTACTGAACAAAGATACCGCGGGTGAGTTTAGTTCTTCTGCTTGATTTATTCAATTGTATAGCCTACCCCCCACACGGTTTTTATGAATTTCGGGTTGCGCGTCGGTTCGTGAAGTTTTTCCCGAAGCCTGCTGATATTTGCCATAACGGTATTGTTGCTGTTTAAGTATTTCTCGTGCCAGACTGTTTCGTACAGTTCTTCGGACGAGATAACCCTGCCTTGATTTTCGCAAAGATACCACAAAACAGAAAATTCCAAAAGCGTGAGGACAATTTCCTTGCCGTAAAGAGTGCATTTATGACTGTCGAGGTTTATATACAGACCGCGAATATCGTGTTCGTTTTTTCGTTCACGGATTGACGCGCTGTTGTAATTATGGAAGCGCCGCAGCTGCGTCTTTACGCGCGCAACAACTTCCAACGGGTTAAACGGCTTGGTTATATAATCGTCCGCGCCGACAAAGGGAACAGCAAGTCTGGTGAATACAAATTCTCTGCGCTGGAAGATAGATAAACTGGGAGTTTACAAGAGTGAGGGCGCAGTTCTGGAGTTCACAGTCGAGCATATCGGACCGTGTTCCGGTTCAATCGAGGTGAACGAGTCAACAGAATATGATGATGCAGAACACAATACTGTTGATTTCCCGTCGCCGCACATCACAGTAGACTGCGGGACGGACGTATTTCCTGAAACTTGTCCCGAACCTGTGGACGTTGAAATTGACGGCTGTGAGGACGCTGTGGAATATGACGCGGGAGAGCTTGGAATGGAATCTCTGGGGCGCGTTTTGCAGCTTTCGGTAACTCTGAAGAATGTATGCCCGCATAAGCGGGTAGCTTTGGCGGCAATAGTCACCGAGGTGGGATATGACGACATAGAATACAAGCGCGGTATGAAAACCATGACGATACCCGCGCATACCGGTGCTTCCTGCCGCGATGTAACAGTAAGGTGCATTAAATTTGTTCTCCCTGAGGATCTGGACGTATCGGGAACAGATAAGGGAATTTGCAGAAAACGCTACTTTAAAGCAAGATTTATTGCGCACTATATCGATAACGATTTTGATTGCTGTGATGTAATCATTTAGGATTGGCGAATTTCAGATAAAAGTTTTATCCAAAACTGTTTTATCTGATATAGACTTATTAAACAAAGGCGAATCGGCGACGGTTCGCCTTTTTCATTATAGCAAATAATTCAAGGCTTTTGGTGACTGGCTGTTATCTGTGTCATTTTTTGCGATTTTATTTTATAACGGTTATTGTATTTTTGGAAATAATATGTTATAATGGAAAAAGATTACAAAGTATATTGTTGATTTACTGCATATGCCGTTCTTGCGAACGGAATTTACGATAACTGTTAAAATGCTTTATGAAAGCGAGGCTCTGCCATGACGAAGCCCAAAAGGAAAAATACGCTTATCACAATATATGTTGCCGCGTTAATTATTATCGCGTATATATGCCGCCTGCCATTTATGGATTATTTCAATTCTCGGGTACCGGGGCTTGTTCGTTCATTCAACTATATTGCGCTGTATCTTTTCTGGGCATTTTCGCTTCGTGAGAGAATTATTCAGACGCAGGTGCGGCGGTATATTATGGTGATAGCGTTTCTTATGGTGTTCTGGTTCTTGGTTCGGACGCTTAAATACCACTTTGTGTCAGATATTACCCACCCCCATATTGTACGCTATTTGTGGTATCTGTATTATTTTCCCATGCTGTTTATTCCGTTGCTGGCGGTGTTTGTGGCGCTGTCAGCAGGCAAGCCGGAGAGCTATCGCCTCCCGAAAAAGGCGATGTTCCTTTACATACCTGTTGCGGCACTGGTGCTGTTGGTTATTACAAACGACCTGCACTGTTTGGTGTTTACTTTTCCTGAAGACGCTGTTGTCTGGGCGGACGACAACAACGGATACGGAGTCGGTTACTTTTTCGTTATTGCCTGCCCGATTTTATGCGCTCTGGCGATACTTATGATAATGCCGCTGAAATGCAGAATCCCGAAAAATCGGAAAAGGATATTTCTTGCTTGTATTCCAATTGTGATTTTGCTTGCGTATATGGCATTGTATTATTCCCAGCAGGAGTGGCTGAGAATTGTTTTCGGAGATATAACGGCAATGATATGCCTTATGTATGCCGCCGCCATTGAAATATGTATACGATGTCATTTTATTCAATCCAACACACATTATCCCGAACTGTTTGACGCGTCAACTGTTGGTGCGCAGATAACCGACGAGGAATACAATGTTATTTTGTCCTCAAAAGCGGCAAAGTCTGTGGAAAAAGATGTTATGCGGCAAACTGAAAACGGCGCTGTTATGCTTCCGGACGGTATCCGTCTTGCAGGCGCTCCGATACGCGGCGGTCATGTGGTATGGTCGGAGAACATCTCGGAGCTTTTACAAGTACAGAACAGACTTAAAGAAGCAAAGGAAGAACTTCAGGATAGCAACGGTATACTTGAGGAAGAAAATTCCGTCAAAGCGCGTGAAGCGCATATTGCGGTGCAGGATCGCCTGTACAATGAAATACAGCGCGTCACGGCAAGGCAGATACAGTTGATGGACAAATTGATCGAACAGACCGAAAAATCGCGTTCCGAAGAGGAATGTAAAAGGCTTCTGAAAAAAATGCTTGTTATCGGCTCTTACCTAAAACGCAGGAGCAATCTGGTTTTTCTGTCGGCAAAATATACAGTGACCGGAGCAAAGGAGCTTGACCTGACATTCAGGGATTCTCTTGAAAATCTTGAACTGTACGGTGTTGTATGCGGATTTTGCTCGAAGATTACAGGAAACATTCTGATGTCGGATATCACTTCGGTGTATGATTTCTTTGAGGAAGCAGTGGAACGCTCTCTTGACAGTATGACGGTACTTACTGTGTTTGCCGAAAAAGCGGGTGAAAATATCGCGCTTGTTTTAAGAACAGATTCCGGCGCGGATTTTACCGATATGATAACCGACAGGATTTCTGCGGAGCGTGACGATGACGGGGAATGGAAGCTTACTTTTTTCGCGGGAGGTGAGAGCGTTGAAACGCCTTAAACGAAACGCAGTCAAAGAAGCCTTTGACAATCTTCCGTGCGGAGTTTGCTTTTTTGATATGAACGGAATGGTAACGCTTTGCAGTTATCAGATGCATAGACTTGTTTTTGCTCTGACGGGGAGAGATTTGCAGAGCTTTTCCGAATTGAACGGTTTCCTCAGCGCGAACACGGAAAAAAACGAGCATAATGTGTTTACGCCGAACGACGGCAGTGTATGGCAGTTTTCTCAGGAGATAGTTGCCGCCCGTGACGGCAGGAATTATATACAGGTTCTGGCGGCGGATGTTACCGAGCTGTATCATCGTCAGAAAGAGCTGGAGCTTGACAACCGGCGGCTTGAAGAATATGCGCAGCGTATGAGGCGGCTTTCGGCAAACATTATCACGCTCATTTGTGAAGAAGAGATACTGAATATGAAAATGCGCGTTCACGATGATATAGGCAGGAGCGTAATTGCAACGCGGCGTTTTCTTCAGCAGGGCAGACCGATGGAAGAACTTGATCTGACCGTTTGGAAAAACGCGGTCAGGCTGCTTAAACACGACAGTGAAAATATGGAGGATAACGATCCTGTTTGTTCGCTTATGTCCGCCGCAAAACTGATAGGTATACATATTGTTATCAACGGGGAGTTTTCGGGAATTTCCGCTGTCGATGATCTTGTTATCGCCGCTGTGAGGGAATGTATGACCAACGCAGTTCGGCACGCTCAGGCGAACGAGTTATACGTTGATCTTAGTCTGACGGACAACGAGTTGACGGCGATTATATCAAACAACGGCGCATTACCGCATAAGGAGATATCCGAGGGCGGCGGATTGTCGTCGCTACGCGCCCGTATCGAATCAAACGGCGGGACAATGTGTATACGCACGCTCAAATGCTTTGCGCTTTCAGTGACTATTCCGATAAAAGAGGAGGTAACCGTATGACTAACGTGCTTATTGTGGAAGATCAGCGTATGATGCGGGAGTCCATGGAAAATTATCTGCGGCAGAGTGAAGGATATAATCTGGTCGGATCAGTTCCGCGAGCAGGTCTGGCGGAGAAGTTCTGCTGTTCCAATCAGGTGGAGCTTGTGCTTATGGATGTTTGCACGGAAAATGATGAAAGCGGTTTTGAGGCGGCAAAGATTTTGAAGGAACGTTTTCCGAACATTAAAATAATTATCGTGACCTCAATGCTGGACGTGGATTATCTTGACCGTGCGAGAGAGGTGGGAGCGGACAGTATCTGGTTCAAAGACGCAAGCCGCATTGAGCTTATGACGGTTGTTGAGCGCACAATGAACGGACAGTCTGTATATCCCGACAGAACGCCTGAGGTGATGATAGGCAACGCTTCCAGCTACGAGTTTACGGAAGCGGAATTAAAGGTGCTGAGGCTTTTGGTGGAGGGTATGACCTACAAGGAGATCGCTCAGACGCTGGACGTTTCTGCCGAAACGGTAAAATCTCAGGTGAGCAGTATGCTGAAGAAAACAGGGTTTGCTTCCAAGACAAAGCTGGCGGCGATGGTAATGAGCAAGCGGCTTATCGTAAACGGCTTTTAGCGGAGAAAAATAATAATTATCCCCCATTTGGGGGATGTATACTATTACGGGAAATGTTATAATGATATTGTGATAAAAGTTATAACAGTTTCGTTCGGGGAGGGCAGTGAAATGGGGTTGTTTGGCAGACCCGTAAAGCATCACAACGTTTCCGAAGTGATTCTTGTTTCGATGTCATGCGGTTGTATGGATTACAGCTTTCACTATTCCTTTACGCTGTACTGTGAACAAGGCAAATGGCTGTTTGACGCGGATTGTTACACGCATGACAAAACTGATCCGACAGAGTTCTGCGGAAAAACGGTAAGCAATGAGGATGTTGAAACATTGCGTGGTATTCTCGAAAAACACGGTACAGTCGGGTATGTTGAAAAATACAAGCCCCCGAAGAAATTGCCGTTTCACGTTCTTGATGAAACTACATATAGCTTTTGTCTGGGATTTTCGGACGGAAATCGTATTTGCTCCGAAATAGCAGGCGAGGCGCAGAACGAATTGAATGATTTCTTTTATCGCCTTGCCGAGCGTTTAGTCGGGTTTTGAAAGGAGAAAATTTTATGAATCCTGTGGGAAAATGGAAAGTCAAAGAGGTTATCAGTTTCAACGAAAATTTTGAGATGGTGTGGAAAACCATAGATGAGCTTGCAGCTTCCGCTTCCGAAGACGATGATAATTCTGTTTCGGTATATCAGAACAGCATAACCGTTTTTAACGATAACGGTACGGTTGAAACGATTATGCCTATCCCCGAAGGCGCAACCGCTGAGGAACTTGAAGATGTGGAAATTCGTGACGGAATGGCGGTTATTGATACCAAACAATGGAAAAATGAGGACGGAAAAAATCTTTACAATAGCGAAATTCAGGGAGAAGTTCTTGGCGAAGAGGTTTCCCCTTGGATAGAAATCAAGGAAGTCGGCGATATGATAGAGCTTGAATCAATACGTCTTGCTCGCATTGAAGAATAAGTGAATACGGAGGAATTGTATTATGGCATTTTTTGACAGATTGAAAAACCAGGCGGCAAATGCCGTTGCGGGTGCTGTTAAGCAGACGGCGGCAAACATCGGAACGAAAACAGAGAAAATCACGTTCGCCGATTTGCCGGAAACGCTGGACGCGTTTAAGGCTCTGCCGCAGGCGGCTATGTCCAATCCGTTCGATACCGCCGCAATGACGGTTGTTGCGCTGTGTATGTTTCCGGCGGATAAAGAGCTTTGCTATCAGATGCTGGACTATCTTCGCGGTCCGAGACCTTTGAACGGTTCGGATAAGCAATTTATCGCGGATCGCTTTAAGGATAAGGATTATGTTCCGCGTTCGTATTTTGACGGTTCAACGCCGAATAACGATTATATGCCTTCTGCGCCGTATACGATTACGGTGAAGTCCGACCCGCACTCCTACGATGAACAGGGAATTGCAAAGCTGTTCATTCCATCAGGCGGTGCGGACGCTCCTCGACCGATAAAACTGCGCCAGGCAAAGGACGGAAAATGGTATTTGTGGGAGCAGTATCTTCTGACAGGTATTCGCGAGCCTGAAAGTGCTAACCCCTGGGCTTAATGAATTTCATTATATTTCTTCCTATATAGTGTGTAGCACCCGATGAAAAGTCATCGGGTGCTTTTTTGCGATAATAAAGAATTTATAAATGCAATAGGGAAAATCTATATGTTTCGATATTTTTTATGTATTTGATAAAACGATAATAAAAGCCTATAACATAGATAGATTTTATATGTAAAGTTGTAATTGAAATGTTGTATTTTTTGAACGGTACACTCAAACAAATACAAAGTTGCGCCGAAAACGAATATCCCGCGGAGTGTTGCGGTATACTCGTTGGCTTGAAACAGGGCGCGGACAAAATTGTATATCGTGTTTGCCCGATTGAAAATACGGCGGCGGAAAGAGAAACTCACTTTTACATAGACCCGCTTGAAACTTATAAAGCGGAAATTACAGCTGAATTTGAACAGCTTGAAATCGTGGGATTTTACCATTCGCACCCGAATTTCAAAGCAATTCCGTCATGTGAGGACAAAGACTTTATGATTGAGGGATATGCTTATCCGATTGTTTCGGTGAGAAACGGTAAGTTTGAGGAAATCCGCTGTTTTGAAAAAGAAATCAACAACGATATAGTTGTATTGAAAGAAACAATAGTAAGGGAACTTGATTATAAAACAGGTCACAGTGAACAGACCAACAAGACGGAAATTGGTCAGAGTGACGAGTGGTATTATATCATATAGTTTCATCTCCGACGGGTATAACGTCGGAGATTTTTGCATTAAATGCCGATAAAACCTATTATAATACTTGACAAAGTGTTTTTGGTGTAGTATAATGAATGATATACAGCGTGAAAGGTGGGATAGGTATGACTCTTCAGCAGATAAAATACGCCTTGGCTATTGCCGATATCGGTTCGATGAACAAAGCGGCAGAACAGCTGTTTATTTCTCAGCCGTCGTTGTCAAGCTCGATAAAGGAACTTGAAAAGGAAATCGGGATAAACATTTTTTTGAGAACTGGAAAGGGCGTTACCCCAACAAGCGAGGGAGAGGATTTTCTTATATACGCCAGGCAGGTTTATCAGCAATACGATATTTTACTGCAAAAATACAGTGAACACAAAGGTCTTAAAAGAAAATTCGGCGTTTCTTCACAGCATTATTCCTTTGCGGTCAAGGCTTTTGTTGAAACGGTAAAAAAATACGATACATTGAATTTTGAGTTTGCTATGCGTGAAACCCGCACAGCAGATGTTATAACCGATGTCGGTTCTTTGAGAAGTGAAATCGGTATTCTCTATATGGATAATTTCAACAGAAAAGTTATCGAGAAAATGCTTGCGGATAATGATGTTGACTTTATACCGCTGATAAATTGCCGTGCCTATGTTTATATGTGGAAAGAACACCCGCTGGCAAAGGAAAGCTCCGTTTCTCTGGAACAGCTGAAAGATTATCCTTGCCTTTCGTTTGAACAGGGAGAGCATGGATCGGGTTTTCTTGCGGAAGAAATACTCAGCGATAAGGATTATCCGAGGATAATCCGAAGTACCGACCGTGCGACACAGTTAAATCTTATGGTTGGACTGAACGGTTATACATTGTGTTCCGGCATAATCTGCGAGGAACTCAACGGAAGCGATTATGTTGCTGTTCCTTTCCGCGAGGACGAAGACAACCGCAATTCCGTTATGGAAATCGGTTATATTAAAAAGAAACACAGTATGCTTAGTGATATAGCTCAGACCTACATTTCAGAAATGAAAAAATATCTTGCTGAAATATCTCCTTCCTATATGGTTCAGGAAGCGTGACTGCGAAATATTCAATACATAAAAGAAATAGGCGCACATTTCTGTACGCCTATTTTTAATTTGCCTTAAATTAACCGATTATTTTTTCTTTTTGAATGCTGCGGCTGTTGCTGCGCTTGCTCCCGCCAGAGCAAGAAGCATAATGCTGTATGCAACGCCGTTCATACCCGTCGGAGGGTTATCGGGTTTGTCAGATTCTACAGGAACGCTGGGTTCACTCGGAGTATCGGGTTCGCTCGGAGTTTCGGGTTCACTGGGGGCCTCAGGTTCACTTGGTGTCTCAGGTTCGCTGGATTCGTAGACATCAATTATCAGTTGGTTTACAAAAGTAACGGGTGAATATTCACGTCCGTTGGGGCTTTCCTCATCGTAAATGAAAATGTTGGGTGTGTCGGGATTGGTGGGGTTGAAGCCAATATACAGATGGTAAGTCTCATCTGATTTCAGATAAGTTTCAGGTGCGCTGACTTCTTTAAGAACATATGAGCCGTATGTCACGTTATTGAAAACAATCTTGCCGTTTTCGTCGGAAACCGCCTCGTATGCCTGTTCGCCTGCGATACCGTATTCATCGATGAAAAGTCCAAATTCTGCGCCTGCGAGAGGTTTACCATCCTGATCGGTTTTGTTGGCGGTTATTTGTGCGTGTGCCGCCGCTTCGTCAACATAGGTAACAGTTTCGTATGGTACAAAGTCAGACGGAATTGCCAAACCGGTATTCTCGCTGTAATTTACGGTGTTTGCAACGGTAATTACGCCGTTTTCGCAAGAAATATAGTATTTCTTGTTGGATAATTTGTATCCCGTGGGTGCTGCGGTTTCGGACAATTCGTAAACATTATTATCCACTCCGCTGAAAACGGCAAATCCGTCGCTGTCGGTTTCTTCTGTATAAGTCGGGAATACGCCTTGATTATCATACAATCCCTTTAGCGTAAATTCTGCTCCGGGGAGCGGCTGATCGTTCTCGTCTGTTTTCTTGACTTTAAATGTGTTGTCAACCCAATTCCACTGAAATTCTTCGGATTCCGCACCGTCAATCGCAACATTTCCCGCGCGATCGAGAATTTGTATTTTGTATGTGCGAACAACAGGTTCTGTTTCTGTGGGAAGAACGATTTCCTGGCAACGGTACAATTCCGTGTTGTTTGTGTCGTATATTGTGTTCAATAAAAGCGGCTGAGGCTCGTCCCAAGAAAATGTGCCGTCATCTTTTTTAATTCCGAGTTTATACTGCATCAAATACGAATCGTTAGTTGAATTAACACCATATAAACGCATATCAACCGAAGCGAATGCGTTTATCAAAGATTTTGCTCTTTCGGCTGCGCCCTCATCCGGCGGAGTCAAGCAAGGTCCGTCTGACATAACGTAAGCCTTAACCGAAATTGGGTCCGTACTTGCTGCAAACGCCATTGTCGGCAGAAGTCCGATAAGCATTACACAGCTCAGCAGAACGCTTATAATTCTGCCGATTTTTCTTTTTGTTCTCATTAACTTTCCTCCTAAAAAATAATTCTGAAATAAAGGAAACACCGCACAATTAACGGCTAGCGCCTTTGTCATTCGCTTTCTTGCATTTTTTCCGACATAGCGTTTTGCGCGAAGCGCATAATGCGTGCACAAAATTTCGCTTGACCGCATTATCCGCCTTCGGCGGAAAACGCTGCGTCAGCCCACCTGCGCTCAATTTGTACAATCTGCCGCCGACACGAAGTCGGAAGGCGTTCGCCCAAGCGGCACAGGACGTGCCGCACAAAAGGCGAACGCACTATAATTCTGACTGCGCAATCGCACGACAATAATTATGCGGTGTAGCCT
>JALEQE010000083.1 GCA_022766825.1 Oscillospiraceae bacterium | reverse complement strand
AACATTTCCGAACATGATATGTTCAACACGTTCAATATGGGTATTGGAATGGCAGTGTGCGTTGACAAGGCAGACGCGGCTAAGACGGTTGAAATTCTGAATGCGAACGGTGAGCAGGCATTTATTATCGGTGAAACTGTTGCAGGCGACGGAGAAGTTATATTCTGATGGGCTTGTTTGGAAATTTGTTCGGCAGAAAAGATGAGAATAACGAAGCATCAAAATGTTATTCTATTGATATTTGTGATAATTATTTTGTAATCAACGGTCAGAAGTTGGATATGCCGATACATATTGACGCATTGACGGCAGTTTTGGGTAAACCTAGAGCGCAACGTTTCAAAACTGACGCTGAGTCACAACAGATTTTGGAGAGTTTACACTCTGAACCTGTTTCAAAGCGTGTCAATTATACTTGGGATGATTTGGGACTTATGTGTTATACATATAACGGTAAAGTCGTGAACACCTTTGGAATTTGTATTCAGCCACAGACAAACGATTCGCCGTCAAATCCGAAATCACTTTATAAAGGAAAAATCAGCATAAACGGCGGACCGTGGCTGCCGGTTATAATGGCGGGAGAAGACTGTGATTTTTTCAGAAAAGCGCAGGTTGGCAGTAGTTATCTGATAACAGCCGAATACAAGGATTTTGAGCAAGACGATATTACGAGAAATGAAAATGGTTTTACAGGACTTGAAATTCAACTGAAATAAATGGCGTACCGTACATTATCATATGATTGTGTACGGCTTTGCCATATAAAAAAGGGGCGAAATAATATAATGGAAATTAAAATTACAACAGATGGGATAATATTTGACGGCAAAACAGTAAACGGTGAAATCAATGTCGGCAAATTGAAAGAAATACTCGGAGAACCGCGTGTTCACGAGTTTAAGCCCGACCCAAATTTCCTTGAAGTTTTGCGCCATAAGTACGGCGACAAGATAAGTATTATTTCATATACCTGACTTTGGTAGAGGTAACGCTTGAAACTTGATGGGGGTGTGTTATGAATAATATTGTTGTTTTGGTATCGGGCGGCGGTACAAATCTTCAGGCGCTTATTGATGCGGAAAAACGCGGAGAAATAAAGAACGGAAAAATCACTTGCGTTATCAGTTCAAACCCGAAGGCTTTTGCGCTTGAGCGCGCCAAAACCAATAATATTCCTATCGTGGTTATAAACAATCACGATTATACTGACAATAAAGCGTACAGCAAGGCAATATTGGATGAGTTAAACAAGCAAAAAGCCGATTTGATTGTGCTTGCGGGCTTTATGATAATACTTGATGAATGCGTCACGAAAGCGTATCCATATAAAATAATCAATGTTCACCCCGCACTTATTCCGAGCTTTTGCGGTGAGGGATTTTATGGTTTGCGTGTTCACAAAGCGGCGTTGGAATACGGTGTTAAGGTGTCGGGAGCGACAATTCATTTTGTCAATGAAAAAGCCGACGCGGGAGCGATTATCCTGCAAGGAACGGTAGATGTCGCAAACGATGAAACGCCTGAAACACTTCAACGGAAAATAATGGAAAACGTTGAGTGGAAGTTGCTTCCGAAAGCGGTTTCGCTTTTCTGCGAGGGAAGAATAACTGTTAAAGACGGTAAGGCTTATGTCGATATTTAATCGGAGGCACAAATGAAACGTATTTCTGCGGTTGCCGCGGTTTTATTGATGTGTGTAATGTTGTTTGGCGGCTGTCGTGAAGGCGGTTATGAAATATCGGGCATATCTGATGTTTCCAAGCGGAGCACGGAATTCCTTGAAATCGGCGATAATAATATTATTGTGGCTGAGAGTACTTATTCATCAAGCAGTTCTGTTTCGTCAACGAGCAGTACCATATCATCTTCAAGCAGTTCTGTTTCGTCAATAAGCAGTACATTATCATCAAAAAGTACTTTTTTATCGATAAGCAGTTCCAGAACTTCAGGAAACGATATTGATATTCAAAGTACAAGTTCGTCAACGGCAAGAGTTTCGCAAGATTCACCTGTTCCCGATAGTCCGGTAATAATCGGAATTACGGACGGCAATAGTGCTTCGGAAGATACTACAAAGCCAAATTCTGAAAAGCCTGTTGAAATTACCATTCCGCAAAGTGTTTCGGACAATGTAACGGAAAGCGTTTCAAGCAGTACGACAAGCATCGGCGGCGAAACATCGGAATGGACTTCATCACAGTATTCCGAAACCGTGAGTGTTGCCGAATCAAATTCGTCCGAAACAGAACAGCCTGTTATATCGTCATCTGAGAGTTATTCGTCAAGTGAAACACCGAGCGAAACATCGAGTGAAACTAAAATTTCGCCAAATGGTTATATGGGCGATGTATATATAGCGTCATCGGGCAAAGGGAAGAAATTCCACATAAGCCCGAATTGCAGCGGTATGAAAGGAACGGTCGCAATGACCGTTGCAGAGGCAGAGGAAAAAGGTTATACACCTTGTAAAAAATGTTGGGAGATATAGGAGGTTACTATGGGAAAAATCACATTGGACAAGGAGCTTAATTCGCTTGCGTATCACGGCAGAGGAATCATTATCGGCAAGAGCGCTGACGGAAAAAAAGCGGTAATCGCGTACTTTATAATGGGACGCAGTGAAAACAGCCGCAACCGTGTATTTGTCGAGGACGGCGAGGGTATTCGCACCCAAGCCTTTGACGAGAGCAAAATGACCGACCCTCACCTGATTATTTATGCGCCCGTGCGTGTTCTCGGAAACAAGACAATAGTTACCAACGGCGACCAGACCGATACTATTTACGCGGGTATGGATAAGCAGATGACGTTTGAGGAGTCTTTGCGTTCCCGTACATTTGAGGACGACAAGCCCAACTTCACACCGAGAATTTCGGGCATAGTACACCTTGAAAACGACGGAATGAATTATGCGCTGTCGATAATCAAATCCGACAACGGCAATGACGCGTCAACAAGACGTTATACTTTCGCATACACAAATCCCGTAAACGGCGAAGGCAGCTTTATTCACACCTACGCGGGAGCGGGAGATCCGTTGCCCAGCTTTGTCGGCGAGCCGAAAGATGTTGTTATTCCCGATATGGACCTTGACGAGTTCACAAATTTCGTTTGGACAAACCTTAATGCGGACAACAAGGTTTCACTTTTCACACGTTTTATCGATATTGAAACGGGCAAGTATGAAAGCCGTATCGTGAACAAGAACAAGTAAAAGAAAATCATAACGATTATATTATATAACATAATTTAGGAGGATTTATGAACGAACTGGAACTTAAATACGGCTGCAACCCCAATCAGAAGCCGTCGAGAATTTATATGGAAAATGGAAAGGATCTGCCTATCGAGGTACTTAACGGCAGACCCGGATATATCAATTTTATGGACGCATTTAACGGCTGGCAGCTTGTTAAGGAACTGAAAGCCGCAACGGGTTATCCCGCGGCGACTTCATTCAAGCACGTTTCTCCAGCTGGAGCGGCTATCGGTTTGCCGCTTACCGAAACTCTCGCGAAAATCTATTGGGTTGACGACTTGGGTGAGCTTTCACCGCTTGCCTGCGCTTATGCGAGAGCGCGCGGCGCGGACAGAATGTCAAGCTACGGCGATTTTATCGCTCTTTCGGATAAGTGCGATGTTTCAACAGCGAAAATAATCCAGCGCGAGGTATCTGACGGTGTTATTGCTCCCGATTATGAACCCGAGGCTCTTGAAATTCTCAAAGCAAAACGTAAGGGAACATACAACGTAATCAAAATCGACCCGAATTATGTTCCCGACCCTATAGAGCGTAAACAGGTTTACGGAATAACGTTTGAGCAGGGAAGAAACGAGCTTGTAATAAACGATGAGCTTTTTGCGAACCGTCCCACAAAGAACAAGGAAATTCCGCAGTCAGCTATTAACGACCTTGCAATTGCGATGATTACGCTGAAATATACGCAGTCCAATTCTGTCGCGTATGCTTGCGGCGGACAGGCAATCGGTATCGGTGCGGGTCAGCAGAGCCGTATTCATTGCACACGTCTTGCGGGTACAAAGGCAGATAACTGGTATCTGCGTCAGTCACCTACGGTTATGAACTTGCAGTTTGTTGACGATATTCGCCGCGCCGACCGTGACAACGCGATTGACCTTTATATCGGTGATGACTATATGGACGTTCTCGCGGAGGGCGAGTGGCAGAGAATTTTCAAGGTAAAGCCCGAAGTATTCACGCGCGAGGAAAAGCGCAAGTGGCTTGACACAATGAAAGGTGTTTCACTCGGTTCGGACGCGTTCTTCCCGTTCGGTGACAATATTGAGCGCGCTCACAAGAGCGGTGTTGAATATATCGCTCAGCCGGGCGGATCTATCCGTGACGATAATGTTATCGAAACGTGCGACAAATACAATATCGCAATGGCGTTCACGGGTATCAGATTGTTCCACCACTGATATTGAGTTAGGTCTGATTTCTGAACATAAGGATAAGGTAAAACGATCGGGATTATTCCCGGTCGTTTTTGCATTAAATCAGTTTGTTACTTTTTCAAGTTCCTCGCGGAGCTGCTTTATAATACGTTTTTCTAGCCTTGATATATAGCTCTGCGAGATACCGATTTCATCGGCAACCTCTTTTTGTGTTTTTTCTTTTCTGCCATTAAGTCCAAACCGCATTTCCATAATTTGTTTCTCACGCGGCTGGAGCTGATCAATGGCTTCATGAAGCAGTTGTTTTTCTACTTCATCCTCAAGGTGAGAATTAACACAGTCATTTTCGGTGCCGAGAACATCGGAAAGCAGAAGTTCGTTGCCGTCCCAATCAACATTGAGCGGCTCATCGATTGAAATGTCATAGCGATATTGAGAATACTTCCGCAGATACATCAGTATTTCATTTTCGATACAGCGGGAAGCATAGGTTGCAAGTTTAATCTTTTTATCAACTGAAAATGTGTTTACAGCCTTAATTAGCCCTACAGTTCCGATAGAAACCAAGTCTTCCAGCCATATTCCTGTGTTTTCAAACTTTTTTGCGATATAAACCACCAAACGCAGATTATGTACAATAAGAGTATCTCTTGCAGCGTCACGATTTGTTGCCATCAGATTGAACGCCGCCTCTTCCTCTTCTTTGGTGAGCGGCGGTGGTAGCTGTTCAGAGCCGTTAATATAATGAATGTAATTGCGTTTTCCCAGAATTTTAAAAATCAGCAGTTTTGTTTTCGTTAATATTTTCTTAAACATTATTATTCCTCCGTTTTACAATGATATTATTTTAGGGTTAAAAATGCAGTCAATATCTTCTCCGAGTGGATTTTTTGTAATGCCCACAAAAGCATCGGCATTTTTACCGTCAATCGATATATTTGCTTTAAAAATCGGAACAAGCGATTCCGATGATATTGTTTTGCAGGGAACCAGGCGAAGATTGTCGTAATATTGACCATTATAATAGTCAAGAACGTTTTGAGGTGCAAGCTGTATTACTTTATCAAATCGACAAACTATCACAGGTTTTCCGCTTAAATAATCGCACAGTTCATTTCCCGTATCGGAAAATCCGCGTAAAGTGACAGTTGTATCATTGGCGGTGATTTTTACAGTGCAGATTTTATTGCAATGCAGTCTTTTGTCTGACAAACGCCGTATAAGCTTAATAGTAAAATAAGCAGCCGCTGTGAATGCCGCAATTGCCGCTATAGGTATGTTGAAATATGCCGTACCGTTTGACCATACCATACCGAGCGGGGCAGAGAATGTCCAGAGTGCGAGCATAACTCCCGCAAATGTGAAGTTTGCGACGAGAAAGAACAGTTCACAAACAGCAAAATCAAAAGGCTTTTGTTTGCCGAACGCTACAAATACAATCATTGCGCTTAGGGCAATTTTGATAAGTATAACCGTAAAAAACGGAAGTTCAGGGAGAAGAATGATCAATGCTCCCAAAGCACCGACAAAAGCTCCTGCCACACATCGCATTCGCGAACAACTCCGTCGGGTTATCAGTGTGGTTGATTTTATCAGAAAATAATTTATGTACAGATTAAGTGCCAATAGGACATCAATATATACTGTCATGGTCACCACCTCATTTACTTTGCTTGTACATATTATTATAATGCAACACACAAAAAGAATATGCCGAATCCTGCAGTCAGATTCGGCATATTTTATTAAAAATTAGTCGTTAAAGATTGTTACGGAGCATTTTTTACCGAGTTGGGCAAACTGTCGTAAATCCGCGTCCAATCGTCAATGGTACATTCCGAGAAAACCTGCTCCACTTCGTCAATATCGGAGCTATATTGCGTGTGTTCAAGCTGATTGTATTCGGAAAGATACATTTTTGCGTATTTAAAGCCGTCCTCAACGGAACATTCGTTGCCATCAAAAAATCCATTAACAATTTTCATAAAATCAAAATAATAATCCGGATCAGCAGTTGTTCCGTCAGACCAAAGATATGGATTCAGATTTGTCATATAAAATACAAATTTATCCGAGCGATTTTTGTCAAACTTATCGTTCAAAAACATATAAATACAAAGTAAAATATGATATTTTGTCATAAATATTAAACCTCATATCAGTTTTTATTAAATTCTGCGAGTTCAAGTCCTTCGTTTTTATCCAACGCCCATTTAATGTTCCATTCGCTTGTGAATATAAGCAGATAATTTTCCTTAACATCTTGAATGAGCTTTGTATCTGATGTTAGAACAAGCTTTTGCAGTTCGTCAAGACCGCCTGCAAGATGTTTTTCGCTTGTTATCCAGCGAATATATTCATATGACAGATCCTCGCGGATAATATCAACGTTATACTCGTTTTTCAGACGGTATTCAAGGACTTCAAACTGCAAAACGCCGACAACTCCGACGATAACTTCTTCAAAACCCGTTTGTGGTTCGGAGAATATCTGGATTGCGCCTTCCTGAGCAATCTGAGTGGTTCCTTTGATGAATTGTTTACGTTTCAGCGTATCTTTCGGACGTACTCTCGCGAAATGTTCAGGTGCGAATGTCGGGATACCGTCAAATTGAACTTTCTTTTTCGGTGAACATACCGTATCGCCTATTGAAAAAACGCCCGGATCGAAAACGCCCATAATATCGCCCGCATAAGCCTCACTTATTACTTCGCGGTCGTTTGCCATAATCTGCTGAGGCTGTGAAAGACGCATTGTTCGATTATTCTGAACGTGCAGTACTTCCATATCTTTTTCAAATTTACCGCTGACAATACGCATAAACGCAACTCTGTCACGATGCGCCTTGTTCATATTTGCTTGAATTTTAAATATAAATGCCGAAAAGTTTTCATCAAACGGATCAACCACATCATCGACTGTTTTTCTGGGGAGCGGTGGAGTGGTCATTTTCAAGAAGTTCTCGAGAAATGGTTCAACACCAAAATTTGTCAAAGCCGAGCCAAAGAAAACAGGGGAGAGCTTTCCGTTGTTTACAAGCTCCGCGTCAAATTCTTCCGAAGCACCGTCAAGCAATTCAACATCATCACGCAGATTGTTGTAGTAAGTCTGACCGATAAGTTCCGCCAGATTCGAGTCGTTCAGATCAACTTCCGTTTTAGCAACTTCTTTTGTTCCGCCGTTTGCCTCAAAAGATATTATATGGCGGTGTTCGCGGTCGTATACGCCTTTGAATTCTTTTCCGGAACCGATAGGCCAGTTTACGGGATAAGTCTTAATACCGAGTTCGTTTTCAATCTCCTCAAGAAGATCAAATGGGTTGCGGGCTTCACGGTCCATTTTGTTAATGAACGTGAAAATCGGAATGTTTCTCATTGTGCAGACTTTGAACAACTTACGCGTCTGATTTTCAACGCCCTTTGCTGCGTCAATAACCATTACCGCCGAATCAGCCGCCATAAGTGTACGATATGTGTCTTCAGAAAAGTCCTGGTGTCCGGGTGTATCAAGAATGTTAATACAGTAACCTTCATAATTGAACTGCATTACAGATGATGTTACGGAAATTCCGCGCTGCTTTTCAATCTCCATCCAGTCGGATGTTGCGTGACGGGCGTTTTTCTTACCTTTTACGGATCCTGCCATTGCTATTGCTCCGCCATACAGAAGAAATTTTTCAGTAAGTGTTGTTTTACCCGCGTCCGGGTGAGAAATGATTGCGAATGTTCTACGCCGTTTTATCTCACTTTTTATGTCAGCCATTGTCATCATCCTTTATTTATTAGTTTTCGTTTTTTTCACATAATTCACCCTGGTCAATATCGTTAATATTTACCTCGTCCGGCGCGTCGATACCGCGGCGCTTAAGCAGAAGCAAATGGATAATACCAACTATTATCGGCAAATAGAATGTGAAAATTCTCCAAAGCAAGGTTGCTGTGCCGGTGTAATCACCGAAAATTTTTCTGAAAAAGCCGGCATATCCCACTTCTGCCGCTCCCATTGCCCCGGGAAGAGGCATAAGCGAAGAGAACATAAGTACATATGCCTGATAATTGATAATTTTTCCCCACGGCATATCGGCGTCCGGAAAGAAACCGCGATACAGGAGATATGAGATATTCATATACAATAAAAGCTGTATTATTGTGAAAAATGCCGCTTTTACTAAAACCCAGAGATTTTTTTTGAGGAATTTGAAATTATTGTTGAATTTGTTTACTTCGCGTGTGAAATAAAGTCGCCAATGCATAGGATTTTTTACAATGTGCATTTTGGTAAGCAGAGTGATAATTCCGTTTACCGCTTTAACAGTGCCATTTTTCCAAAGAGCGATACCCATAAGACAAATAATAACCGCTGTGTTGATTGCGAAACCTATAAATACAAATGGCATAAGACCGCCTGAAATCAACTCGCGACCTTCGGTGTTGAAGCCAATTATAAGTGTTCCCGCCGAGTATATTGTCAGGACAAACTGATAAACAATAAACCTAGACAGCAACGCCGTCAAAGCACTGCCAAGCGGTACGCCGAATTTAACGTAATAATAGGCTTGCATAGGCTGTCCGCCGGACGCACTCGGAGTAATGCAATTGAAATATTGACCGATAACGGTATTGAACCATGTGTTGTGAAAACGCGCTTGCGGAAACAGCGGTTTTAAGAGTACAAATATTGTAATTGCTTCGCACATCCAGTACGCAAACATAGACGCGACGCACAATATCAGATAAAAAGGATTGACATTTTTCATTGCATTGAATATTTTATCCGGTTTATCAACACAAAATAAAAAAATCAACATTATAATAAATGACGCGACGCAAAGTATCAGATTAAATTTATTTAATTTCTTGTTTGACTTCTTTTCTTTGGCTTCTGATCCCATTTAAACCACCTCAGTTTGTGATATATACAAAATATATTATAATAAAAATTTCCATATTTGTCAAGATATTTTTCCCTTTCATTTTTGTTATCTTTCACATTTATCAAATAAATTATAATAATTGATAGAAAAACGTCATTTTTTTGATATTCAACTTGACATTTTTCAAATTTAGTGGTATAATAAATTGTTAAATGATGTTGGAATTGTTTACAGGTAATGTATATATTTCCTAAATTTTACAATAATGTAATTGAAAGGGTTGAATAGAGTGTTTAGGGAAAATGAATACCGAACGCAATACTGCAATGCAGTTAGCGAAAACGACATCGGAAAAAAAGTGCGCGTGGCAGGCTGGGTAGCCAATATCCGTGATCACGGTGGAATTATGTTCGTGGATCTTCGTGACCAATACGGAGAGGTTCAGATAGTATTCCACAATGAAAGTCTGCTTGAAGGCATACACAAAGAATGCGCTGTTTCGATTTCCGGTACAGTAATAAAACGTGATGAAAGTACCTACAATGATAAAATAGAAACAGGTACTGTTGAAATTGAGGCTGAGGAAGTTAATATTCTCGGAAAAGTTACTGAAAATCTGCCTTTTGAAATTGATGAATCCAAGAAAACCAAGGAAGATATCCGCTTAAAATATCGCTACCTTGATTTACGTAATCCCAAGGTACGCAACAACATTGTTTTCCGTTCCAAAGTTATTTCGTTTTTGAGAAACAAAATGACGGAAATGGGATTTTTGGAACTGCAGACTCCTATTTTGTCAACTTCATCTCCCGAAGGCGCGCGCGATTATCTGATTCCGAGCCGCAAGCATCATGGTAAATTCTATGCGTTGCCGCAGGCTCCGCAGATTTTCAAGCAGATTTATATGGTTTCGGGATTTGACAAGTATTTCCAGATTGCTCCGTGTTTCCGTGACGAGGACGCGCGCGCGGATCGTTCTCCCGGTGAGTTTTACCAGCTTGACTTTGAGATGAGTTTTGCTACTCAGGAAGACGTATTCGCGGTTGCCGAGGAAGTTCTTTACGAAACATTTAAGAAATTCTCCGATAAGGAAGTAAGTCCCGCACCGTTCCGCAGAATTACCTACGCGGATGCAATGCTTGAATACGGTTCCGATAAACCCGATTTGCGCAACCCGCTGATTATCAAAGAATTGTCCGATTTGTTTGTTGACAGCGATTTCAAACCTTTCTGCAATAAGACTGTTCGCGGTATCCGTGTTCCGAAAATGGCTTCTCAGAGTAAGAGCTTTTTCAAGAATATGGAAGATTATGCCGTAAACGAAGTCGGAATGAAAGGACTTGGATATTTCAAGGTTGAGCCGGGTGAAGACGGCAGACAATTCAAGTACAACGGTCCTATCGACAAGTTCCTCAATGATGAACAGCGTTACGAGCTTGCGAAACGCTGTGAGCTTGAAGTGGGCGATGTGCTTTACTTTATTGCGGATACAGCGAAAAATGCGCCTAAATTTGCGGGTCAAATCAGACAAGAAGTCGCCAAGCGTATGAATCTTTTCGACACAAGTCGCTTTGAGCTTTGCTTTATTGTTGATTTCCCGATGTACGAGCTTGATGAGGAAACGGGCAAGATCATTTTCACGCATAATCCGTTCTCAATGCCTCAGGGCGGGCTTGACGCTTTGCAGAACAAAAATCCGCTTGACATTCTCGCTTATCAGTATGATATTGTATGCAACGGTGTTGAGTTGTCATCGGGTGCGGTTCGTAACCACGACCTTGACATAATGATCAAGGCATTCGAGATTGCGGGGTATACCGAAGAAGATGTCGCAAGTAAGTTCGGAGCGTTGTATAATGCGTTCAAATACGGAGCGCCGCCTCACGCGGGTATGGCACCCGGAATTGACCGTATGATAATGTTGCTCTTGGGTGAAGACAGCATACGCGAAGTTATCGCGTTCCCGCTCAATTCCAACGCGCAGGATATGCTGTTGGGTGCGCCGACAGAAGTTACCGAACAACAGCTCCGCGAGGTGCATATTAAAGTCAGAAAGCAGATGTAATAAAAAACTCCTCGTCTGATCGGCGGGGAGTTACTTTTAAAATAATGAAGAAACTTATACCTGTAATTTGCGCTGTCATTTTAGTCGGGGGAATGACTGCCGCAGCGGTTTTGCTTAACAACTGCGAGATAATTTTCCCTGAGATTGCTGCTATCGCAGTTGGAGCGTTGGTTGCGCCAAAATTCTCGTGGAACGCAAACAAGCTGCGCATTTTCATATACATAACAGTATGTGCGGTAATCGGTGTTGTGTTAGTGAAGTGGCTGCCGCTACCTATTTGGGCGCAGATGATAATAGCGTTTTTATTGGCGCAGATTTTGCTTGTGAACTCGAAAACCTCGTTCGCACCAATGATCTCGGCAATTGTATTACCCGTAATGCTCCAGACCGATACGCCGATCTATATCGTGTCCGCCGTGATACTGACCGCACTTATTTTGTTGTGCCGTATGGCTTTTGAGAAGGGGAAAGTTCTCGAAGATAACGAGTTCTCGCCGCTTCCGAAACCACATTGGAGCGAGTACAAGAACGTGCTGTGGAGAACGCTCTTTGCTGTCGTGATGATCATTCCCGCGTTGCTTTTGGATTTTCAATTTATTGTCGCACCGCCGCTTTTGGTTGCGTTCACGGAGTTCACCAATCCAAACTCAAAAGCACGAGGTACTCCTGTAAAATCAGTTGCGCTGATAACAGTATGCGCGTTATTGGGCGCAGGGCTGCGATACATTTTCTGCATAAATTGTTGGCTGTTGCCGTTGTACGTTGTTTCAGCGATCACGATTTTGTGTGTTATATTGTTGATGAGAGCGGTTAAGATATACATACCGCCTGCGGGTGCGATATCAATTCTGGCAATGCTGATACCTGAAAGCGCGGTATTGTGGTTTCCGCTGCAAATTCTCATCGGTTCGACCGTATTTATGCTCGTCGCAAAGTTGATTTTCAAATAAAAAAGTGAACTGATGTATAAAAAAAATAAACGGTTTCCCAAGTTGAGAAACCGTTTGTTTTTTGTGAATTATAAACTCAGCTTACCGCAATACCGGATACATAGAAGCAAGCTAATCCATCCTGTGATTGAGGCAAAACTTTAAGTGTATGTTTTCCTTCAGATAACCCAGTGGCAATTTCTTCCATATCAATATAATTGCCCCAGCCGTTTTCAAAAACAGGATCAATTGTTTTTACCAATTCGCCGTCAATGTATATATCGGCTTTTGTACCGCCTTTAGTAAGCTTGCAGTACATAAGATCGACATTTGTTCCTTCAAATTCAAATTCAATTGCGTCATCTTCGGTGAATTGTCCTTCCTTGTTTCTTACAAACCACGGGTTTTGGAAGCCGCCGAACCGTGATTTGTTCACCTGGAAGCAACCCATTTTGGTGGGTTCAATTTCACCGGATGTAAGGAAAGTAATATTTTGGAATTTAACTCCCAATTCGGATTTGCTGAGGTCGCTTTCATCGCCGCTTATGTTGTCAACATCATCAATAACCGACTGCAAATAGTTTGTGATAAGTTTAGAAAGTACAGCGTGACCCGCAACATTGGGATGAATATAATCGTCCGAAATGTCTTTCCAAGTGATATAACCTTTTTCAATCACGTTGAGAATCACGTTTTTGTATGAGATCATCGGTATATCAAACGCTTTGACAACTTCTCCGTGATGTTCCTGGAAGCTCGTACCGTCCTCTTGCGTCATTGCGATTGTAACGACGGCAGGATTTGTTGAGTAATCCCATATCTTTCTGATAAGACCCGCATAGGTGTTTTTGTTGATTTCGGTTATGTTCTCGGAATCACCATTGTCGTTTACGGAAAATTCCACGAACACCAAGTCGGGATTGTATGCTAAAACGTCCTTTTCAACACGGTAAACTCCAAGATACGATCCGGTCGCACCGATACCCGCGTTTACATAGTTTATCTTTGCGTTGGGGAACTTCTCTTGTAGCCAGTTGGTGGTGAGCTTAGCGTAGCACAAATCATCACCAGCAGAATAACCCTCTGTGATGGAACCGCCGATATACGCTACGGTCACTTCCTCGTTTGCCTGAAGTTTTTTGATAACCTTGGCAAGACGAACCTTGTTGCCCTCGTTATAGCGAGATCTTGCAATCATAGCGGGTGTAAGATCGCCGCCGAGAGTGTACGGCGTATCTTCAGGGATAGAGGTTTCGGTGGGCGTGGAGTTAGCCGCGCTGTCAGTACTTGAGTTACCCGCGCTGTCGGCGCTTGAAGCCGCAGAGCTTTCGGGTGCAGACTGCGAATTGTCGGAAGATGTAACAGCACTGTTTCCGGCAGTGGAAGATACGGGGGCAGAGCCATCCTGTGAATCTGATGATGAGGTGGTGTTACTGCATGCAGTCATAGAAACCGATACTGCTGCGCATAAGGAAACAGCAACGATTTTCTTCATGATACTTCTTTTCATACTTGATATTTCTCCTTTTGTTTTTATTATAACGTGATTTTTCTCACGTTAGTTTACAATGAATACGACAAGCTTTTGTACAGCGGTTTAGCTCGTAGCATAAATTTCGCATTCTTTTTCTGTTTGCTCAACAGCTTCTATCAAAGAAGATTTCCTCTATATACCCAATAATTCGTGATTTTTCAAAATATAATTAGAGCCACATAATGAATCCTGTCTTTTCCGTGCGATTATATCCCGCGTTTTCATAGAATTTCAATGTTCTTTCTTTTTTTGAGCCTGTCAGCAGGGCAATATTATAGCAATTTTCGCGTATTGCGATTTCCTTTGCGAAATTCAAGCACGCCGTAGCAAGTCCTTTTCCGCGGTATTCAGGGTGTGTGACTACATTTTCAACGCGCGCGTAAGGGCGTACAAAATGCGTTAAATTCGGTACGATAACGCAGGTACAGGAAGATACTAGAATACCGTTTTCTTCCGCGACTATTATATGATAGTTTTCGTCTGCGAGTATCTTGTTCCAAACATCGCGTGCAAGGTCAAAGGGCGGTATTTCCGTATCGTGAAGATGAAGATACAGCGACATAAGCCCATTATGATCATTTTCGTTAATTTCTCATATCATAAGCATTCCGTTTCAATCCCACCAGAAATACCATACAGTTGACTGCATAAGTTTTCCAGCCAATCTTCCTATTGTATCAAATCCCTGAAATACAATATCGGAGCAAAACGCAAAATGTTCAAGTGCCACGCCGAGAGCCGCCTCCTTATCCTTGACAGGCGGCACGGAAAATTCCAAAATATCACTTGAAACAACTGCAGGAACAGCTTTACAACGTTCATACCAATATTTAGAAATCCAAAGTATTTCGTCCTGATTGGGACATTCATTCCACCCGCCGAACGGCAACGATGCGAAAACTTCCCACGGTTCGTTTGTTGGAATTTTCGCAAGAATACATTCCTTGCTTTTTGAATTACTGAAATCAATAAATCCCGAAAAATTCTTTGAAGTATCTTCTTTCTCGCACACAACCTCGCCAACTGTTTCATTCCAGTTGGTTCCCAGTTCGTTTTTCCATTCTGTGAGTTTGTTTGTAAACCAGTTTTGCGCGTTAAATTCGCGAGTTTTAAGCAAGATTTCTTTTTGTTCCTTTAATTTATCAATGTCAGTGTTAACTAAATTTCTTTGAATGTAATCGCTAGTGACTATAACAGGCGTAAAACCGCCCATTTCGCATTTTGCGAAAGCGTCTTCATATGCGTTTATAACTTTGTCGGGACTGCTTCCTTTCGGGAAATACTCGTAAGGACAGACTAGAGCGTCTATTAGCTTTTGCATATCGGCGCTGATTTCATCAGCATTGATTTTCTGTTTTCCAAATCCAAACATAATTTCTCCTTAAAAGGTTCGCACGGGAATATTGTGCGCTTTAAGATGTTCTTTAACTTCGCCTACTGTAAGCTCTTTAAAGTGGAACAGGGAAGCTGCCAAAGCAGCAGAGGACTTGGTTTTTTCAAAGACTTCGGAAAAATGCTCTATTTTTCCGCAACCACCACTGGCTATTACGGGAATATTTACACGTTCACATACATAATTCAGCATATCAATGTCAAATCCGCCGCGAACTCCGTCCGTATCAATTGAATTAAGGCATATTTCGCCCGCGCCGCGTTCGCAGATTTCTTTCACCCAGTCACCGAGGTCAAGGTTCATATCAACACGGCCACCGTTGATGAAAACAGAATAGCCGCCTTTTTCGTTGCGTTTCGCGTCAATTCCGACAACAACGCATTGACTGCCGAAAATCTCGGCAGCGTCGCTGATCAGTTTCGGGTTTTTGACTGCTTGTGAGTTTACGGAAACTTTGTCCGCACCGGCTCTTAAAGTATCGCGGAAATCATCAACCGATGAAATTCCGCCGCCGACGCACAGTGGAACAAAAACATTCTTTGCGGTACGTTCCACAACATCAAGCATAACACCGCGCCCCTCATATGACGCCGTTATATCATAGAAAACAAGTTCGTCCGTGCCTTGTTTGTTATATTCGATTGCGAGTTCCACGGGATCTCCGATATCGCGAACACCCTCGAAATTAACGCCTTTAACTACTTTTCCGTTGCGAACATCTAGACATGGAATAATTCTTTTTGCTAACATAACTATTATCCTCGCGTATTTATTTCCGCGCTTCCTCTAATTTATGTATCTCTATTCTGAATTATATCATAATTTCATTTTTTTGTCAATACTGACTTGTTTCAATTAAATCCTGATAACCAATTTCTTTTTTCGGAACTTGCATACCTTTTTGTGCAAATTATTGTTTTTTTACGTCATTTTGCGTAATTTTGAATTTATAACAATCAGTAAAAAAACAACTCCGAAAGACACTTTGCATTGCGCTTTCGGGGTTCTTTATATTTGGTTGCGGGAGCTGGATTTGAACCAACGACCTTCGGGTTATGAGCCCGACGAGCTACCGAGCTGCTCCATCCCGCGATATA
>JALEQE010000201.1 GCA_022766825.1 Oscillospiraceae bacterium | reverse complement strand
TCACCGCGCATTATGAGGACAGCCTGATAAAGAGCGTTGCAACAGTCACTCCGCCTACAAACAGCATTAACTACATAGAGGGCAACAAGTTCGACCCGACAGGTCTGAAAATCGAGGTTACATACGACGACGGACGCTCCGAGGAGATTACATACGATCCCGCAAATACGCTGTTCAAGTTCTCGCCTGCATTGGAAACTGCGCTTACTCCCGCTGACACAAAAATAACCGTCACCTACGGCGAAAAGGCAGAGGACGGCAGCAATACTCTTGATATTCCGATAACCGTTGCCGCAAAGCAGGTTACGTCCGTTGCGATTAAATCCGCGCCGACCAAGACCTCCTACATTGAGGGCAACAGCTTCGACCCGACAGGGCTTGTTATCACGCTGACCTATGACAACGGCGACACCGTAGACGTAGCTTACAATGACGCACCGAATGACTTCACATTCGATAAGGACGTTCTTGCGCTCGGTGACACAACTGTTCAAATCACCTACGGCGGGAAGTCCGTAAAGCATGAAATCATCGTTGCGGAGAAATCGGTTGTTTCCGCCTCGATAAAAACCGTGCCTCAAAAGACAACCTATAAAGTCGGCGAAGACATTGACGTTACAGGCGGCACGCTTATTCTCACATACGACAACAATTCTACCAAGGAAATCCCGATTACCGCCGCAATGCTCACTTACGACAATACAAAGGCGGGTAAGGCAACCGTTACGGTTACTTACGGTGCATTTAAGGACACATTCGAGGTCGAGTTTGAAAAGGTAACTGTTGACCCGACAGACCCGCCCAAACCAACAGAGCCGACAAAACCGTCCAAACCTACCGAACCCACCGAGCCGACAAAACCCACGACCAATGAGCCGCAAATTAAAGGCAACGACGGAAAGATGGGCTGGGACGCAATTTTGGGCGAGATTGACGACGCAAAAGACGGCGACACGGTTACGGTTGATATGAACGGCACAACAAAGTTACCCAAAGACATCGTAAACGATTTAATGGGCAAGGATATCGACCTTGTTCTTGATATGGGCAACGGTATTGTCTGGACAATTAACGGTCTGACCATAACAAACCCGATTGATGTGGATATGGGCGTTACTATCGGCAGCGGTATTCCCGTAAAGGTAATTAACGCCGTTACGGGTGAATGTTCGTACATTACAATTACGCTTGCGCACAATGGGGAGTTTGGTTTCGTTCCCGTGCTGACAATTGAAATGAACGAGAAAGACATCGGTTATTACGCGAATTTGTATTACTACAACGAAACGGAAAACAGCACCGAGTTTATCAATTCGGGACTTATCGGCAAGGACGGTAAAGTGAACCTCGCGTTCACACACGCGTCCGAGTATGTTATCGTAATCGACGACCACGACCACGGCAAAGCGGCGGACGGTTCATCGGACAGCGATACAAACCCGTCAACGGGCGTCACAATGGTATTCGGCGCGGCGTTGGTTTCGAGTGCGGCTATGATAATCTCGCGCAAGCGCAGAAAATAAGTATAGTTAAACACGTGAATTAAAACGTCCGTCCGGCAGTTTGAGGGAATTGTCGGACGGACGTTTTCGGTATAACAAAAACCGCCTCCGAATTGCTTCGGAGGCGGCATTGCTTTGTGAACGAATTGTTTTGTTAAGTATTACTCAACGATAAAATCCTTGATCTCATCGAGGAACTCGCCGCAGTCGTCGCTGTGGATTCTCAGCTCCAGGTCCTTGGAAAGGTCAAGGCTGAATATACCCATAATCGACTTAGCGTCGATAGCGTATCTGCCGCTTACGATATCAACATCATAATCAACGCCCGTAACGATAGCAACAAAATGCTTTACGTCCTCAATAGTGTTTATACGGATCTTTGCAGTTGTCATAACAATACTTCCTTTCAATAATTGGAAAACCAATATTTTTTGCTACTTATAATTTACCATAACTCAAGGTATTTGTCAAGGGGAAAATTCAAGTATTTTGAAGAAATTTGAAATTTTTGGTTATTCTGTTATAAATTTCTTCGCGTCTTCTATGAATTCTTTGCATTCATCGTCACTGCCGTGAATAGCGAGCGTGAGTGTTTTTGTGAGGTCCAGGCTGAAAATGCCCATTATTGATTTTGCGTCTACGGCGTATCTGCCCGAGATAAGGTCAATATCAAACGAGCGGCTGTTCGCAATTGCCGTAAACTCTTTCACGTCCGCAATGGAATTAAGTTTTATTTTATATTCTGCCATAATATCGCCGCCTTTCTTTTTTGGAGAATACCTTCTCCTAAGGCAACACCGCACAATTAACGGCTAACGCCTTTGCTCAGACGACGTTACCGTCGTCTCGCGCTTGCTTGCATATTTTCCGCCATAGCGTTTTGCGCGAAGCGCATAATGCGTGCACAAATTTCGCTTGACCTCATTATCCGCCTTTGGCGGAAAACGTTGCGTCAGCCCGTCTGCGCTCAATTTGTACAATCTGCCGCCGACACGAAGTCGGAAGGCGTTCGCCCAAGCGGCGCAGGACGCGCCGCACAAAAGGCGAACGCGCTATTAATCTGACTTCGCAATCGAACGACAATAATTATGCGGTGTTGCCTAAAAATAATATAGCAATAATTTGGAAAATAGTCAATAGCTTATTGCAAAATTCGTAATTTTAAAGTATAATATAAGAGTGGGGGTATATCTGCTTGTTAATATTGCACAAAAATTTAATGCGTTTTTCGACATATTGTCCAATCGGAGATGAGTTTATCTATGAAAAAGAAAAAGCGGATTTTCATACCGCTTATTATCGGAGCGGCGGCAGTCGGATTGGTCGTTTGGGATAATTTCAGGGTAACCGTTTCAGAGTATACGATACAATACGGCGAACTGCCCGAAAGCTTTGACGGGTTTAAGATAGTGCAGGTGTCCGATCTGCATAACGCGTGTTTCGGAAAAAATCAAAGCGGGCTTATGTCGGCAATTCGTGAAGCAAAGCCCGATATGATTGCTATTACGGGCGATCTGTTCACCACTCAAAAGCGCGAAAACGCGTATTCGTTTCTGAAACAGGCGGCGGAAATCGCGCCGTGCTATTATGTCAGCGGAAATCACGAACAGCGTTTCGCCGACTATTATTCCGAGATAAAGCCGCATTTGGAGCGGCTCGGGGCGCGCGTTCTTAACGACGAGCTTGTTTCGATAACCAAAGGCGGGGAGAAGATTACGGTTATCGGGCTTTCCGACCCGACTTTTTTCCGAACGAAATCCACCGAGGAAAGCACAGACGAGCGGTTGTCAATGCTGGAAAGCGATGGTTTCACGATTTTGCTGTCGCACCGCCCCGAGCTGTTTGACGTTTACGCGAAACATAACGTATCATTGGCTCTGACAGGTCACGCGCACGGTGGGCAAGTTCGTATTCCGTTTACCCACAGAGGACTGTATGCAGTACATCAGGGGTGGTTTCCGAAATATACCGAGGGTATATATTCGGAAAATAATACAAAAATGGTAGTTAGCCGTTCACTTGGTAACAGCACAATATATCCCAAGATCAACAATCCTCCGGAGCTTGTAATAATCGAGCTGAAAAGGGAAAACTACTGAAAAACTGATATTATTCGACATAAAGTATATTGTGATGACAATATTACGGATAGTACATAACGATGAATATACTAAAAGTATATTTTTGATTGATATTACAATTTGACAAGAGGTGACACGAAACAAAATGACTTATAAAGTTATTACTTTAGGCTGTAAGCTGAATTACTGCGAAAGCGCGGCGATTGAAAAGAGTTTTGACGAAAACGGTTACACAAACGCGGGCGACGGAAAAGCGGATATTTATATCGTCAATTCATGCGCCGTAACAAGCACGGCTGTTACAAAGGCGCGGCACATGCTTTCAAAATGCAAGCGCGAAAGCCCGAACTGCGTGACGGTGCTTTGCGGTTGTTTTCCGCAAAGCTATCCCGAAGAGGCGGGGTTGAAATTCGGCGCGGATATTGTGACGGGCAATGCCGACAAAAGCAAACTTCCCGCGCTTGTCGCCGAATATATGGAAAACCGTATTAAAACGGTGAAAATCAAGCCGCTAACACGAGAATATGACGTTGAAAGCGCTGTTCCCGACGAGGACAGAACCCGCGCGTTTCTGAAAATCGAGGACGGCTGCGACCGTTTCTGTTCCTACTGCATAATTCCGACGGCGCGCGGGCGTGTGCGTTCTCTGCCGTTGGAGAAAATAACCGAACAGGCGGCGCAATGCGTTGCGGACGGACATCACGAAATTGTTCTGACGGGGATAAATCTCGGCTGTTACGGTCAGGATCTGGGACTTAGGCTGTCCGACGCGCTGAAAGCCGTTGAAAAGTCGGGCGTTGAAAGGATACGTTTGAGTTCGCTTGAACCCGAGATGATAACAGATGATGAAATAGCGAAATTCAGCGAGGTCAAAGGGCTTTGTCCGCATTTTCACTTGTCGCTGCAATCGGGCAGCGATACGGTGCTGAAACGTATGAACCGTAAGTATGACGCGAAACAATACAAGCACGTTGTTGAAGGCTTGCGGAAAGCGTTTCCGACTTGCGCGATAACGACCGATATTATTGTCGGTTTTCCGGGCGAAACGGACGAGGAATTTATACAAAGCGTGGATTTCGCGCGGGAAATCGGTTTCGCGAAAATACACGTTTTCCCGTATTCAATGAGAAAAGGGACAGTCGCGGCGGAAATGGAACAGGTTCACCCGAGTATCAAGAGCGAACGCGTTCAGCTGTTGACCGCGGCGGCAAAGGAACTAGAACTCGCGTTCTACGAAACGCAAATCGGCACGGAACACACCCTGCTTGTCGAAAAACCGCAGTCGAGGGAATATTCGCACGGATTTACGGAGAGTTATATTCCTGTAAGAATATACGGTGTGGATTTGCCAAGGCACACTCTTGTGGATATAAAAATTACGGAATATCGCGACGGATATTGTATAGGGGTTGTCATTTGACAAAAAATGTGCTATAATAAAAGAAGAAAAATATGCCTGCCTTTAACAGGGAAGACAATAAAACTTCGGAGGAAAGAAAATGGTTTATCGTATTTATGTGGAGAAGAAAAGGCTCTTTGCCGTTGACGGCGGAGCGACGTTGGCTGACCTCAACACGGCTCTCGGAATAAAATCCGTGAAGAACGTGCGGATTATCAACCGCTATGACGTTGAGGGACTGTCGGAGGAGAATTTCAAGAAAGCTGTTCCCACCGTGTTCAGCGAACCGCCCGTTGACGATGTGTATTTCGATTTGCCCTCTGTCGGCGAGGACGAACGTATGTTTGCGGTTGAGTTTCTGCCGGGACAGTTCGACCAGAGAGCCGATTCCGCGGCGCAATGTATTCAGATGTTGTGCAAGGGCGACCGCCCCGATGTGAAGTACGCGAAAATCTACGTTTTAAAGGGCGATATTACCGATGATGAGTTCAACCGTATCAAGCACTATCTGATAAACGCGGTTGAGGCGCGCGAATGCGGCTTTGAAAAGAAAGATACGCTGAAAGTAAGCTATAATATTCCCACCGAAGTTGAAACGCTTGACGGTTTTATCAGCAAAACCGACGAGGAACTTGCTCAATTTGTTACACAGTACGGTCTTGCGATGGATAACGGCGATATAAAGTTTTGTCAGGACTATTTCAAGGGCGAACACCGCGACCCGACTATCACGGAAATCCGTATGATAGATACCTATTGGAGCGACCACTGCCGTCACACTACGTTCGGAACGATAATCGACAGAGCAGAGATAAAAACGCCGTATATCGAGAATACTTACGCCGAATACCGCGCGGACAGAGCCGAACTCGGACGCGGAAACAAGCCGATTTGCCTTATGGATATTGCGACATTGGCGGCAAAGAAACTTAAAAAAGACGGTCTGCTGAAAGACCTTGACGAGAGCGAGGAAATCAACGCTTGTTCCGTAAAAATAACCGTTGACGTTGACGGCAAGGACGAAGAGTGGCTGTTGATGTTCAAGAACGAAACGCACAACCACCCGACCGAAATCGAACCGTTCGGCGGCGCGGCAACGTGTCTCGGCGGCGCAATTCGCGACCCGCTTTCGGGACGTTCCTATGTATATCAAGCAATGCGTGTTACGGGCGCTTCCGACCCGTTGCTCCCCGTTGAGCAGACGCTTGAAGGAAAACTCCCGCCGCGCAAGATTACCACAACGGCGGCTGCGGGATATTCTTCCTACGGCAACCAGATTGGTCTAGCGACAGGTCACGTTGCGGAAGTATATCACCCCGGATATATGGCAAAGCGTATGGAAATAGGCGCAGTTGTGGGAGCGGCTCCCGCGGAGAATGTTCGTCGCGAACGTCCCGCGCCCGGCGATATAATTATCCTGCTTGGCGGCCGCACGGGACGTGACGGTTGCGGCGGTGCGACAGGTTCTTCAAAGGCGCACAGCGTACAGTCGCTTGATACCTGCGGAGCGGAGGTTCAGAAAGGTAACGCGCCCGAAGAACGCAAACTGCAAAGACTGTTCCGCAATCCCGAGGCAACCAAACTTATTAAACGCTGCAACGATTTCGGCGCGGGCGGTGTTTCCGTCGCGATAGGCGAGCTTGCGGACGGTCTTGAAATAAATCTTGATAAAGTACCGAAGAAATATGACGGTCTTGACGGCACGGAGCTTGCGATTTCCGAATCACAGGAAAGAATGGCGGTTGTTGTTGCGCCCGAGGACGCGGACAAATTCCGCGCGCTTGCTTCCGACGAAAACCTTGAAAGCACTCCCGTTGCGGTTGTAAAGGCGGAGCCTCGCCTTAAAATGACGTGGAACGGCAAGACAATCGTTGACATTTCCCGCGAGTTCCTTAATTCAAACGGAGCGGAAAAGCACACGAACGTTTATGTTCCCGAAGTTCACGTAAGCTATTCGACAGGCAGACAGAATACCGTTGACGGCTGGACTTCTCTTGTAACCGATCTGAACGTATGCTCTCAAAGAGGACTTGTTCAGCGTTTCGACAGCACAATCGGCGCGAACACGGTTCTTATGCCGTTCTCGGGACGTACACAGCAGACGCCCGTTCAAGCAATGGCGGCGAAGTTGCCCGTACTCGGCGGAAAAACCACAACCGCGTCAATTATGGGCTGGGGCTTTGACCCGAAAGTATCGGAGCAGTCACCGTATCACGGAGCTTACTGCGCCGTTGTGGAGAGTATTGCGAAAGTAGTTGCGGCGGGCGGCACTTATGAAAAGTGCTGGCTGACGTTCCAAGAATATTTTGAGAGAACGCTCGGCAAGCCCGAACGTTGGGGCAAGCCGTTTGCGGCTCTGCTCGGCGCGTACAAGGCGCAGATAGATATGGGCTGCGGCGCGATAGGCGGCAAGGACTCTATGAGCGGAACGTTCGGAGAGGCTGACGGTAAGCTTATTGACGTTCCTCCGACTTTGGTTTCGTTCGCGGTATCGACCGCCAAAACGGACAATATCATTTCGGCGGAGTTCAAATGCCCGTACAGCAAACTGGGTTATATCGCGCCCTCATACAATCAGAACGGACTTCCCGACGCTGACAGCGTTAAGAAAACATTCGCGCTGGTTGAAAAGCTTATCAAGGAAAAGAAAGCGATTTCCGTCTGGACGATTACAAACGGCGGTGTTGCCGAAGGTATTTTCAAGATGAGTTTGGGCAACCGTATCGGCGCAAAGCTGGAAAATCTCACGGACGAGGAACTGTTCACTCCCGTTTACGGCGCGTTTGTTCTTGAACTTGACGGCGAAGATGTTCCTGACGGCGTAAGAATAATCGGTGAAACAATTCCCGAATATGAAATTATCTGCGGAAATACAAAGCTGGATATTGCAAGCCTTGAAGAGAAGTGGGACGATGTTCTCGAACCGATATTCAAGCAGAAAACAAGCTATGTTCCCGCACCCGAAAAGGTTGAATACAACGGCGGTTGTGAACTGCTGTTAAATCACACGTCACCGAAAATCGCATCGCCGCGTGTTCTTATTCCCGTATTCCCCGGCACGAACTGCGAATATGATATGGCTCGCGCGTTTGAGGATTACGGCGCAAAGAGCGATATTTTCGTTATCAAGAACCTTTCCGCGGCGGATATTGAGGACAGCGTGAACGAGTTCGCAAAGCTCGTTGACAATTCGCAGATAATCGCTATCCCCGGCGGTTTCAGCGGCGGTGATGAACCCGAGGGTTCGGCAAAGTTCATCAACGCGTTCTTCCGTAATCCGAAAATCGCGGACGGTGTGGAGAATATGCTTTACAAGCGCGACGGTCTGATGATTGGTATCTGTAACGGTTTCCAGGCGCTTATCAAACTCGGACTTGTTCCGTTCGGTCATATCGTACCGCTTACCGAGGAAAGCCCGACGCTTACTTACAACGAAATCGGACGTCACCAGTCACAGCTTGTTTATACGAAAATCTGCACGAACAAGTCGCCGTGGCTTGCGAACTGCAAGGTCGGCGATGTACACGCGATACCGATTTCTCACGGCGAGGGAAGATTTGTAGCAAGCGGGGAAGTGCTTCGCAAGCTGATTGACAACGGACAGATACTCACTCAGTATGTTGACCTTAAAGGCAATCCCACAATGGATACCCGGTTCAATCCGAACGGTTCGATGTGTGCGGTTGAGGGCATAATTTCACCCGACGGACGTGTTCTCGGAAAAATGGGACACACCGAACGTCTTACCGACAGCGTTGCGAAAAACGTTGACGGAAACAAGGATCAATTGCTGTTCAAGAGCGGCGTTGAGTATTTCCTGTAATAGCAACTGATTTCATATAAGTAACGCCCGAATGGTTTTACGTTCGGGCGTTTTTGCTATGCTGTTTTATAAGTCGTTTTTATCATATTATGGATATAGTCCTCAAAATTCAAGACTGTTATCATTAAGCAGAAAGTCAAACAAGTTAATAGTGGTTATTCCGTTTTCATCGTGTTGTACGTTTATTACATCTTTTACAATAACGATTTTCTTGAATGAATCGTTTATGCGAAGTAAAGAGGCTTTTTCCTGCTTTTCTTTTTCGGAATCGGGTATTCCGAAAGCGGATTGTATATAGTATTTTCTGCTTCCCAAAGAGGCGATAAAATCAACTTCTAAGTTATTGTGTTCTCTTATTCCGTTATCTTTTTTTTCACGAACGTGTACAACACCGACATCAACCGTGAAACCGCGGGCACGGAGTTCGTTGTAAATGACATTCTCCATAAGATGTGTTTCTTCGGTTTGTCTGAAACCGAGTCGGGCGTTTCTTAATCCGACATCCTCAAAATAGTATTTCAAGGGAGTGCCGATATATTTTCTGCCTTTCACGTCATATCTGTTGACTTCGTTTATCAGAAAAGCGTCTTCAAGATATTCGATGTATTGTATTATTGTATTTAGAGATATATCGGATTTAAGAACGCTTTTGAATGTGGATTGGATTTTTGACGGATTTGTAAGCAAACCTATCGATGACGCAAGAACGTTTATTAAATCGTTAAGCTCTTGAATTTTTTCAATGTGATTGCGTTCTTTGATGTCTTTTATATAGGTTTCCTCAAATAAATTTGTGAGATATTGTATTTTCTGCTGTTCGGTTTTCATTGTGACAACAAGCGGTAAGCCGCCGTATGTTACATAATCCGCCCAACCGCGGTAAACATCGTTATCACATACTTGAATAAATTCTTTGAATGTAAGAGGATAAATGTGAACTTCGTCCCCTCTTCCACGAAATTCCGTGATAATATCTTTTGATAAAAACTTTGAATTATTGCCCGTGACATAAACATCGGCATTGCTTATATGAAGAAGTGAATTAAGCACCTCTTCAAAATCTGTCAGCATCTGAACTTCATCAAGCAGAATATAATATTGTTCGTTGTCCGTTATCATTGACTCGATATAATCAAGAATTTTGTCGGGGTTACGGTATTCTCTGTTTTTTCGTTGGTCAAGTTCTATTGAAATAATGTGGGATTCGGGCACACTATTTTCAATAAGGTATTTCTTGAATATATTGAATAACAGATATGATTTTCCACTTCTCCGTATTCCGGTAACAACCTTTATCAAGCCGTTGTGCATACGGTTAATCAAGTCGTTCAAGTATTTGTCACGTTTAATTTCCAAAATGTTCCACCTCTATATTGAAAATTAGTGGGCTTATGCCCACTATTTTTCATTATTATAGCACACTTGCAATAAAAAATCAAGTTCTTTATTATATTATTTGCATTTTAATTGCAATTACACAATTTGTGCTATGCGATTGTTTCTGCTTGTTTGTGGCAAACGGTTTTTACAAGCACGTCGTCTTCCGTCAGTTCAAGCTGACCGTTGGGAACTAGTATCTCGCTCCCGCGCTTTATCATTACGATAAGTTCTCCGTGTGGCAAATTCAGCTCCGAAATACTCTTGCCGACAAGCTCGCTGTCAACTGTCATTTCTTTGAAAATGTCATTCTTATCGTCGTTTACCCCGACGCCGCTTAATACAAGTTCATCGCCTGCCGAAATAACCGTATCCCCGTGTGGAATAATGCGTTCCTCGTCACGTTTGATAATTGCGATAAGCAAGCCGTGCGGGAGCGGAAGTTCCTTTATTTCCTTGCTCGCCCAATTGCTGTTTTCGTCAATGCTTATGCGGATAAACTGAACGGCGTTTTCGTCCGAATAGTCGTTGAACGTTTTCATAACATTCTCGCCCTCGTCTATCATCTTTGTTTTTCGGGCTAATAGTGGCAAAAGACTGCCTTGCAAGGAAATTGAAATAAGCACTATCAGAAATACAATGTGGAAAATATCATTTTTGGTGTACGCCTCATCTGCCGTAACCATAATCGCAAATACTATCGACGACGCGCCTCGTATACCCGCAAACGACAACAGCGCAATCTGATTTAGCGGTGCTTTGAAGGGTTTCATAAGCGCAAATACAACGAGCGGTCTTGCGATGAAGGTGAGGAAAAGCGCAATAAGTGCGGCGGGGAGAATTGTGTGCGCCATTTGCGACGGAAAACAAAGCAGACCGAGCATAAAGAACAGCAGTATCTGCGTTATGCCTGTAATTCCGTCAAAGAAATTCACAAGTGCTTTTTTACCGCGGATTTCGGCGTTCCCCATTGCGATACCTGTGATATAAGCGGAAAGGTATCCGTTTCCGCCGATTGAGGAGGGAATTGCGTAGGATAAGATCGCAATAGTGCAAACGAAAATCGCGTCAAAGCCCGATTCGTCAAACTTGATATGCCACAGAGCGAATATCCCGAGAAACGCAAACAGTCCGCCGAATACCACACCGAAACCAAGCTGTTTTGCGAAAATGAGGAAAAAGTTTTCGGACTGTTCGCCGCCGCGCATAAGCGACAGAATAATAAATGTCAGCATATATGCGAATGGGTCGTTACTACCGCTTTCAAGTTCCAAAATCGGCGCGGAGTTATATTTCAGATTGAGCTTTTTGCTCCTCAGTATCGCGAAAACCGACGCCGCGTCTGTGGAGCTTATAACCGCGCCAAGCAAAAATCCCTCCGCGTTTTTGAATCCGAGAACAAATTTGCAGAATACGCCGACAATCAGCGCGGTGAGGATAGTTCCGACAGAGGAAAGCAAAATCGAACGTCCCGCCGCTTTTTTCGCTTTGTTCCATTTCGTCCCGAAACCGCCGTAAAATATTATGATTATCAGCGCGGCGGTTGAAATGTTCTGCGCGAATATGTAATTATCAAACGGGATTTTGAAAATTCCGTCCGAGCCGAACAGCATACCTAGCAGAATGAAAAGCAACAGCGTTGGCAAGCCGAATTTGTGCGATATTTTACTTCCGAAGACACAGCATAGTATAACAAACGAAATGATTATCAGCGTTGAATCCATAAATTCCCTCCTATATTACTTATTATATATAAATTATAACATAATATTTAAATGTTGTCAAGAAAATACAGTAGCCAAATACGGTAGTTTAACCGAAAATCAAATTCGGCATATAATGGAATAACGAAATCATCGGAGGTTCGGTTATGAAAATTTTATTTATCGGCGGCGATAAGCGAATGGAATACACAGCGGAAAAGCTGTCCGAAAATCACGATATATCACGGTTTGGCGGAAAGTTTTCGGCGAGCGGCGGAGCGTTTGATGTAATTATTCTCCCTCTGCCGTTATCCAAAGACGGCAAAACGATTTTCGCACCGAACGAACATTCTCCGTTGACGTTTGACGAACTTTTTCAGGTTATCGGTGGGTTCGCGGACGAGCACACGATTGTTCTTGCAGGAGGGGAAAATCCCGCGCTGTCGGAGTTTTGCCGCGACATAAACTGCGAGTGCGTGAACTATTTCGCTTGTGAAACACTTACGTTACGAAATGCCGCGCTTACCGCCGAATCGGCGTTGTGTCTGCTTTCGCAAAGCACGGACGGGGCGTTGCTCGGTTCAGAAACGCTTATCACGGGGAGCGGACGAATTGCGGGATTTTTAGCGGAGCGTTTGAGAGTTTGCGGAAGTGAGGTTACAATAGCCGCGCGTAATTCCGCAAAGCGTGAGCAATTCATTTTGAACGGATATTCCGCAATTCCGATTGAAGAATTATCAAACGTGATTTCAAAGTTCGATTACATTGTGAATACAATACCCGCGCCGATATTTGATGAGAATATGTTCTCCAAAATGCGCCTTGACGCCGTTTATCAAGAGCTTGCGTCATTACCCGAACAACCGGGCAAAGTTTTGGCGGAACATTGCGGTATCAGATACATTTACGCGGGCGGTCTGCCGGGAAAATACTCTCCGAAAGCGGCGGGCGAGTTTATCGCGGATACAATTGAAGAAATAATCCGAAAACGAAAGGAATGATGAGTATGAATGATATAGAGAAGCTCTCGGGGCTTCGTGTGGGATTTGCGGTGTGCGGGTCGTTCTGCACATTTACGAAAGCGTTTGAGTCGGTAGAAAAACTTGTGTCGCTCGGCTGCGAGGTCACTCCGATTATGTCGCAGAACGCGTATTCTCTTGATACGCGGTTCGGTACGGCACAGCAGCACGCCGCGCGGCTTTACGAGATAACGGGCAGAACCGTTCTCCACGATATAACGACCACAGAGCCGATAGGACCGAAAAAAATGTTTGATGTGCTTGTCGTCGCACCCTGCACGGGGAACACGCTTGCGAAACTCGCTTTGGGGATTGTTGACAGCCCCGTATGTATGGCGGTAAAAAGTCACTTGCGTAATCAGCACCCCGTTGTGATAGCAGTGTCAACAAATGACGCTCTTGCGGGTGCGGCGAAGAATATCGGAATACTCCGCAACTACAAAAACTTCTATTTTGTTCCGATTTATCAGGACGATTATTTGAGTAAGCCGTTTTCGCTTGTGGCGGATTTTCAAAAAATACCGCAGACAATACTCGCTGCTTTGGACGGCAGACAAATCCAGCCCGCTTTTTCCGAAAAACAGGTTTAGTGTGTCGTTTTACGGATATATATCTGTTGACAACCGCCTGAATTTCTGTAATAAAATACATTCAACAAACAAAAGTTTGTTATTAGCGTTTTCCCCGAATTGTAAATGAATAAATGTATTTGTCTATTTATATGAAAAAAGAGCCTGTTGGATATTTTTTCAACAGGCTCTAATTCGCACCGAAAAAATACTGATGATACCGTATCACAAGTGAAAAATTACAAATTTCAACTAGTTATTCTTGAATTTGTGCAAATATGCTCTTGCAATAATCTTGAAATAATGCAAAAAAGATATTAAATTGATCTTGTTTTAGTGCGAAGGAGATTTGAAATGAAACGTAAAATGTATGACAAAATGTTGGAGTGGAAGAACATCCCCGAAAAAACCGCGTTGCTTATTGACGGAGCAAGACGTGTCGGCAAAAGCTACATTGCGGAGAAATTCGCCAAGGAAAATTACAAGTCTTATATACTTATAGATTTCAACCGCGCGCCTAATGAGGTGACAAGCTTGTTTGAAAACTATCTTGATGATTTGGACAGTCTTTTTATGTATCTCTCCGCGTACTACAAGACTAAGCTGTATAAAGGCAAAACACTGTTCATTTTTGACGAGGTACAGATGTTTCCAAAGGCAAGGGGAGCGATAAAATACCTTGTGGCTGACGGCCGATATGATTTCATTGAAACCGGTTCGCTGATGTCGATAAAAAAGAACGTCAAGGATATTGTTATACCGTCCGAGGAAATGCATATTTATATGTATCCTATGGATTTTAAGGAGTTCCTTTGGGCATTGGGCGACGAAACACTGGTTCCGTATATGAGAGATTGCTTTGAAAAGAAAAAACCTATGGGACAGTTATTTCACCGAAAGGCAATGGATTATTTCCGACAGTATATGATAGTGGGCGGTATGCCGCAAGCTGTTGACTTATTTGCGCGGACTAGGGATTTTGAAGCTCTTGATAAAGTAAAGCGCGGTATTCTTAACCTTTATCGTCAGGATATAATGAAACTCTCCAAGGGTAGGGAACTTGAAGTTGAAGCTATTTTTGATGAAATACCCGCGCAGCTTTCCAAACACGAGAAGAAATTCAGGCTAAGTGACATAAAGTCGGGAGCGAGTATGCGAAGGTATAAACAGCCGTTTAATTGGCTTGAGGACGCCATGATTGTAAACAACTGTTACAACTCCACTGAGCCTAATATAGGATTAAAACTGAATATGGATCGTAAAACCGTTAAATGTTATATGGCGGATACAGGCTTGCTTATAAGTCACGCGTTTGACGAGAATGGGATTGTGGCGGAGGAAATTTACAAAAAGTTACTGTTTGATAAACTGTCCGTGAACAACGGTATGATAATGGAAAATATCGTTGCTCAAATGCTCACTGCTGCGGGTCACAAACTGTATTTCTTTTCCAAAAGTTCGCGCGAAAACGCTGCGGACCGTATGGAAATAGACTTTCTGATTGCGAAAAGTAAAATTACGAATAAACACAACATTTCCCCAATCGAGGTAAAATCGGGTGACCGATATGCTTTATCATCAATAAACAAATTTCGGACC
>JALEQE010000046.1 GCA_022766825.1 Oscillospiraceae bacterium | reverse complement strand
AATTATTCCATTGATATTTTTAGGAGTATGTTTCCACATCATTTTTCCGCAAACTATCATAAGGACTGGAGTCAGTAAATTACAAACAAACATAAACCACCAAAACCACATAAGATACACCTCTCCTTCAAATTCCGATTTGTCGGGCAGATTGTCAACCCGTCTTGCTCATTATACCATATTTCTCGCTTGTTTTCAATGGTTTGTGCGGTATTGCTTAGAAAATGATAAAAATTAAATTTTGGGGTATCATTTCACCCTGAAAGGTGTTGACAAGGCATACAAAATATGATATACTCATAACAGCGGGTTACCGAAGCATATTTTTATATTTTTTTGGAGGTATTCTATTATGGAAAAAACACAGGCACTCATCATTACTATTTTTGTTGGCGAATTAGGAGTACACAGATTTATGGCGGGAAAAATCGGCACAGGCATTCTGTGGTTGCTTACCGCAGGCTGCTTTGGTATCGGCTACATACATGACATCATTCAGGTAGCGACCGGCAAGTTCACCAAGAAGGACGGCACTCCGTGGGTTAACGGCTAATTCAATTAACGCTGAAATTCCTGCCTTAAACGGCAGGAATTGGTTTTTGCGACATCAGGAGGGAATAATTATGTCAGACAATGTTATCACGGAAGAAAACAACAGCACTGCGCCCGAAAAAACCAAGCGCAGCAAGGAGGACATCCTTGAAATAATCATAGCGATATTTTTGGGCATTACAGCGCTTGCAACCGCATGGGCTTCGTGGATTGGCTCGCTGCACGGCGGCAATATGTCAACCAACTACACAAAGAGCAACAACCTCGCCGCAGACGGAAACGCACGCTGGAATGAGGCTTCGCAGTCGCTTATGCAGGATATGCAGGTGTGGAATCTTATCAGCGATTATCAAGTTGAAATTCTGTACGCAAGCTCAACGGGCGACGAGGACAAGATGAGCGAAAATGCATACAAGATTAAGTTTATCTGCTGTGATAATCTCACCGAGAAAATGGCTGAAAAAATAGGCTACAGCTTTGAATTTGAGGCAGAAGAAATTATCGACTGGGTTATGAACGAGCCGCTGGCAACAACAAGTCCCTTCAGCGATGAAGAATTTGTGAACAGCTACTACGATGACGCAAGAGCGGTTATTGCCGAAAGTGAAGCTATTCTCGCAGAGGGTCAGGCTGATAACCAAAAGGGCGACACATTCAACCTTGTTACGGTTATCTACTCTGTGGTTCTGTTTATGCTCGGTATTGTCGGCACGTTCCGCAGGCTGCCCAACAGATTTATTGTTACATATGTTGCGATTGCCGGATTTCTTTTCGCTACAATTTATATGTTTACCATTCCGTTCCCTACAGGCTTTAATTTCCTCGGCTATTTCGGCGGATAAGACAGTAATATTTGTCAACATACTTAAGGACACGCTGATTAAAGCGAAGCGTAACAAAGTCAGCCGCGTGAGTATGCTCGTTTGAACGAGGCAATTTTGTTTTAATCAGCGTTTTCTTAATTACTCAAAGCACAAACAATTAGTGTTACAAAGAAGTCCTCGGGCGGCTCTTCGGGTGGCAGTTCAAAACCGCCAAGACCCACTGCTCCGACCGAACTGAACGCCTATGTCGGCGGCTCCGAAAAGAGTTGGCGCGATGTTGCGGCAGACCTTATATTTTTAAAGACAACAGGCACAAAGTCCACCGGCCGGCGTGGCTTTGAGGGGACACAGTACAAGACAATCAATACGAGCGTTCCCACAAGCCTTGAAATCTCATTTTCAAATCCGAAACAAAAAATCGCTGTCCGTTCATCAGAGCGGGCGACGATTTTCTATTTATATTTTCTTCGTATCCCCCGGCTAATCCCACGGCTATACAAATCCCCTGAAAAGTGCTACAATATCCACAAAGTCCAACAAAGTCCCGGGACTCGGTGTAACAAGATGAAAGTTTATTGAACGGAGCAGGATAAAACATTCATCGAGCTTGCCGATTATTTTAATTAGGGCTAATAAAACACCCTAAAAGGTGATGACAATTTGGGCGAATTGTTGTATAATAAAGACGAAAAGTGAGAAATTTTGTGCAGAAAGGACAGTTTTGTATGAAAATAAAAGCATTTTTGGCGGCAGCCGCTGCGGCAGTTATGCTGGCGGGCTGCTCGTCAGATGTTTCGGATTATCCGAAGGTTACGGTTGACAGTTCAAGCAAAGAGGATTCTTCGTTTGTTAAAAAAACGGAGCTTTCATACGGAACGGGCTTGCAGGAAATTTCTATTACCGCAAAGCAAGACCCCGACCCCAACAGGCAAATCACCCGCCGTAGAACTCCCGTTCGGCAAATCCGTGGTGTTGATGTAAACGGAAACACCCTATCCAATGACTTCTATTTTTACAGAAATCTGCTTTCGGGTACATATAAGCAGGCATACGACCAAATTTACTCCGCGCTCTATAACGGCGTGCAGACGATAAATATGAGCGTTTCCGTAAAATCCTCGGATATCGCGAACATAGTTTACAGCGTTTATTACGACCACCCCGAGCTTTTCTGGGTTGACAGCTCGCTTTACTATTATATAAACGGAAGCGGGATTGTCACGTCGCTTACGGTTTATTTCAACGGAACCGCAAATAATCTCGAGCAGTCGCAGCAAAACTTTGAAAAAGCTATTGCACCTTTGATTAAGCTTGCCTCATCGCTTCCCGATGACGCGGAGAAGGTCAAGCTCGTTCACGATTACCTCACAAATACCATTCAATATGTTAACGGAAGCCAGTATAATCAGAGTGCTTACAGCGCGATTGTAAACGGTCAGACTGTCTGCGCGGGATATGCTCACGCGTTCCAATATTGTATGCAAAAGCTGGGAATTCCTGCAGCTTACATTGTCGGCTATGCGGGGGAGGCACACGCTTGGAATTTGCTTCAGCTCGGCGGTGAATATTACTGTATGGACGTGACGTGGGACGACCCTGTCGGAAATCCCCCGACAACCTATTACTACGACTATTTCAACATAACCGACGCGCAAATCTCCAAAGACCACACCCGCGACGCTATTTCCGCGCAGCTTCCTGTTGCCTCCGGAACGCTTTACAGCTTTAACTCGTACTTTGGCGGAAATCAGTACGGCTCGGATTTCTCGGGGCTTGATTATTCCTCGACAATACCCTCCGGCTACAACTCAACCCCATCTACGCCAAGTTCAACTGTTCCCCACTCCTCAAGCGCTTCGACTCCACCCTACTCTGAGCCGAACTATTCGGTACCCGATTACACCGTTCCGTCATATTCCGAGCCGGATTACACCATACCTTCCTATTCTGAGCCGGATTACACCGTCCCTTCCTATTCTGAGCCAGATTATTACTATCCCGACGACGATTACAGCTACATCGACGACTGGAGCGACGAGGACTGGGACAACTATTGGAACGAATTTGACAGCTGGCTTTTTGACAACGACAACGACTACGATAATTACGACGATTGGGAAAACTACTATTTCGGTGATGATTGGTATGATGACGATTATGACGATTGGTACTATGATGATTTTAGTTATGACGATTGGTATTACGATGATTACTGTTGGTAAAGCCGGTGACTTATGGGTGAGTATATAAAGGTCACCTCTAAAGCTTGATGAAGCGCATCGAGTTCTCGGTTTTGGTGGTGTCGGTATAAATAACCCCTTGCCTTCGTGTAGCTTGACATTCCCTTAATGTAAATTAAAGTTTCCTGATGATAGTTTTCTTAAGGGAACCTCTAAAAACCGGTTTGAAAAGGGAAAATGGGTAGAGTGCACCGAATGCTAGGAAAGCCGACGAAGTAAGGCTGTATGCCTTACGAGGAGGTTTGACGAAGCAGTCGGTGTGCTATACACATTTTCGCTCAAACGAGGTTTTTAGAGGTGACCTCAATATAGTGTTCGGAAATTTGGGCGTTTTGACCAAATAATTGTTTGCTTCTTGGCCGATAATAACCAATAAATAATTCATCCGCGCAATACCCGAACTGCGCGGATGTTAAATTTGATTATTAAGTCTTGAAATCACAGCAGTTTTGTGTATCTGTTCAGCAGTTCCTCCAAAGTAATTTCGGTGACGGACGCT
>JALEQE010000025.1 GCA_022766825.1 Oscillospiraceae bacterium | reverse complement strand
GCCGATAATAACCAATAAATAATTCATCCGCGCAATACCCGAACTGCGCGGATGTTAAATTTGATTATTAAGTCTTGAAATCACAGCAGTTTTGTGTATCTGTTCAGCAGTTCCTCCAAAGTAATTTCGGTGACGGACGCTTCCAGCGCGCCTTTTCCTGAAATGCCGACAAGCAGGTCGCCGCAGTCGATTGCGGTTGTGTCGGGCAGGTCGGGAACATTCACGCCGCGCAGGTCGCGCGATATTCCAACGCCGAGCCGTTTTAAAAACGCCTCTTTCTGCACCCAAAACCGTATAAAATCGCTGTCGGAAGTCGCGCGGAAACGTTCCTCCTCGCTTAAAACGCGCTTGTACATTGTATCGCTTACACGGCGGTCGCGGCGTTCAACGTCAACGCCGATTTCCTCGCCCTCCTCAAATGCGGCGACAATCGCGCCTTTGGTGTGGGAAAGCGAAAACTGCAAGTTGCTGTTTTTGAGATACGGCTTTCCGAACGGTCCGAAAGTGAATTTTATCTTTCGGTCGGAAAAGCCCGTGCGCCGTTTTATTTCGGAAATTACCAGCAGTCGCGACAATAGCGAGTTTATCTTGTCACCGTCGTTTTTCTTTTTATCTATGGATTTTCTGCGGGCAGAGTCAAGACAGCCCGTATAACCGCTTATTTCCGCCCAGGTGAGTTTTTCGTCTGTTCTTAAAAGCAATATATTCATAGGATTACCTCCTCTTTGGTTGTGGAAAATTCTCCGCCGCATTCTGATTTCCGAGCAGTCTTGAATAACGGGTTCTTTTTGGTAATTGTTTCTGTTGTGATACTGTTTTCGCGGCACAGCGACAGCGTGATTTTCCCGCTTTGAATAAGCGGTTTTCGCAAAATTCTCGCCGAACAAGGCGAACAGTTTTCTTTCGCTGCCGCCAGAAAACAGAATTTTTCGTCCTCGTAAGGAACATCGGCGTTTTTCAGCAGTTTATGTAGTTTTGTCCTTTGCGCCCGTGCCGTGAAATGACACCAATCGTTCTGCGGAAGTCCGCATTCACTCGTGTGCGGACACGGCGCGGCAATATTCAGTCCCTTTTCGATAAGCTCCGAGCGTATCTGTTTCATACATTCAAACGAAAACGGCGTTCCAGGCTCAACTATTATAAGCAGTTTGTCGGCGGCGCGGATAAGCTCCGAAACGACAGCTTTTCGCGATTTTTCGGGCAGTTCGTTCAGACAGTAGGAACATATCACAAGGTCGGCGTGTTCCGTTATACCGCCGTTAATGTCCGACTGTATCCACTTTGCGGGAACTCCCGCACATTCGCAGAACGTTTGCCCAAGTCTGAGCATATTCTTTTCGCGTTCAACACACGTTACGTTTTCACATTCGGTGAGCCGAGCGGCGGCGATTGCCCCCGCGCCCGTCCCCGCGCCGACGTCAAGTATCGAGTTGATTTCGCCGCCAAAATCCGCAAGCGAAAGTTCCAGCGCGCGGCTTACTGCGGCGAAAGTCGCGGGCATTCGCACGGCGGCATAAGCCAGCGTATCGTTATCGGAAACAGCTCCCTGTTTTCCTTTGTTGTTTTCGCTGCGGTAATTCTCGGATAATCGCGCGGCGGCGGTTTTGAGTAGCCGTATATCCGCGCTTTCCGTAAGCTCGTTTATTTTATTCCTAATTTCGGCGGGAAATTCCATCTGATTCACCTCGATATAATTTTAACTCAAAAAAAGGAATTTGTAAAGGCTTTTTCGCTAAAATTTAACAAAATAACCGCCGAATTTTCTTTCGGCGGTTTCAGACTGTCGAAAAAGGCACATCTACTTCGTCAACGACTTGTCGGAAGGCACAAAGCCTAGCCGATAAGCCGTTTCCTCGTATCTGTACTTTTCTCGATAGCCTGTTTTGTCATTTTAGACGCAAACTTTTATAAGAGAACTTCTACATCATTTACATCATTGAGTATATCGGGAGTGATAAGGTTCTGGGACAGCGTTTTTCCGTTGACCGATACGGATTTTACGCCGTGCTGAGAGCCGTTCGGGTTCTTGACCGTAATATTCAGACGTTTTCCGCGGAAAGTTTTTTCCATAGTAAATTCGCGCCAATCGGACGGTATTGACGGGTCTATAACAAGACCTTGCGCATTCGGGCGCAGTCCGAGAATGCCCTCGACCGTGCCTACCATAACCGTTGAAGCCGTTCCCGTAAGCCAATGAACGTGCGCTCTGCCCGCGAACGGCGAGTCCTTGCCCTCGACAAACTGACCGTACACATACGGTTCCATTTCGCGCAGCTCCGCTTTGTCGTTGTAAGTTGCGGGGCAAGCCTCTTTCCAGTACTTATATGCGTTGTCGCCTCTGCCGAGTTTCGCCTCGGCAAGAATAAGCCAGCCTTGCGTCTGCGAGAAGATACCCGCGTTTTCCTTGATACAGCGATTGAAACAATGCATAAGCGCGCCGTCAAACGCGTGCTTGTCGTAGGGCGGGTACATTACCATTACGCCGTACGGAGTGTTGAGTTCGCGCTCCACGCTGTCAAGAGCCTTTGTCGCCCGTTCCTCGGTAGCGTAACCCGAAATTACCGCCCACGACTGCGGATTGAGCCACATTGACGCTTCGGGGTCGGTGCGTTTGCCGATAACCTCGCCGTCCTCCTTGTAACCGCGGATAAAGCGGTCCTCGTTCCAGCAGTTTTCGAGTATCGTGTCGAGTTTTGCGCCGATTTCGTCAAGATAATTGATATATCCTGTGTCGTTCTTTTGTTCGGCGTAATTTTTCAGTATCTTTATTGCGAGAACAAGCTGGAACGCAACAAACGTGCTTTCGCCTTTCTTGCCCAAACGCAGACAGTCGTTCCAGTCGGCGTGAAGTCCAGCGGGCATTCCGTGAAGTCCGAGATTGTTCATTGAAAAGTCTATCGCGCGTTTGAGGTGTTCGTAAACCGTGCCTTTTTCGCCGTTGTCCGCGAAATAGATTTCCTCGTCGAGGAACGCGATATCGCCGCTTTCGCCGATATACTTGTCAACGGTCGGGAAGAGCCACAAAGCGTCATCGGCGCGATAACTCGGGTGTCCCGTTTCGCGGACATATTCGGGGTCGTCGGGAGTGTTTTCGTGTCCCGCGTTGTGAGTGTACTTGACAAGCGGAAGTCCCGCGCCGTTTGTAACCTGCGCCGAGAGCATAAATACAATCTGTTCCTTTGCCATTTCGGGCGCGAGGTGGATAATTCCCTGAATATCCTGTACGGTGTCGCGGTAGCCGAAACCGTTGCGCAGACCGCAGTAAATAAACGACGCCGCACGTGACCAGGTGAACGTGATAAAGCAGTTGTAAGCGTTCCATACGTTTACCATATTGTTGAAGTCGCTGTCGGGAGTATGCACTTGCAGATTGTCCAGCTTGCCGTGCCAGTAGTTTTTGAGTTCGTCGAGTTCCTGAGAAACAACGCCGCTGTTTTCGTAGCGGGAAATAATACCGCGCGCCTCGCTCTCGTCTTTCTGACCGACAATGAAAGTAAATTCGCGAGTTTCGTTCGGCTCGATTACAATATCGCTCTGCAAAGCGCCGCAGGAGTTTCCACAGTAGTTGAGGTCGCCTTTCAGTCCCTGTTCAACGCCGACAGGGTTGCCCCAGCCGCGGTAAACGCCGAGGAACTTTTCACGGTCGCCGCAGTAAGAGGTTGCTTTTTCGCCCGCCAATCCGAAAAAGCGTGTGTTCCCGCCCTGAAGTTCGTTTTGACGTTGAGTAATCAAGTTATCGCTGTAATAGGTGTGCGAAATGAATTGCGTATATTGAAGATTTACGCCGTCCTGTTCGTAGTTATTGTCGTTGACAAATTCGCACGCGCCGAAAACCGAAAGGCGGCGGGGTTTGCTGTCGAGGTTGGTTATCTTGCAAGCCCACACCTCGTAGGTTTTGCCGAGCGGAACATAGTAAGCGGTTTCCGCGCGGATTTGCTTGTATTCCGAGGAAATCACCGTGTAAGCCGTTCCGTGGCGGCATTCGGATTTGTATTCGTCAAGCGGTTTGCACACGGGCGCCCACGAACCGCTCCAAAAGTCGCCGTTTTCGTTGTCCTTGATGTAAGTGTAACGTCCCGGCAAGTCGTTTGAAGTGCTGTTGAAACGGTAGCGCAGAATACGTCCGTTCGCGCCGCTTTTTTCAAAGCTGTAACCCGCCGCATTGTTGGAAATAATCGCGCCGTAATTCGGGTCGCCGAGATAGTTCGCCCAAGGCGACGGAGTGTCGGGGCGCGTGATAACGTATTCCTTGTTTTTTTTATCAAAATAGCCGTAATTCATAGTGTTACCTCCAAATGATAGTCCGTATTTCCGAACGATTTCGGATTTCTTTGCTATTATTATAACAGCATTTCTGCGAAGTTACAAGGGCGTTATTCTGCACAAAGTTTTTGAACGCTTTTTGGAGAGTATGCACAAAATATTATTCAACCTTTTTCTGCGCCTGATATACCGAAATAAAAATTTTCGCAATTGCGCAGCCGATTATCGTTCCGAACGTGTTTCCGATAACGTCGTCAATGTCGCAGGAACGTCCGAGATACGGCTGAAACACTTCAACAACTGCCGTGGTTCCGAGTCCGATTAAGTCCACAGCCCACCATTTCAGCTTGCGGTATGCCGTGGGAAGCAGAACACCGTAAGGAATAAACAGCGCGATGTTAGCCAGAAGCTCAAAATCACGCAAAGCCGCAAAGTCACCGTGGAAAAATCTCCAGAAGCGTCCGTTCACCGTAAATTCCCCGCGGAAGAACGTAGATTCTTTAAATTGTTGCCACGAAATTTTCCCGAACAGAAAATCGGGCAAATCGGTAAGCCATACTATAATGATAAGCGTTACAAAATACCATATCAGCAAAGCGCGAGCGGTTTCCGTCGGTATTGTTTCGCGTTTTTTCTTTTTGGCTTTAATATAAACAATACGAAATATAATATACAAAGCCATCGCTGCGGCGGAAAACGGTATAGCCTTAATTATTCCGTAACTGTTGAGAATTTCGTTGATTCTGTCCATTTCGCCACCCCCATATCCTTATTATACCACTTTTTTCCGGTCGGGTCAACGACTTGACGAAATTGTAAGAATAATGTAAGATTGTGACATATAAAAGTTGACTTTTTTGCGATTTTGTGATACAATATATGATGAATAATTGTAATGAACGGGGTGACTGAATGAAGTGCGGACGATGCGGACGGGAGTTCGATTTTTCAAAACAGGATTATTGCGGCTACTGCAAGACTGTCCACAATAAAAACGGAGAGCCTGTCCGCGATATAAAGGGCATTTTGTGCTATATAACGGGAAAATTCGGCGCGGATATTCTGCTTGACCGCCGCCGAACAGAGGCGCTCGCTGCCGACTTCTTTCCAAAGGAAGAAGCAGTTCGGCGGTTGATTTTCGTTACCCTTTATGACGGCACGGCAAGAAAACTGATGTCGGTGCGTGAAAAGCCGTTTGAAGTCAAATGTGCGGCGGCGGCGCGGTGTGTTAAATCATTGCGCGATGAAATAGGACTTAAGGGCAGGATTGCCGCCGCCGCGGTTGAGGCGGTAGGAGCCGCACTCGGGTGCGGTATCTCGTTCAAAAAGCCTGAAAATCTGCCCGCAAGCGAGACCGAATCCAAAAAGAACGTTACGGACGCGGCGGAGCAATATTCGCTCGGCAGACATTTTGACCGTATCCACGATTATGAAAAAGCGCTTTATTGGTTTGAGTCGGCGGCTATGCAGGATTACGGCGAGGCGCAGTACTATGTCGGAGTGTATAGGTTGGAGGGCAGAGGGGGCATACGGGACGTAGAGCAGTCGCGGGAATGGTTCATACGCGGCGCGGAAAACGGCGTTGCCCAGTCCGAATATATGGTCGGGTATTTTTACGCAGAGGGTATCGCTTGCGCCATTGACGAGGACAAGGCGTTCGACTGCTTTGTCAGGGCGGCAAAAAAAGGCTGCTCGGACGCGGCTAATATCGTGGCGCTGTGCTATGAAAACGGCGTTCACACCAAAAAAAATCCGGAGCTTGCCCGTAAATGGAGAAAGATTGAGAAAACACCCGAAGCCGCCTTTGTTGATGATATTTATGAAGATCCGAAACAGGCTCCAAATCTCCCGGATCCCGATATTATCTCGGAATCCGCAATGGACGAGGGCGAGGAGCTTTATCAGAGCGCGCGGCGGTGTCTTGCGGAAAAGGACGCCGAGGGCGCGGCTATGTTTTACAAGCGCGCCGCCGAAACCGGTCATGCGAGAGCGCAGTGTTCCTACGGAAAATGTCTGTATACGGGAAGCGGCACGGAAAAAGACTTTGCCGAGGCGTTCCGCTGGTTTAAAAAAGCCGCCGACCAAAATCTCAATATCGCACAGTACAATCTTGCAGTAATGTATTTAAAGGGAGTTTACGTTCCGAAAGATACCGAAGAGGCGAAAAAGTGGTTCAGACTTGCCGCCGAAAACGGTCACGAGGACGCGGAAAAAATACTGAAAAAATTAAAATAACCATATAAGGAGAAACAGTATGAAAGCAGCAGTAATTCTTACGAAATGCAAACAGTCACACGAGCTTTTCGGTATACGCGCCGAACAGCGCGAGGACAGCGCGTGGTACGCAACTTGGGCTTTTAAAGTAAGCGAGCATACCGCAAGCCGCGAGAAATTCGGCGACACGGAAATTTCGGGAAACGTTTATGTGACGAACGAGTATCCGAGTTGTCCGTACTGCGGCGCAAAGGGATTTTTCCAGTGCGCCGAATGCGGCAAAACGACCTGTTGGAACGGTGAGAATGAAACCGTTTGCGAGTGGTGCGGCAATGCCGCCGAAACTTCCGCCGAGGAGAAGTTCGACTCTATCGCGGGCGGCGGATTCTGATAAACGGAGGGCTTATGCTTAAAATTGGCGACAAAGTTCCGTTGGAACTCGGCGGAAACGCTGAAATTCTCGAAATTCTCGGACAAGGCGGACAAGGTATAGTTTATCGCGCGGAGTATGCGGGCAGGGAATACGCGCTGAAAATGTATTTTCAGAACAAGCTGCGCCGCCCCGAAATTTTCCGCGACAATCTGCGTATGCTGTGCGAGGATAAAACGGCGAACAGCGCGTTTTTGATGCCGCGACTGCTCACCGCCGAAACTGATGAGGGGTTCGGCTTTCTTATGGATCTTATCCCCGAAGATTACAAACCGTTTTCGGATATTCTCAACGCACGGGTAAAGCTGTCGGGACTGTATTCAGTCGTAAATTCGGCGATAAGGATAACGGCGGCGTTCCGCGAACTGCACAACAGCGGCAAGAGCTATCAGGATATGAACGACGGCGGCTTTTTTATAAGACCGTCCGACGGCGACGTACTTATATGCGACTGCGACAACATCGCTCCATACGGCGAACATCTCGGTATCGCGGGAAAGCCCGGATATATGGCGCCCGAAATCGTTCGCGGCGAGAAAGCCCCCGACAAATTCACCGACCGTTATTCGCTTGCCGTAATACTGTTTAGACTGTTTCTGCGCGGCGACCCGTTGGAGGGCAGCAAGGTCCTGAAAAGCGTTTGCCTTACCGAAGAGGCGGAACGGCGGCACTACGGGTTTGAGCCGATTTTCGTTTACAACCCCGATGATGACAGCAATCGCCCCGTGCGCGGTGTTCACAACAATATAATCAAATTCTGGAAGATTATGCCCGATTATATCCGTGAGGCATTCGAGTTTTCGTTTACAACGGGTCTGAACGAGCCGTCAAAGCGGCTTATCGAAAAGCAGTGGCTAGATTTGCTCAAACGTCTGCGCGGCGATATAACGGCTTGTCCGTGCGGTATACAGAATTTTCTGCCCGCTGTTCCGACAGACGAGGACGGAAAGCTTATCTGTTCGTGCGGAAACCATTACGAAAAACCGCTGTCGCTTGTCGGCGCGAAAACGCGGGTTTTGCTGTTTGACGGCGCGAGGATATTCAACGATAATGTGGAAGTCGAGGGCGAAGTGGTTCGCAACAAGAAAAATCCCGCGCTTTGGGGACTTAAAAATCTCGGCACGGAAAGTTGGAACTGTACGCTTCCCAACGGTGAGGAAAAATCGGTTGAAAGCGGAAAAGCCGCGCCTCTTTTCAAGGGGACAAGCGTTGAGATAAACGGAGAAAAATACGATATAACCGAATAACGGCGAGGATAATATGGAGCTTAATATACGAAAAGCCGAAACGCGCGATATTCCGCGGATTTCGGAGCTTTTGTCACAGGTGTTGGAGGTTCACGCGGCAGGACGTCCCGACCTGTTCAAATCGGGAACGACAAAGTATGACGAAACGGAGCTTGCGGAAATAATCGGAAACCCCGACCGACCGATTTTTGTCGCGGAACACGGCGGCGTTGTTGTCGGTTACGCTTTCTGCGTTTTCCAACGTCACGATGAGCGCAATTCTCCGTGCTATACAACGCTTTACATTGACGACCTTTGCGTTGATGAAAAGTCGCGCGGTCTGAACGTCGGGCGGACGCTTTACGAATATGTGCTGAAATTCGCCAAAGACAGCGGCTGTTATAACGTCACGCTGAACGTTTGGGCGTGCAACGAAAGCGCGATGAAGTTCTATGAAAAATGCGGACTTCAAGTGCAGAAAATAGGTATGGAAAAAATATTGTGAGGTACAGTATTTATTGACGTTTATTGCCGATAATAATATTTATTATATCGGGAGGTTTTGATTATGTGTACTGCGGCGGCTTTTACTAAAAATGATTTTTATTTCGGGCGAAATCTCGATTATGAGATGTCATACGGCGAAAATGTTGTGATTACTCCGAGAAACTTCGGATTCGGTTTCAATCACGCGGGCAAGCTGAACAGTCATTACGCTATTTTGGGAATGGCGCATATTGACGGCGATTACCCGCTGTATTATGACGGCGTAAACGAAAAAGGTCTTGCAATGGCGGGACTAAATTTTGTCGGAAACGCGTTTTACGGCGAGCCTGTCGCGGGAAAAACGGCAATCGCGCCGCACGAATTTATCGCGTATATTCTCGGAAACTGCGCGGATTTGACTGAGGCTCGCAAACTTCTGGATACAATGACGCTTGTCGGAGAGCCGTTCAGCGAGAAATACCCGATAAGCCAACTGCACTGGATGATTTCGGACAACAGCGGTTCGGTTGTCGTGGAATCCACCAAAAAAGGCTTTAACGTGTACGACAACCCGATTGGCGTTCTCACGAACAACCCCGAATTTCCCGAACAGCTCACCAATCTCACCGAGTATATGGGACTTTCGCCGAAACAGCCCGTGAACACGTTCTGCGAGGAATATCCGCTGAAACCGTTCAGCCGAGGAATGGGCGCTGTGGGACTTCCGGGCGACTTGTCGTCGCGTTCGCGCTTTGTACGCGCGGCATTCGTTCGCGGTAACTCGAAATGCGGCGACAGCGAGGAAGAATGTGTTTCGCAATTCTTCCACATTCTTCATTCCGTTGAAAATCAGCGCGGCTGCTGCGAACTAGGCGACAATGTGTATGAGATAACGATTTACACTTCCTGTTGCAACTGCGACAAGGGTATTTATTATTACACCACTTATAACAATCACCGTATAAACGCCGTGAATATGCACAACACAGACCTTGACGGTTCGGAACTTGTCAAATTCGACTTGCGAGATACCGAAGAAATAAACTACCGTAATTAAGGTAACGCCGCACAGCTTTTGGTTGTGCGGCGTTGCCTTTATTCTTTCAAAAATTCGTGCCACTTGAAATAATCGGGATAGTTTTTCCGCAGAAAATCGTAAAAACGTTCCGAGTGGTCGTGATACCAATAGTGCGCATATTCGTGCCAGAAAACGGCTTTTATCGTATCGCGCGGATAAGCGGCGAGCCGTCCGTTTATCGAAATGTGTCCGCGGTCGTATGAACAGCTCCCCCACCGAGATTTCATATTCTTTATCGTGATTACGGTGGGCGGCGGTTTCAGTCCGCCGCGTTCCAGCTCCGTGCGGACTTCAGTGTTAATTTCGCGGCAGAGCTCCAGAAAACGCTCCGATAAAGCCAGAATTATCAACCCCTGCACATAGTTCGCATTATCGGTAAGCGTGGTGAATACACGACATTCGTTTTCATCAATAACAGCACATTCCCGCGCATTTTTGATAATTCGCACGGGATATTGTTTGCCCAGCCAGCATATTGATTTTGTGTTTATACTGCTTTTTTCCTCTCTCTTTTTCAGCTTTTCAAACGCCTCAAAAAAGAAATCCGCTTTTTCGGCGAGAGCTTGCTCGATATATTTTATCGAAACGCGCGGACTTGCCGAAACGTACACTATCCCGTCCTCTTTCGGGCGGAAATTGATGTTCTTGACCGATTTTCGGGTAAGCTCGTATGTAAGCCGCCGTTTGTCGGGCAGAATTACCGTTTTCATTTAACCACCAACCGTTGTTCGCAAAACGCTCCGTAATCAGTGCATACCGCACTCGTCGTAGTCTTTCCACTTTTCGTTATAGCGTGTTTCATCGGCTATTTTAAGGCAGATATATGCCACCGCGACAGCTACGACAAAAACCGCCGAAATGATCGGGATTACGATTTTCGCAACAGGACTTGTTTTCTTGTCAATGTTCTCTTTGAGCTTTTCAATGTTTTTCATAATATACCTCCGTCAATCGTGATTGTTTTCGTTTGACAACGCCGCGTAAATATCCCGCTTGGGAATACCCGTTGTTTTCGCCGCTTCTCGACAAGCGTCCGATAGTTTTTCGCCGCCCTCAACAAGCTGTTTCGCAAGCGTTGTCGCCTGTTCCAATGTAAATTCCGCGCGGGTGATTTCCGCGCCTTTTACCACAATAACATATTCTCCGCGCGGCTCAATATCGTCATAATAATGCGATAACTCGTCCAGCGTTCCGCGTATCGTTTCCTCATGCAGTTTTGTAAGCTCACGGCAAAGAGCCGCGGGACGTTCTCCGCCTAGAGCGTCGCGCAAGTCGGAAAGCGTTTGCTTTATTTTGTGCGGCGCTTCGTAGAACACAAGCGCGTGCGGGAGATTTTTCACAACGTCAAGCCGTTCAGCGCGTTCTTTTTTCGGAACGGGGAGAAATCCCTCGAACACCCAGCGGTCAACTTCCAGTCCGCTTAAAGCAACCGACGCAACCGCCGCGTTACAGCCGGGTATCACTTCCACGGGAATACCACGTTCATAGCATTTTCTGACAAGCACCGCGCCGGGGTCGGAAATGCACGGCATACCTGCGTCACTTACCATTGCAACATTGTTTCCGTTAATCAGAAGTTCGATAATACGTTCGCTTTTCTCCTGCTCTTTGGGCTTATAGCACGAAACAAGCGGCTTTTTTATATCGAATTTTGTCAGCAGTCCAAGCGTTACGCGAGTGTCCTCGGCGGCAATATAATCCGCGTTTGTCAGCGTTTCAATGCCGCGCGGCGAAAAATCGCCGAGATTTCCTATCGGTGTGCCGACAATCGACAGCTTTCCGTATGAAGTCATATCACTCATAAATTTTTGAATATTCCTCCGTGTACGACTTGTCGTCATTGCGCAGTATCATAGGCTTTTCGACTGTCATTCCGGGGTTTGCGCCCTTTTTCCCGCTGATAAGGAACAGCCACGGCTTGTCGTTTATGCTGTTGTATACGAACGTTATCGATTTCGGTTCGATTTTGTGTTCCCGCATTGAGCAGATAACGTCCCCGAGCCTTTCGGGACGGTGACACATTTTCAGAAAACCGCCGTATTTCAGCAGCTTTGCCGCCGCGGAGCAAACATCATCTACTGTGCACATAAGTTCGTGGCGAGCGATAGCCTGCGCCTCCGAGCTTTTCAGAAATCCCGAACCTCCCGTCATATACGGAGGATTTGCGGTGACTATATCAACGCTTTCATAAGCGATAACGTTCTGATTTATTTGCCGCAGGTCGCACAATATCGGCTGAATAACATTCTGAAGACCGTTTTCGTCAACGGTTTTTTGCAGCAGAGAGATAGCCTCGTCCTGAATATCCACCGCGTAAATAAGTCCGGGGTTTGCGTTCTTGCAGAATATAAGCGGAATTATGCCGCAGCCCGTGCATAAATCGCACACAATGCTTGTGGAACGCACTCCCGCGTAATATGCCAGCAAAAAAGCGTCTGTGCCGAAACGGTGGTCTTCCGAAACGTACATTTTGATTTTTCCCAGCTGAAACGCCTCTGTTTCCATTCTGTCACGCCTTTCATTCATAAATTACAATTAAGGCAACACCGCACAATTAACGGCTAGCGCCTTTGTCATTCGCTTGTTTGCATATTTTCCGTCATCTTGCCCCAATTTCGCTTGACCGCATTATCCGCCTTCGGCGGAAAACGCTGCGTCAGCCCGCCTGCGCTCAATTTGTACAATCTGCCGCCGACACGAAGTCGGAAGGCGTTCGCCCAAGCGGCACAGGACGTGCCGCACAAAAGGCGAACGCACTATAAATCTGACTGCGCAATCGAACGACAATAATTATGCGGTGCTGCCTTAACCTATAAGAATTTGTCCGTCGGGGACGACTATGTTCTTGCGCTTTGTCGCACTCAGAACAAGTGACATTACCAGCGATACCGGTCCCACTCTTCCTATAAACATAGTGCATATAAGCAGTATTCGTCCCGCCGTTCCCGTGAGTGCCGTAGCTCCCGCCGAAAGCCCCGATGTCGAGAACGCGCTTACCGCGTCAAACAGGCATTGCACAGCTCCCGCCTCTGTTTCCTCGGGCATTGAGAAATAAAGCGCGACAAAACATATCGATACCGCAAATAGCGACAATACCGCGATTACAAGTGTGCGATAAATCGTCAGCTTATCAAGTTTATGGTGGAACAGTTCCACATCGTTTTTGTTTCGTATGTAGGACATAACCGTAACTATCATAACCATAACGGTCGTGACTTTAATTCCGCCGCCCGTCGAACCGGGAGCCGCGCCGATGAACATCAGCAAAATAGTTCCCAACTGCGAGAACTCGGACGATTCGGTAAGTCCTATGCTGTCAAAGCCTGCCGTTCTTGTGGAAACGGACATAAAAAACGAGTTCAGAATTTTTTCGCCGAACGGCATATCACCCATAGTGGCGGGATTGTGGCTTTCGGAGAGCATATAGAATATCGTTCCGCCGACAACCAGAACCCCTGTCATAATAAGTACGGTTTTGGTATGTAAGCTGAGCTTTTTGCGCTGTCTGATGTTTATGAAATTCTCCCAAACGATAAAGCCGAGTCCGCCGACGATTATCAGAAGCGACAGCGTAATCAGTATTACCGGATCATTCTGTACGGTGACAAGACTTGAATTTGCGCCGTTCATTCCGAAAAGGTCGAAACCCGCATTGCAGAACGCCGATATGCTCATAAACACGCTTATCCAGATACCATAAGTGCCGAAACGCGGTATAAGAACTGTTGCCAGTATGATCGCTCCGGTAATTTCAAAGATCAGCGAGTATTTCATAATGCTTATGAATATCTTGCGACCGCCTTCAAAACTGCTTTCGGAAAAATCGCCCGCCGCATTTTTCAGCGTTCTGTATCCCAGTTTTTTCCCCGCCGCAACGTTGAAGAACGTGATTATCGTAACAAATCCCAGACCGCCGATTTGTATCAGAAACGCGATAACGATTTGCCCGAACAGCGACCAGTGCGTGTAGGTGTCGCACACTGTAAGTCCGGTAACGCAGCTGGCGGAAGTCGCGGTAAACAGGCAGTCAAAAAGCGGTGTGAATGTTCGCGCCTTTGACGCTATCGGCAGGCACAGCAACAGCGAGCCGGTAACAATAATTATCAGGAAACCTATAACCAGCGTTCTGGCAGGATTGAAGCGTTTTGACGCTTTCTTGAAAATAGGCATAATCTTAACCTCTTTAGTTTATTTGTGAAACCACGGTCTGTGAGCTTTCGGAAACATCGCTTGATTCGTCGGGTCTGCTCATCACAGGTGAGTCGGCGGTTGGAACTTTTTCGTTTGCGGAACTATAGCTGATAAAGTCACGCGCAGTCTCTCCGAAAGCGTAAACGGTATACTGCGATGTCTTTCCGACCGTGTCGTATGAACCGCCCTTGAATGTTATTTTAGTGCTGTTTTCCGCAATAAGAAGACACGATTCGGGGATGGGTTCACCTTTTTTCAACGTAGAAACGTGTGTGTCGGGTGCCAGGAACTGAATCGTAGCCGCAAGCTGAGGATCGGTATCGTAGGTTATTATCGGCGGCGACTGCGGATTGTTATAAAGCAGTATCATAACATCTTTATATGGCGCAAGTTGTTCGGAATTTGCTTGCCCGAGTTTCGGAAGATAGAAAACGCTTGCATATACAGCCGCCGACATAATAACGCAGAAAACCGTTCCCGTAACAAGACTTGTTCTGTGTCGGCGCGTACAGGATATGAACACGATTATAAGCGCATAAAGCGTAAATACCGATGATGACATAATTATATAGTTCATACCCGAAGAAGCAGTGTTTTCTCCGCCGAGAATCTTTGGAAAAAGGCCCATAAGCGGAGTGTTTGTAAGTTGCTCGGATAGTTCGGTCAGAGGGTATCCCGCAACCGCAAAGCAAATGCAGGAATAACCGTATATCCCCATTCCGATAATCGGTTTCGAGAGGTCGATACCGTACAGGAAAACATAAACCAGCACCAGAAAAATTGCGAACGGCGCAAGATTATCCGTGTATCGTCCCAACATCACGGATTCAGTCGAATAGGTTCCCGTGCCGAACGCGAAAAGCGCGGAGATTATCGCCGTACAGCCTACGGCGAGAAACTGAAACAAGGAAAACATCGTAAGACGGACGTTGTATTTGTGCTTTACGGGTTCGTATATCTTCGTGCCGTCCTCAAGCGTTTTCGGAACAGCCTTGATTCCCTCCATAATATACGACAGGAGCATTACGACAAATATCGCCGCCGCAAGTGCGCCCGTACCGAGCGATGACGTCATAAACGCGTATATGTGAGAGAACAGCATACCGAAAAATCTTCCTGCCGCGTTTGCGCTTGCAGCGATAACTTCCGTGCCGCCCGCTTCCGCGCCGCACAGAGCCTGCTCGATTGCCAGCCTCAGAAAATGCTCCGCGGCAAATGAAACGCAGAGCGTTATTCCGAATACCGGCAGATTAAGTATTTTCTCTTTAAAAACAAAGCGCGCGATTATCACGGTGAGTACAAGTGCCGAAACCACGGCGATAAGCCGTTTGTTTGCCGCGTAGGATACCGCGCACAAAAAACCCGTAAGCAACGACATTGCAGCGCGCGAGCTTCTGTTCCTCTTATCCCATGTGCTGAATATACACAGTGTAAGAAGCCAGCCGAAAAAGCAGGTGATCGTTTCGTTCCATATGAATTTGGAGTTTGTTATGTAGGTAGCGTACATTCCGCAGCACAAGGCAATAAGGAGCTTGCGCCGAACCTGCATAACGCCGAATTTTCCCGCCAGACGGTATGCGATAAGGGGTATGAAACCCACAATAAGCGCATTTACAATAAGCATTGCCTTGTAAAGCACATACGGATTTTTAATGAACCAAAACAGCGGCGCGTAGAGCAATGCCTGAATATAACCGTTGCCGAGTTGGCCTGACAGTGCCGACCAGTTCCTTCCCGAAAAGAGCGCGGCTGTTCCCGCTGTGCGTATTTCATCGGGGTAAACCGTCGGAAGCTCGGAGGTTATCGCGCAAAGGGTGTTTATCACCACTGTAAGCGCATAAAGAATGAACATTACGCCGCGATCGCCGAATGATTCATAAAATTGTTTCAGCCGTTGTTTCATTGTACGGGATTCCTCAGATTATTTTGGCAAAAGCCATGACGCATACCTGCGCGAATGCCATTGCGAGAAAACCGATCAATCCGCCCGCAAAAGTCGGTTTGCCGTTTTCATAAAGCGACATATAATATTCGTCGGAACGAGTATCACCGTCATAATTACTGCGGAATTTCACAATGCTTTTGACGCAGTGGCGGTAATAGAAATAATCTCCGAACAGACACAAAAATATCAGAAAAACCGTTCTCACCAGATTGAGCGTTGTCAGGATAGACGATAAATTTGCCTGAATGGTTTCCAGCGACATTGTGGCAGCAATAATGATAGTCGGTAATATCATCAGAAGTATAGTTATCACACCAAAAACATTCATACGGCGATAGAACTGAAATACGGGTGCGAACAGTCCGCTGCAGAAATTGAAAGACACTTTGCGATTCTTACCGTTTACTTTACGGCGGAAAATATCAAACGCTCTTCCGTAATGGTATACGCTTGTTGCGGAATATGCGACAAGCTCGTGCATACTCACCCCGTCTTCTCCTATTTCCTTGTTGTTCATCGTTTGGAAAAGTTCTTTGAACGGATTATCATCGCCCAGCTGTTCCTCAAACATCTGTTGTTCTTTTTCATACGGAACTCCGCTCGGATATTCCGCGTGATGTTCATCGGGCTGAGCGTCAACGGAGTTGGTAACAACAGCGTCGGCTTCTTGCTTTGGTTGTTCGGGTTCTTCATCGGGAAGTCTGCCGTCCCAGTTCCAGCCCGTTTCGTGGAGGTTTTCCAGCGCACATTTGTTTGTTGCAAAATAGCACGCTCTGTGGTGCGGTGTGCCGCATATCGGGCATACCACTATTTCGGACTTATCATTAAATCGTTTTCTGCATACAGGACAGAGCTTATTTTCAAATCTTGTCATTTGTTTTCCTTTCGTTAAGGCAACGCCTTACAATCGCTGTGCGGTATTGCCATAAAGTACTTAATTATAGTACTTGAGTTAATTGATTTTTACTTATTCACATTGATTATATCACATTTCGCGGAATAATTCAACCTCTATATATGAAAATAATTAAAAATTTTTGGGTAAAAAAGCAAAATCCCGCTTTTCTTATACGAAAGCGGGATTGCGGCGATAAAACTCAATAATTCTCTGCACGGAGTTCAAAATAACCCTGCGGTTTTCCGCAGACGGGACAGGATTTCGGCGCGCTTGTTCCCACGGCGATATGACCGCAGTTTTCGCACTCCCAGACCTTGACCTCGCTTTTTTTGAAAACCTCCTGCATATCGACATTTTTCAGAAGTGCGCGGAAGCGTTCTTCGTGACTTTTTTCTATCTCAGCGACAAGGCGGAATTTCGCCGCAAGCTCCGGAAAGCCTTCCTGTTCGGCTGTTTTTGCGAAATCCTCGTACATATTCGTCCACTCGAAGTTTTCTCCGTCGGCTGCAGCTGAGAGATTGCGGCTTGTTGTGCCGATTCCGCCGAGTTCTTTGAACCAGATTTCGGCGTGTTCTTTTTCATTGTCGGCGGTGATACGGAATATGCGCGCTATCTGTTCAAAACCGTCCTGCTCGGCTTTTGCCGCGAAAAAGGTATATTTGTTCCTTGCCTGACTTTCTCCTGCGAAAGCAGCTTCAAGATTGCGTTCGGTTTTTGTGCCTGCGTATTTGTTCTGGTGTGCGCTCTGAATTGATTCTATATCTTCGCCGCTTACTCCGCATACGGGGCATACTGCCTCCGCGTGGTTTGGGGCTTCAAATACCTCGCCGCATACTTTGCATCTGAATTGTTCCATAATAACCTCCATTAAAATTTCTTTAGTTTATTTTGAGCATTTTTAGTTCGGTTATTCACCAATGACAAAATCCCCCGAACATTTGCCCGGGGGATCGTTCTCCGAAAATCGGTCAACTCGGACTTACTGAGCGTTCTGCTCGTAAGATTCGATCATTTTCTTTACCATCTGACCGCCGATAGAACCTGCCTGCTTTGCAGTAAGGTCGCCGTTGTAGCCCTGGTTGAGGTTTACGCCGACTTCATTTGCCGCCTGCATTTTAATGTTGTTAAGATTTGCTTTTGACTGTTTATTAGACATAACAATTCTCCTTGACTCTTTATTGCAAAGGTTTGAAAAACGTAATTTTTTAATTGCCCTTTGCGCTATTATTATTTTCGGCGCGGCGCGAATTATTAAAGGTAATTCTTTACGTTTTATCCGTTTTTTGCTTTATAAAATTTATGCAAGTAGAATCGGTGCAACAATCAGCTTTTGAAAACCTCAAAATAGTTGTGAAAATCAAAAAAATGAAAGGCGGAAAATTTGCGGTATAACATAAAGACCGATCGTTATGACTTTTCAAAGTTGTTTTGCAATGCCACTTTTTTCAAAAGCATTTTTGTATCGAAAAACCAAACAAAAGCGCTTTCAGCATTTATGCAGACAATTCTTCCGACGACAGAATTACGGCACAAAACTATTGTTAATTATCAGTGAGAATTTTCTCAATCTCCGCTTTTTCAGCCTCTGAAAAATTTGTTTTCTCAATGCACTTCACATTTTCTTCAATCTGTTCGGGGCGGCTTGCTCCGATAATAACCGTTGATACTGCTTTGTTTGATAGTAACCAAGACAGAGCCAGTTGCGACAGCTTTTGACCTCTCCCTTTCGCAATTGCGTTCAAAGCGTTCAGTCGGGAAACCATTTTTCCGTCAAGCTGTGAGCCTATCCAAGTGTCGCCTTTACCTACCCTTGAATCTTTTGGAATGCCGTTTAAATATCTGTCAGTCAGAAAACCTTGATAAAGAGGGGAGAAAACCGCAAGCCCTATTCCGTTTTCCTGAGCGAATTTATCAAGTCCGTCCGTTTCTACCCACCTGTTAAGCATAGAATATGAGGGCTGATTAACGATAAACGGCGTGTGGAGTTCCTTAAAAATTTTCATAATTTCTTCTGTCTGGGCTTTGTTGTAATTGGAAATGCCCACATAAAGTGCTTTGCCTTGTTTTACGGCATTGTCAAGGGCGAGAGCGGTCTCTTCAAGTGGAGTGTTGGGGTCAAAAACGTGGTGATAGAAAATGTCAACATAATCAAGCTTCATTCTTCTAAGGCTCTGGTCGAGGGACGCAGTGAGG
>JALEQE010000197.1 GCA_022766825.1 Oscillospiraceae bacterium | reverse complement strand
CGTGATTTTCGGCAATTCCGTACACTTCAACGGCGCGCTTTACCCGAACTTCCATTGGCGCGCTTATGAAGATGTTAGCAACTCCCGCGAAGTCGCGGAGCGCGTAGTCCGCGCACCTGCCGATTATCACGCACGAATGTTCGGAGGCGATTTTGCGTATAGCCTCCAACTGCGCGAAAAACAGAGCGTCGTCAAAAGGTACTCCGCCTTGTCCGTATGTTGTGGATAGAAGATACAAAAAGCTGTTGGAACGTTTCTCGTCGTTTTCCTCGAAATGCGATTTGTGAATACCGCTGTGCTTTGCCGCGACATCAAGGAGCTTGTTGTCGTAAAACCCGATACCGAGCGCCTCCGCGAGCTTTTGACCGATTTCCCGTCCGCCGCTGCCGTATTGCCTTGTTATCGTGATTATCTTGTTAGCCATAATAATCGCCTGCCCTTCATTGATTTATAATTCTATTATAACACATTTTTACCGTTTTGTGTTATCTTTAATGAAATTTGTCTTGATGTTTGGATGATTTTGTGCATTTCTAACAAAACGTGTATTTTGTTTTTTGTAAGTAATTGCGTTTCACACTTGAAATTTTTGCGATATAGTGATATAATATAATATGAGTATTTGTGTACAATAATGAAGGGGTGAATATAATGCAGCTTGTGGCAATAGTAGGAAGACCGAACGTTGGAAAATCAACGCTTTTCAATAAATTGGTGGGTAAACGTCTTTCAATAGTCGATGATACGCCGGGTGTTACCCGTGACAGAATATACAGCCGCTGTGAGTGGCTCGGACGTGAATTTATGCTTATCGATACGGGCGGTATCGAACCGCGTACCGATGACGTTATTTTGGCACAGATGAGGGAACAGGCAATGCTCGCTATTGAATCCGCCGACTGTATAATTTTCGTTACGGATCTGACAACGGGCGTTACGGCAAATGATGCGGAAGTGGCGTCAATGCTTACAAAAAGCGGAAAGCCTGTTGTTCTGGCGGTAAACAAAGATGATAATATCGGCGCGCCGCCGCCTGAATTTTACGAGTTCTACAATCTCGGTCTGGGCGACCCTATTTCCGTATCGGCGGTTCACGGACACGGAACGGGCGATCTTTTGGAAGCGGTATTCAGTAAAATGCCGCCCGAAGAAGCCGAGCCCGAGGACGAGGACGCGATTAAAGTTGCGGTTATCGGCAAGCCGAATGTCGGCAAATCGTCGCTTATAAATCATATCACGGGAACGGAGCGTTCAATTGTATCCGATGTCGCGGGAACAACCCGTGACGCGGTTGACAGCGAGGTTATCCGCGGCGACAGGAAGTATATCTTTATCGATACGGCGGGAATGCGCCGAAAAGCGAAAGTCACCGAGAATATCGAACATTTCAGCGTTCTGCGCGCGCTTATGGCGGTTGATCGCGCGGACGTGTGCGTTGTGATGATTGACGCAACGGTAGGTTTTACGGAACAGGACAGCAAAGTCGCGGGTTACGCTCACGACAAGGGAAAAGCGTGTGTTATCGCTGTAAACAAGTGGGACGCCGTTGAAGATAAAACGGACAAGTCCATTTCAGAATTTACCAAAAAACTGCAAGTGGATTTCTCGTTTATGAGTTACGCACCGTTTATTTTCATTTCGGCTAAAACAGGGCAGCGCGTTGAAAAGCTGTTTTCGCTTATCGATACGGTAAACGAACAGCACAGCCGCAGAATTTCAACGGGCGTGCTCAACGATATGCTGAATTACGCAACTTCACGTGTTCAGCCGCCGTCCGACAAGGGAAAACGTCTAAAAATCTATTATATGACGCAGGCGTCAACAAATCCGCCGACATTTGTTGTGTTCTGCAACAGCAAGGATTTGTTCCACTATTCGTATCAGCGTTATATCGAAAATCAGATACGGGAAACTTTCGGTCTTGACAAAACGCCGATTAAATTAACCGTAAGAGAAAGAGGAGAGTAAAAATATGTGTAATATGTGTAAATCGTGCAAAAAATCAAAGGGCATATCGGCGTTTGTCGTTATGATAGTGGGTTTCATTATTGGGCTGTTTATCGGCAGGGGTCTTGAATGGGATAACGACGAGGACGATGAATAAAGCGACGTTTAAAAAGATTGCGGGGGAATTTTACCGCGCGAATATTTCAATACCGATACGTTTTCTGATTGTAAGCGTTATATGCGCGGCGGTGCTGTTTTTTACGGGGACGTTTGCTCGTGATAATACGCGCGTTTTCGCGATAATCGCAAGCGCGTTTTTGTGTTTGCTGACTTTGTGGGCGCTTGTTGACGTGCTTATCGCGCCGTATATTTTCAAAAAACGGCTTGAAAAGGACGCGGACGCTTGCTCCGAGTTGGACGGCGGTCTTGAGAAAGCTCACAAAATCGGCAAACGGTGGTTTTTTGAAAATCATCTGTTGTATTTTGCTAAAAGGCGCATACAATTGATAAGATATGACGAAATAAAAAGCGCGGATATGAAGAAAACTCGGCTTTATCTTGCTCTTGAAAACGGAAAATCACTTCCGTTTCCGTTTGAGTCGAGCGAAAACCCCGCGATACTTGTTGCGGCTCTGAGGAGCAAAAACGAGAAGATGAAAGCGACAATTGACGGTAAAACCGTGGATTTCGACAAGAAGAAAAAGGGAAAGAGGACGCTTGAATGATTTGGTTATGTTACATAATTATGCTTGTTGTGCCATATCTTATGGCAGGAATAAATTTTTCGATAATCGTTTGTAAAATTAAAACGGGAAAGGATATAAGAACACTTGGCAGCGGCAATGCGGGACTTACAAATACGTTGCGTGTACTCGGTAAACCCTCGGCGGTTATTGTGCTTATCGGCGATGTGTCAAAGGCGGCTCTCGCGGTACTCGCAGTGAGATTGTGCTTTTTGTGGCTCGGCGGCGTGAACACAATGGACTTTGCTTCACAAATGAAGTGGGTTGAGTATATGGCGGTGTTTATGGCGATTGTCGGGCATTGTTTCCCCGTATATTACGGATTTAAGGGCGGCAAAGGTGTTTTGGCGGCAATATCGGGCATTTTTGTGCTTGATTGGCGCATTGCGTGCATACTGCTTGGCACTTTCATTTTTATTGTTGCTATATCAAAATATGTTTCGCTCGGAAGTATACTGGCATCGGCGTGTTTCTGCTTTGAAGCGGCGGTGTTCGGATATTATTTTGATAACGATCCCGCCTGGATAGTAAATACAATTATTGCGGCATTTTGCGGATTATTGATTATTGTACGTCACAAAGCGAATATTAAGCGACTGAGAGATCACAACGAGAAAAAACTCGGCGAAAAAGCAAAATAATAATTACAAAACAACAGAGGAAATTGAAATGGCTAAAATTACGATACTTGGGTGCGGATACGGTACGGCTCTGGGCGTGCTTTATACAAAATACGGTCACGAGGTGACAACCTGGACAAAATTTGAGGAGGAGGCTCAGACGCTGCGCACGGAGCGTGAACACAAACGTTTGTTGCCCGGAGTAAAGCTACCTGAAGAGCTTAAAGTAACGACCGACCCGAAATGCGTTTCGGACGCTGATATAATCGTTGTCTGCATACCGTCAAAATTCTATCGCGAGGCGATTTGCGCAGTAAAACCTTATGTAAATCCCGGAACGGTTGTCGTGAATGCTTCCAAAGGTCTTGAAGAGGCAACGGGAAAGCGTCTCTCCGAGATTATTCGCGAGGAACTGCCACAAAACCGCGTTGCTGTGATAACGGGACCTTGTCACGCGGAAGAAATCTCACGCTTTATGCCGACAACCGAGGTTTGCTCCGCTTATGAACCCGATACTGAATACTATTTGCAGAAAACGCTTTCAAACGAATGTTACAGAATTTATATAAATGATGATATTATTGGCTGTGAGCTTGGCGGCGTTCTGAAAAACCCAATCGCGTTAAGCTGCGGAATAGCGCGCGGAATGGGACTTGGCGACAATACTATTGCCGCTATTATGACGCGCGGTATGACTGAAATCACAAGGCTTGGAGTTGCTTTGGGCGCAAACTGGAAAACTTTCACGGGTATGGCGGGTATCGGCGACCTTATCGTAACCTGTACTTCGGAACATTCCCGCAACTATCGCGCGGGATTACTTATCGGACAGGGAATGCCCGCGGCGGACGCAGTTGCGAAAGTCGGCACGGTTGAGGGCTATATAAATGCGAAAACCGCTTATCGTCTGGCGAAAGAACATAGTGTTGATACGCCGATTATTGAACAGGTTGTGAAAATCTGCTACGAGGGAGCATATCCGAAATCAAGTATCGGCGCTCTTATGGGAAGAGCCACAAAACACGAACGTGAAACTTTCTGGACAGACTGACATTCAAGGGAGCTGATGAAAAATGGGCGAAAAAATCCCCGCAACAGTTGACGAACAAATCAAGATACTTCGAGAGCGCGGCTGTATAATAAAAAATGAAGATCTCGCGCGCGAAACGCTTAAATATATCAACTATTATCGGCTTTCAAACTATTTCGAGCCGTTTTGCGTCAGCAAGCACCAATATGAGGAAGGCACGACATTTGAAAAAATACTGCGTATATATGAAATGGACAGAAAATTGCGCAGTATACTTATTGCCGCGCTGGAGGAAATCGAAATTACGCTGCGGGCGGCAATATCGAACTATCATGCGCTGAAATACGGTGCGCTGGGTTATCTCAATCCATCTTCGTTTGACCGCGTGCATAATCATCAGACATTTATCGCGCGTATCAATCACCTTATTGAGGCAAACGAGGACAGGGAATTTGTAAAGCACTACAACAGACAGCACGACGGAAAATTCCCGCTATGGGTTGTTATGGAGCTGTTCAGTTTCGGAACATTGGCGTTCTTTTTCAAGGATATGCAAAACGTAGATAAAAAAGCTCTCGCGGGTGATTTTTTCGGCTGTTCGCCCTCGGAGATGGATAACTGGATTTTCTGTCTGAACGAACTGCGCAACTATTGTGCGCATTACAATCGTCTTTACGGAAATCATTTTCCCGTTATGCCGAGAACTCCACGCGATTTTGAGCCGGAACTTCAAAACGATGTTTTCGGTTACATAATTGTTATGAAACAGCTTTATCATAGTAAATCAAACTGGAACGAGCGCATTGTAAAGCCGTTATCAAGGCTTTTGCGGAAAAATTCAGATATTGCGCGGCTGTCCGACCTGGGATTTCCCGATGGTTGGGAAACCAAAATCGCTTGGGTCGAATGACGAGGTACGGTTATGGGCGAATTCAAGAAATTTATTCAGACAAGCGGAAAAACGTTTGACGAAATAAAAAAAGCGATAAACGATTTGGTAAACCGTGCGGTTGACAACGTTGTCGATACAGTCGTGAACGATGTGACGGAGTTTGCCCCGAAGGATGTAAGAAAAAAGGTTAGGCAGAGCGTTGATAATATTCGGAAAACTGCCGCGAGCGGCGGTTATACGTCCGAAAAAATACCGACTGAACGCCCGAAAACGTCTGTTACCGAAAACAATCCCGAATTAACCCGCAGAAAAAACGCTCCTCAAAGCAGTCAGATATATTATCCTCCCGAAGCCCATTCCGAGAATATATCACCGCAGGAAGAATATATGCTGACGAAAATCGGTCAGATGAGAGAACTTGAAATATGCGTCCGAGGACAGGGAATAGTAAAGCGCGCTGTGGAACTTACTCTGGCGGAACAGGGCGATTTTATGGCGGACGTTGAGGACGATTTCGCGCGGCAGGCTTTTTGCGCGCTGCCGCAGCCCGTTTATGCCGCGATGTCAAATTCGCAGCTGCGAACTTATTTTACTTGGCGAACAGACGTTCGGCGCGGAAAATATCCGAAAACGGACAAGCCGTATGTGTTGCTTTATTGCTATGAATTGTTGAATAAAGTGGGCGTTAAAAATTCTGTCGAGGCGTTTGAAAAGCTACTTGAAGTGTGGGAAAACTGCAAGGATTTCGCGCCGTATCTGAATACGCTTATGCCGCGTTGGTTGCGGGATTTCTACGCTTTTAATGACATCACGGAAAAATATCCCGATATAAACGCCGTTCTTGGGGAACAGGCGGAAATCAGATTTGAGCGGGAATTTACCGAAATTGACGCGGGAAATTATACGGGAAAATTTGAGTTTTTTGCAGAAAATTCGGCGTATGACGTTAAGGGGAGCATTTTTTATTCCGATAAAACGAAACCGCTTTTGGAGGCGGCTTGCGAAAGAGCATTATATGCGCTGGACGATTATTTCAAGGCGCGGGATATTGATATTTCGGAACTTTTGTGCGGCAAGCTGAAAAAAGACTATTCGTGGACGCCGTTCAGGGACGCTATTGTAAACCTCGACAGGACGGATGGTTTCAGAGCGGTGAAAATAAGCGCGTCTGTGCGCTATTGCGTAAAACGTGGCGAGCCTGCCTTGGAAATGTTCGATTTCGCGCCGTCAAAAGGATTTATCGGTTATCTGCTGAAAAGCGTTGAGGCGGAATTGCGCATAAAAACGGGATTTAATCGCAGAATTGTTCCGAAACTGCAAATGCTGCAAAACGATTTTAAAAACCGCACAAAGCTGATGAACGCCGTTTCCGAACCCGATTTTCTGAAAATTATCCCGAAAGCGGTAGATGAATACTGTGCTGAAAACGGGATAGTTCCACCACCGAAAGCGAAAAAATCACAGGAAGAAACCGTGCAATATTCGGCGCAAAAAGTTGAGATTGACGTATCGAAGTTGGCGGAAATACGCGATAAATCGGACGAGCTTGCGAAGAAGCTTATTGTTGACGAGGAAACGGACGAGCCGATTATCACGGAAGATTTCGATACGGCGGAGCAAATCGTGGAACAGATAAGCGACGATGATTTTTCCGCGCGGATTGACGAAGTGAAAGAGGAGTTTTCGCCGCAGGAGGAAGAAATCCCCGTACAATCGGGAAATCCGATGTTTGAGGACCTCGACCCCGATTGGCAGACATTCGCGAACAATCTCATTCCGATACAGATTGAAACTCTGAAAGCGTTGCTTGACGGAAACGTGAAAGAGTTTTGCAAGGAAAAAAATCTGCTCCCCGAAACCGTTTTCGAGGAGATAAACACGGAGGCTTTGTCGGCGTTCGGGGATGTGGTGATTGAGTGCGGCGAACTTGTTCCCGATTATTCGGGCGAGGTTGAGAAAATCGTTAAAGCAGTATTAAATCGAAAATAATAAGCGGCGTTAAATGCGCCGCTTTTGTCGTTATTTAGCTTTTTTGAAAAAGTCTTTGCCTAGAATAGCCTCGAATTTCGGTTTAATACCCGTCTTTTCGTCAATGTGTCCGTAATTCTGCACCATATCGTAGCTCGGGAGCGTGTTGCCCTCAACAAGCACGGGTCTTTCGGGGGTTATCGCCACGTCCCAACCTATGTACGCAACTTTCGGATAAACAAGCGCGGCTTTGCGGCACATTTCCACAGCCTCTTTGAACATTGGTATCTCAAAGCCGTTAAATACGGTTTTCGTGAACGGGTGTTCGGTGTAATATTGTCCCGTCGCATCGCAGTACGCGGGTTTGCGGATTACTCCGTCGTCGCATATCGAAACGTACATTCCGCCGCTGCAAATGTTGTCAACGCAGGTTTGTCCATTGCTCATACGAACAAGAGCGTACATAAAATGCGCCTCGCCGTTGTAATAAAGCGTTACAATTCGTATCGTGTTCACGGAGGACGGGGAGAGCGAGTTCATTTTCTCGTGCTGTTTCAGTTCCTCCTCAACAAGGAATTGTTTGTTTTCGCAAAGCCGCTTGAAAAGCACGTCAAAATCGGTATCGGGGGTTATATCCTCGCGAGAAATTCCGCTTCCGCCGAAATCGTTGACGTGTTTCGCGAATACCGTCTTTTTACCTTCGCAGAACGCCTTGAGAGCGTTGCTGTCGGCGTTTCGCAAATCGAGATAATCACGTCCGATAAAGTCGCGGAACTTTTCGTCAAACAACGCTTTATCGTCAAAGTATCTGAAGTATTCCTTTGAGTTAAGTGCGTGAGAAATCGCGGAATTGTCGTTCATCGTCATAAACGTGCGCCGCTTTTTTCCCTCTATTTTCGCGAACCCGAAAACGTGATAGTCCATATATCCCACACCGTAACGGAATATGCACCAAATTATATCAAAGAACATTGGAAAACGCGCCGCGCCCGTTTCCTTGTGGATAAGGTTCATCTGATTGAACATTCGTTTAAAACTGCCGCCGAATAAGCGACGGAAAAAAATTTTGATTTTGCCCATTTCTTACTCCTGTGTTATATTAACCGCTTCAAGTCGGTAAATCGGTTGTCCCATATCGCTGAAACGCTTTTCGTATTCGGTGATGATATTTCCCTCAAAACCGCTGTTGTGCAAGTCTAAGCTGATGTTTTGCAGAGGGAAACCGCATTTTGAGAATTGCTCAATCGAGAACTCGAAAAAGTGCATATTATCCGTTTTCTGATGTATTTCCGCGCCGTTTTTGAGTACCTTCCTATATATATTAAGAAAACGCTCGTGAGTTAAGCGGTGGTTTGCGTATTGTTTTTTGGGAAACGGACAGCTGAAATTCAGAAACAGTCTGTCAACGGTGTGTTCGTGGAAAAGGTGGTCGAGATATTCCGCCTGTCCCATGCAGAAACGCAGATTGGGGAGTTGGAGTTCTATTTCCGCTTCCGCGCCCGTTACAAGAACATTAGGTGTTTTTTCTATCGCGATAAGGTTGATGTCGGGGTTTTGCCGCGCAAATTCAACCGCGAAACCGCCTTTTCCGCAACCTATTTCAAGGTAGAGTGGGTTGTTGTTTCCGAACGTTTTTTGTGAATTTGCGAAAAATTCTTCGGAGAGAGGGTCGTTTGCGTGCTCGTTCTGGCACTGCATATAAAGCAGTACAGGTTTGCAAGCGGCAAGACGCTCGTCAAGGTTTTTCTTTCTTCTCATTCTCATAGTGTGGGTTCTCCATATCATTATACATTATAATATGTATTATAGCTTATTTTTCGTTGATTGTCAACAGTTATATTGACTTTTTGCTTATTGAGTGGTAGAATAAGAATGAAAAGTTCGGCGCGCTTTCCCAAGCGGTTCGATACCAAAAAGAAACAGAGAAAGGGGTTGGTTCTATGTGTTCGGCAGTAGAAGAATATTGCGTTGAAAGGGAAAAAAGAGGCATTTCGCAGACCAAAATTGAAATAGCAAAAACTTGTTAAAAGACGGAATGTCTGTTGAAAAAATTGCAAAGATAACAGAGCTTTCCCTTGAAGAGGTAAAAGCGTTGGCAAAACAATAGTTGGAAGTTTGTAAAGCAATAATCTCAGATAAAGCAAAAATCTCTGTTGTACGTTACAGCGGAGATTTTCGTGTTATGAGTAAAAAGCAACAATAAACGCATAAAATATACTTGCAACTTTTGTGCAATATGTATGCTGAAATCAAGTTTGCCTTTTTAGTTAATTTTACAAGAACTTTTATGAAATTTAACTTAATTAGTCAAATAATTACTTTAATTTCAAATAGTTACAAATTGGTTACAAAGAATTTTTGTTAAAAGTATACAAATTTTGAATGTCTATTCTGTTTGACATTTACGAAAGAAAGAGTTATAATAGCACTATCGTCAACGACGGCATTGATTGTTATGCCTTGTTGACGGCAAAGCTCTGTTGGGGACAGAATGCTTGCCGGTCCGGTACAGCGCGCAAAAACAATACCGGACTACCCAGAAAGAAATTATCGCCCGTAATACGGGCAGGCGGAACAGCGTAAAGACAGATAACAGCGCTGTTCGGATAAGGACTCACAGGAGGCAGAATATGAAACCTCAGATAGTAAACGCAAAAATGAACAGAATGTTCTTGCGCGACAAGGTAATAAAGGCGGCGGTGTTCGCGGCAATCGTTTTTTCGGTTGTAATGATGACAGGTTATCGAAAGTTCGATAACAGCGTATTTATAACCGATAACGGCGTAACAAAGGAAGTCAAGACAAATGAAAGCGATGTTTATGAGATACTCCGCGCGGAGAATTACACTCTCGGTACGGAAGACCGCGTAAGCTACGCAAAGGATAACAACAACGAAGGTCATATCACAATCCACCGCGCATTTGACGTTACCGTCAAGGCGGACGGAGAAACAAAGACGATAACTACGGTCGGCGGCAAGGTGTCCGATATTCTTGAAAAAGCAGGGATCACGCTCGGTAGCACGGACGAGGTTGAACCCGCGCTCGATGAGTATGCAAAGGCTGATATGGTTATAGATGTTACCCGCATAAGATATGTTGAAAGACAAAAAACTGAAGAGTTGCCGTTTGAAACAAAATATAAAGATAATCCCAATGCCGCTATCGGTACGGAAGAAATACTGACTCAGGGAGAAAACGGTATTCGCACGACAGTGCTGAAGGATACCTACATCAACGGAAAGCTGGAAAAAACGGAACAGATCTCAAAGAAGATTACAAAACAGCCCGTAACTCAGGTGGTTGAACGCGGAGTTTCGCTCTCCACGCCGTATAATCAGAATACTCCCGATTCTGTCAAGCTTGTAAATGGTATTCCCGAAAATTATACAAGAATAGTATCGGGAAAAGCTACGGCTTACAGCGCGCCCGACGGCGCAAGAACCGCAAGCGGTCGTTTGGCGGTCGTTGGAACTGTTGCGGTAAATCCCAATGTTATTCCGTATGGAAGCGAGCTTTATATCGTTTCTCCGGACGGAATGGTTTACGGTTACGCAATCGCAGCCGACACAGGTTTGGGAATGATGGAGGGAACGGTAGCTGTTGACTTGTTTATGGCAAGCTATGAGGATTCCTGCAGATGGGGAGCGCATTATGTAGATATTTATGTGCTTTCTGAAGGCAACGGTTGATTGTAAAATAAACAGTATAAAAGGCGTCGTAACGATACGGCGTCTTTTTGTGTGTGCAAAACTTATGTGATTTTTATTCCTTTTTTGTACATTTTATGCACTTGACAAAACGAGGAAAGTATTATATAATATAATCGGCTAGTAGTAGATTATAGCGATATTCAGAAGAAAGGAATTAACCATGATTTGTACTAAATGTAACAATGAAATACCGGACGGAGCAAAGTTCTGTTCTTTTTGCGGTGCAGCTTGCGGTACAGTTGCGGATGTGAAACCCGCTGAAGCTCCCAAAGAGCCGGGGAAGAAATACTTTTGTCAGAAATGTGGTCTTGAGCTTCAGTACGGAGCTAAATTCTGCACAGTCTGCGGAACGCCTGTAACAAACGTCGGAAATGTTGCGCCGTTAAACAATAACGGTGAAACGTTCGGAAACGGAAATATGGCGACTGTTTCTTTACATAAACAAGAACCTGATTCAAATGATCTTGTAGCGGCAATGAATGCGGCAACACCCGCGCCTGCTCCTGCTCCTGTTGCGCAAGTATCTGCACCTGCACCTGCACCCGCCCCCGCTGCACAGGCACCCGCGCCTGCCCCTGCTCCGGCTCCCGTACCCACTCCTACAGCTCAGGCACCGGCAACGCCTGTTGCGCAACCCGTACCGACTGCTCTCGCGCCTGTTTCAGCACCGGACAACAGTTATAACGCAGGTTTTTCCGCCCCGACTCCTGAACCCGCGCCCGTAATGCAGGGAACTCCGGATTTCATTCCTTCGGGCAATGTAAATCCCTCGCCCGTTATGAGCGGCAATATCAACGGTTTGAATGGTGTAGCGGCTGTTGCGGCAGCTCCCGCAAAGAAAAAGCACGGCGGCAGAATTGCACTTATCATCGGTATCGTTCTGGTGGTTATTCTTGGTGCGGCGGCTGTATTCTTCTTTACCAACAAGGCAACTGCTTTGAGCATCATAATGGGTAAGCCGAAATATGCGGCAATGATTGAGAAGGATTCGCTGAAACAGTTTACTGATAATATCGACGCTGAAGCGCTTTCCACGAATATAAAGACCCTTTCAAATGTTGTATCTGCTCTTGCGACAACAAATATAGGCAACAAGATCTCTATTCCTTCGGTGAATAATATATATTTAAGCAACAACTCGTCAACCGACGCGGAGTTTGCAAAACTTATGGTAGCATCGTCTTCCGAAGGTGTTGACGTTAAGGCTCTTATAAAGGGCTTTAACGATTATATGAAGAGCGTATATGCCGCAAACAGAGTAAGCGGTTCTGTTTCCGCTAATTTCACTCTCGGTGACAAACTCACAAGCGAGCTTAATGATACAAGCGGCGCTGTGGCAACTGTCCTCAATCTTCTGAACGGTACTGAGATAACATATGATTTTGCCGCTACCGAAAATATGTTCGGTACAGAAGGCGGAATAAAGCTGAACGGTGCTTTAATCAACGCAAAATTGATTGTGAACGATGACGGAACTGTTTATCTCTCTTTCCCGTTTGCTTCCGATAAAGCGTTGATGTATAAATTAACGACCGTAGAAAACACAGTTTCTGAAACTTCAACCGCAACACTTGATTTTGACAGCGACGAACTCAAGCGTATTTTCAATGACCTGATTGATATTTACACAGGTTATATCAAGAAGAGCTCCGTTACAATGGAAAAGGGTTCGCTGACTGCTGCCGGTGTGTCTGTGGATGGAAAGCAGATCATTGCCGAAATCAGCGGCGATAATCTTGCAGGCCTTTTCAAGGATATGTTGAATTATCTTGCCAATGATCAGTATCTGAGTGAGAAAATCGTAAGCTATGTCAAGAATATCAATGAAAGCTTCACAGACAGTGATTATAAAAAGGCATTAAATGATGTTATTAACGGCATTGATGGTCAGACTATAAATGACAAATTGATTGTATCCACAATCGTTGATAACAGCGGTAAAGTTCTCGCAAAGAGCTATAAAGTTGCGATGTCCAACGGCAACAGCCTTGAGATTGCCGCTTTGAATAACGATTCCGAATGTGCAGTTGATTTTAAAGCCAACGAAAAGTCCGTAATGACTGTAAATGTCAAGAAGACAAGCGACAAGGACGGCGAGGCTACAATCAAGTTCGGCGAAAAAATTGGCGTTATTATAACCTATTCCGGCGTTGATAAGGCTAAATTCGGTGGCAAAGAAATTTCTGTCGGATCTTACACTGTTAAGTACAATGTTTCCTCGGCAAGTGTGGATTCTGAAATGTCAGATCTGCTTAATAATATGACGTTTACTGTATCATCTGCAGTAGAGAACGGCACGGCAAAATCTTCAATATCCGTTGACGCAAAGGATTATATCAAATTTGACCTTAAAACCGAAGCAACTCCTTCCGATGATGTTTCGGATTACAAGATCCCGACCGACGTTATCGACTTTACTTCTGCTCTGAACAGTGGTACACTTGACGAAGCGACAACCGAAGAACTTAAGGCTTACGCAATGGAATTGGTAAACGGCATTGTGAACGCGTTTGAGGGAACCGACCTTGAAGGTATTCTTTCGCAGTATGCACAGGGTATTACTCAGCAAATCAATGCCGATGAGGAGGCAATTGCAGGCGCGAAGGCCCTTGAAGAAAAAGTATACGCTGATATGATGGAAGTGTATGACTGGTATCGCGATTATGATGTATACAGTGGAGAAGCATATGATAATGCGGAAAAATACCAGGATTCTTTGAGAGATCTCGATGACAGAATCTGGAGTGCATATCAGAACTGCACGAAAGAGCAATTGGAAGCATTTACAAAAGAATACAAGAGGTTGAACAAGCAGAAAGCCTCTTTGGAAAAAGCTATTAAGGCTGCTTCAAAAATCGGTAATACGAGCGGCAACACAAGCAACAATTCCTCTGCTTCAAGCAACACAAGCAACACAAGCAACACAAGCAATACAAGCAACACGCACGAAACATCTGCAGCTTAACTGATACGAAATAACAGATCCCCGCTTATTTACGTAAGCGGGGATTTTTGTGCGTATTTTTGCTTGTGTTGACATTTATGTTTGCTTATGATATAATTTGAAGAGAATGAGCGAAAGGGGAAATGTGATAAAATGACAATCAGAAATATGAAAAAATCTGACGCTGAAAAAATTCTTGAGATGATGCGTGTATTTTACTCATCCGACGCTGTGTTCAGCAACGGTTCAGATGAAATATTCAAAAAAGATATTGAAAACTGTGTAAATGACAGTCCGTATCTTGTGGGATATGTTTTTGAGGATAAAGGGGAAATTCTGGGGTACGCGATGACGGCGAAAAGTTTCTCAACTGAGTTCGGAAAGCCGTGCGTGTGGCTTGAGGACTTGTATATCTGCCCCGAACATCAGGGAAAAGGCATTGGAACGGAGTTCCTCGGTTTTCTTGAACGCGAGTTTCAAGGCTGTATTATTCGGCTTGAAGTAGAGGCGGAGAACACGAAAGCGGTTCACACTTACGAAAAGTGCGGGTTTGATGTTCTTCCATATATGGAAATGAAAAAGATAGTTAAATCATAGAGTTGCACGCCGCGTTCTGAATAGCGCGGCGTTTGTCTTATTCGATTGTGTATTCCATAAAAATACCGCCGCATAAATCAAGCCATTTGAACATATTGTTTTCATACAGTAAACAGCTGTGCGGTGTGTTTTCCTTTGGCAAAGCCACAGAACCACAGTTCAGACAATGAACGCCGTCAATCGTTTCGGATTTCGGTATATGCGTATGACCGTTTATCAGGATCGCTCCATGCGGTATCGGTGGCAGGTTTTGCGGATTGTGATGATGACCGTGCGTCAGAAACAGTTCGTGACCATCGGCATATAAAAGCGCATAATCCGCGAGTACGGGGAAATCAAGCACCATCTGGTCAACTTCCGTGTCACAGTTCCCGCGAACGCAAATCAGCTCATTCCTCAATGGATTAAGCAACTGTATAACCTCTTTGGGTGCGTGTCCCTGAGGCAGATCGTTCCGCGGTCCATGATAGAGAATATCCCCAAGCAGACAAAGCTTATCAGGCTTTTCGCGATTGTAAACATCAAGCATTTTTTTGCACCACAAAGCACTTCCGTGGATATCGGACGCAAACATAAGTTTCATATTTTTCCCCTTTAATAGTTCTGCATAATAAGCCACACATTGTCAAAATTCCGTGCTGTCAGATCATCGCGGCGGATATAGTAGTAAATTCTGCCGAAGCTGGCAGACACCTGTTTAAAATCGCTGTCGGCGGCATTGTCAAGCTGAAACAGCGGCAGCCAGTCGTTGCCCGACCATTGTTCCGCCTCTTGTTTGTCAAGCGGGGTAACATGATCCCAGCCATCTCCGAGATAATATCCGCGTGATACAAGTTCGCACGCTCTTGTCATATTTTCCTGAATGGGGTTTGCCCAACCCAGCAGCTTTGAAATATTCTGTGGTTCATCAATTCCGATGCTTTTTTGCGCAGATTCAAATTCATCCCAGTTTTCGATAAGCTTTTCTCTTTGCAGCAGGAAATCTTCGTAGCTTTGATACGACATCACGGAACTTGCAGTGATTTTCAGTGAGGGAAGACGGAAAGGCGGTTTCAGATCTTTGGGCAGCTCGGCCGTTTTCAGATTATTTTTGTTCTCAAAATAATAAACCGCCGCGCTGCCTTTGTCATTCGGGTCAAGTCCGCGTGTCATAGAATCAAAATCGTAAAAGAATGACAGTAAGCCTGTTTTGGGAAGCATATTGTCTGAATCATAGCGCGACAGTTCTTCTAAATCGAATTGTGCGATAAATGAAAGTGGATTACTTTTCCCACTGTTCTCCGAAATATAATATGGCCATCTGAAATTTTCGGGAACGTCAGGTGTTCCTCCGAAATGCGTTGATCCTGTTTTGAAATCCGCATTTCCGCCGATTTCAAGTTGAATGGAATTGCGTCGTGTTTTTAAAAGTTCTTTTTTTATATTCATATTAGACCTCGTTTTGGGCTTATGCAACCAGTTTTATAAGCAATTCGGTCACGAAAACTCCTCCGCAGGCGCATACTGCAACCAAAAGAAGTCCACGCTCGAAAAAAGACAGCACAACTGCGACAATAAATCCTGCCGCCGCGCTTATCAAGCTGTTTGAGCTGAAAAAAACTGTCGGTATAGTCATTGCGGCAAGAACCGCATAAGGAACATAATACAGAAAATCCAGCACGAATTTACTTTTGATTTTCTTTCGGAATACGGCTAACGGGAGCATTCTTATGAAATACGTCACCAAAGCCATAACGGCAACACTCGCAAACAGATAAAGCGTGTCATTCATCGGAAGCCGCCTCCTCTTTCCGTGGGAACAGCAAAGCTGCCATAACAGCCGCGATAACCGTGCAGATTATGATGGAAATACCGCTTGAAATGAATTTGAAATTCGCAAGACAGCAACTTAAAGCCGCACTGAACAAAATGGTGAACAGTACTCCGGCACTCTTCTTGGCGGGAGGAATTATTATTGCGATAAACATTCCGTATATCGCAATACCCAATGCGGACTTAACCGATTCGGGAAGTACCGAACCCAGAAATGCGCCTATTGCCGTGCCGCCGCTCCAGAATACATAGGGCAGTAGCATCAGACCGTACATATATCGCGGCGGAATTTCGCCGTTTTGTCCGGAAGCGACAGCAAATACCTCGTCTGTTATACAGAATGATGTAGTGATGCGGTGAAACAGCGTGTATTTTTTATCCAGCTTTTGTGACAGCGAAAGACTCATTAAAGCGTAGCGCAGATTGATAATAAGCTGTGCCGCCGCCATTTCCGCAAGTCCGCCGTGAGCGGCTATTATGCCGATTCCCGCGACCTGTCCCGCGCTTGTGACATTTGTAAGCGAAATAAGTATCGCTGTTATGGGAGGTATACCCATATTGACAGCGGTTATTCCAAATGTGAATGAAACTGACAAATATCCGAGCGCAATAGGTATTCCATCATTAAGTCCGTTTAAAAAACTGAGTTTTTTCTTGTTTTTGTCCATTTTACCTTTTCCCTTTTCAATGAATGTATAAGATACGGTTTTGTCCGGGAGCGGCTGTCCACACATCACGGAGGATACTATCCCGCGTTTTGTGAGAGCGAATGTACCGTTACATACAAAATATATTTTACCACCTTTTGTGCCATTTTTCAAGGGGAATTTTAAAATATTGAGCAAGATAAAAAAAGTACTTGACAAACTATAAAATGTGTGGTATAATATTATCTGTTCAGCGAGGATATCGCGGAATTTATATGCAGGTGTGGCGGAATTGGCAGACGCGCTAGCTTCAGGTGCTAGTGATCGCAAGGTCATGTGGGTTCAAGTCCCGTCACCTGCACCACTAAAGGCCGAGCGTTCAGCTCGGCCTTTTCAGCATTTTTCCGCATAATCCGCAAATCTTTTTGGTCACTATATCACATTTAATCTTTATGGCAAAGAGAAGGACTATTATTCATGCAAATCCCTTCCAGAAGAACTTTTTAAAAACAAATCCTACCGGATATAAAGATCTAATATA
>JALEQE010000184.1 GCA_022766825.1 Oscillospiraceae bacterium | reverse complement strand
GGATTACGAGGCTCGAACTCGCTACCTCCACCTTGGCAAGGTGGCGCTCTACCAGATGAGCTAAATCCGCAAATGGTGCTTCCGGTCGGAATCGAACCAACGACACAGGGATTTTCAGTCCCTTGCTCTACCGACTGAGCTACAGAAGCATACTGGCGATCCGAACGAGACTCGAACTCGTGACCTCTGCCGTGACAGGGCAGCGTTCTAACCAACTGAACTACCGGACCAAAACGCGTTTGCACGCGTTAATATTGGTGGAAGTTATAGGGCTCGAACCTATGACCCTCTGCTTGTAAGGCAGATGCTCTCCCAGCTGAGCTAAACTTCCGAACCGTCGCTGTTTTTCAAGCGACTATTATATTATACACACTTTCGATGAAATTGTCAAGAGTTTTTTTAAAAAAATCACTCTTTCAGCATTTTCAACAATTCATCTGCTGTAAATACATACCTTTTATTGCAAAAGTGACAACAAACTTCTGTTTCTTTCTGTTCGGACGCCAATTTTTCTATCTCTTCTTTGCCCAAAGACATCAGAATACCCTTTGTTCGTTCTCTTGAACAATCACAATAATACTCTGCATTCCACTTATCCAGAACGTCGCCGCCCAGTCCTTCAAGTGCTTTCAGCGCAATTTCTTCGGGATCAAGTTTCTGTTCCAGCATTTTATTTATGGAATCCATATTATTCAGATTTCTTTCAAGCGCCTGAACTGCTTTTTCGGAAACCGGCGGAACTATCTGTACCATATATCCGCCTGCCGCCTCAATTGTGCCGCCTTCTCCGAAAATAATGCCAAGCGATACAACCGTCGGGAGTTGCTCGCTTTCCGCATAATAAGCGGTAATATCTTCCGCAATGTTTCCGGAAACCAACGGTATCTGACCGCAGTACGGCTCTTTAAGTCCCATATCTTTGACAACTGTCAGCGTACCGTCCCGACCGATTACCCCCGCAACATCAAGACTTCCGTCCGCTTTCGGCGGAACACTTGCCTGCGCATTTCCCGCACAGCATTTCACGTTTCCGCGATAATCGGCAACCGCCGTCAGCGTACCGCACGGACCGCCGCCGTTAATTCGCAGTGTCAGCGTATCACCCTCATATTTCAGCATACCGCCCATTATAGATACAGCTGTGGTCATTCTCCCCAACGCGGCGGTTACAACGGGCGATGCGCAGTGTAGCCGTGCCATTTCCTGCACCATATCGGTTGAATTTATAGCGGAGCAAAGAACCCCGCCGTCCTCTGATAATGCTCTTACTATTTTTCCCATATTTACTCCAATAAACATTATTAAATATATTATATATCGTTTGTCTGAAACAACAATGATATTTAAATCAAGGCAGCACCGCATAATTATTGTCGTTCGATTGCGCCGTCAGATTTATAGTGCGTTCGCCTTTTTGTGCGGCACGTCCTGTGCCGCTTGGGCGAACGCCTTCCGACTTCGTGTCGGCGGCAGATTGTACAAATTGAGCGCAGACGGGCTGGCGCAGCGTTATCCGCCGAAGGCGGATAATGCGGTCAAGCGAAATTTTGTGCACGCATTATGCGCTTCGTGCAAAACGCTATGACGGAAAATATGCAAGCAAAGCGCGAGACGACGGCAACGTCGTCTGAGCAAAGGCGTTAGCCGTTAATTGTGTGGTGTTGCCTCAATGCTTTTTTGCCGCAAACAGCAGCTTTTCACTTTTTTCGCCCGGAGAATCGAACGTCATATAGTCAAAAACATTCACGACCGTAAAACCCGCGTTTTCCAGCATACAACGCAGTTCTTTCTCGGAAAACGCTATCTCACGGAAACTCTCACCGCCGCGCGAATAATATCCGTCCTCTTCCTCAAAAAACAGATCAAGGTCAATATCCACACCATTATCATCAGGATCAAATGTGTTATTCCATACGCAGTAAACACCGTCTACATCATATACAAACGTGTTTTCCCCCAGAACTTCACGGTGCTTGAATATCGTATTGACATCAAAAACGAATGCCCCGCCGTCCCTCAGATTATCCGCCGCGCATTGAAAACATTGTTGTACAGCGTTCTTATCAGGCAGGTGGTTGACGCTGTCCAGCGTGGAAATAATCGCGTCAACAGGTTCTGCAAGCGCGGTTTCTTCCATTTTCTGATTTATCCAGAAAATATCGCTTGATTTTTCTGCGGCATAGGTCAGCATATCCGCGGAAGCGTCCTGACCGATAACATCAAAACCGCGTTTTTTCATACGAACGGTAAGGCTTCCCGTTCCGCAGCCCATATCCAAAAGCCGCTTCCCATCTGTCAGCGAACAAAGTATTTTTGTGTAATAGTCGGCAATTTCATCATACGGCACGTTGAACGTCAAAGCGTCATACGCCGCGGCAAAATCGCCATATCCCTCGCAGAAATCCATCACGTTTTATCCTTAATGCGGTCAAACACGATTTTATATCCACCCGCCGCCTGATAATTCAGCGTTTTGTTTACGCGGGAAATTGTCGCAGTCGAAGCGCCGGTTTCTTCGACTATTTTATTGTACACACAACCGTCTGTAAGCATATCCGCAACGTGAAGGCGCTGTGAAATTGCGTTAAGTTCCTGCGGTGTGCACAAATCCTCAAAGAACGCC
>JALEQE010000190.1 GCA_022766825.1 Oscillospiraceae bacterium | reverse complement strand
CGTCGTCCTCATTGTACAATCTGACGCCGACACGAAGTCGGAAGGCGTTCGCCCAAGCGGCGCAGGACGCGCCGCACAAAAAGGCGAACGCACTATTAATCTGACTGCGCAATATGCGCACAATCTCTGTGCGGTATTGCCCTTGAATAAATTCAAGGAGTATGCGTAATGAAAAAAGTTTTTGCTTTTCTGTTGGTTTTGTGCGTTGCCTTTTCACTTTTTGGAACGTTTGCTTACGCGGACGAACTTTCCCTTTCCGCGGTGAGTGCAATTCTTATCGAGGCGGAAACGGGTACTGTTCTGTATTCCAAAAACGCTGATGAGCAACGGGCAATGGCATCTACCACGAAAATTATGACGGCGATTTTGACTATCGAGGCGGGCGACCTAGACCGTGAGTTTACGGTTGACCCGTATGCGATTATGGTTGAGGGTACGTCAATGGGACTGCGCGAGGGCGATATTGTATCACGGCGCGACCTTTTGTACGGCATACTTTTGCCGTCGGGCAATGACGCGGCAAACGCGGCGGCGGTTTCTGTTGCGGGAAGTATTTCCTCGTTTGTTTCCAAAATGAACGAAAAAGCGGAGCAATTAGGACTTGAAAAAACGCATTTCGTCACCCCGTCGGGACTTGATGCCGAAGGGCATTACACAACTGCGCGCGATTTGGCAAATCTCGCGGCTTACGCTATGAAAAACGAACTGTTCCGTGAGATTGTAAGCTGTAAATCAAAGGAAGTGGAGTTCGGAAACCCGCCTTACAAGCGGACTTTGTACAATTCCAACAAAATGCTCTCGCGTTATGAGGGGGCTGTCGGCGTTAAAACGGGCTTTACCGATAACGCGCGGCGGTGTTTGGTTTCGGCGGCGGAACGTGACGGCGTTACGCTTATCGCGGTGACGTTAAACGCGGGCGATGACTGGAACGATCACGAAAAAATGCTTGACAGAGGGTTTTCGGAAGTGTTCGCGTATCCGCTTGAAACGGGATGTTCTGCGAAAGTCTCTGTTGCAGGAACGGGAAAGGAAATCGGGGTATATGCCGAAAAAGCAACGCTTACGTTAATGCCCGCACAGCGGCAAAAGCTGGAACGGCGGGTTCTGTTGCCGAGAATTGTGTACGGAGCAGTAAAAAAAGGCGATAAGTTGGGTTCGCTGGAATACTTCCTTGACGGAAAATGCGTGAAAAGTATTCCGCTTTTTGCTGACGGGGACGTTGCAGAGGAATGTGACGGGTTGAATTTTTGGCAGAAACTTCTGAGCTTTTTCGGAATTTACGTTTGATATTTATTCGGAGATAGAAATGGAAAAAGAAAGAGTACAAAAAATAATAGCCGAAAGCGGGATGTGTTCCCGCAGAAAAGCCGAGGAGCTTATCGCAAACGGCGAGGTAACAATAAACGGTCACGTTTGCGGGCTCGGCGATAAAGCCGACCCGAACGCAGATATTATTTCCGTCAAAGGCAAGAGAATAGGCGAAGTACCGCGCGAAAAACGCTATATAATGCTGAATAAGCCGCGCGGCTACATAACCACAATGGCAGATGAACAGGGAAGAAAAATCGCCGTTGAATTGCTTAAAGGCGTTGAGGAACGTGTTGTTCCTGTGGGACGTCTTGACAGAAACTCCGAGGGACTGCTTTTGTTTACAAACGACGGAGAGTTCGCGAACGAAATAACTCATCCGAGCCGTCATGTCAGCAAAACGTACCGTGTGACGATTGACGGAAAAGTAAGCGAGGAGCAGATAATGCGGCTGTCGGCGGGCGTGGAGCTTGACGACGGAAAAGTAACGCTTCCGTGCAGTGTTGAAGTGCTTGTCGAAGAACCCGACAGAACCGTATTGCGGATTACGATAAAGCAGGGACTTAACCGTCAGATACGCCGTATGTGCGCGGCTGTCGGTCTGGAGGTCGGCAGACTGCGCCGCACGGCAATAGGCGGTGTAAAGCTTGGAATGCTTAAGCCGGGCGAGTGGCGCGACCTTACAAAAGACGAACTGCGTATGTTAAGAGCGGCTGTCGGAAAGTCAAACAAGAAACGGTGAACGGTATGATTGAAATATTGCAAAACAAGGATAATCTTGATAAGATTGAGTTTAACGCGCGTGACGGAGAACAGGTTCTCGGAAAAATCGCGGGCGTTTTGGATAAAGACACGTTTGTTATTGACGAACTTGAAAGCGACAGAATGTTTACGGACGGACTTGTTCGCGCGATTCTTAATCTGATGACTCTGCACGGCATCGACAAAGCACGGTTTGATTTGCCCGAAAATCGGATTTCGGAACTCGAAAAACTGCGTTTTTTTGAGAAAGAACCAATAATAGACAGCATTGCCGCGTTTTTTGACAAAGGATGTTGTAAGTAATACCAATGCTCCGCTATGGCGGGGCATTGTTAAATTAGCCAAAAAAATACTGTTAAATTTAATCAAAATGTAAAAAAACAAAATATGGTGAAAAATGCCCTTGTTATTTTCCCCATATTGTAGTATAATTATTGTGGATATTTTTTTGGCGGAGAACGCCATACTTATTTATAGAGTTGGAGGAAGTACAATGGCATTTACAAAATCATTGGCTGAAATGGAACAAAGCGTTCCCGACAGCGATGCGAGAAAAAGACTTGCCGCATTCTACGACGACGGCGCGTTCACGGAGCTGGACAAGTTCCTTGCCGCTGACGGCGAGGTAAGCAGCGTTGTTGCGGGTGTTGGCGGTGTTTGGACGAACACCGTTTACACGTTTGCGCAGGATATTTCGGTTAAGGGCGGTGCTGTCAACAAGGCGGCGGCTCTTAAAATCAAGAGAGTATACGAATTAGCGGCGAAAAACGGTTGCCCCGTAGTCGGATTTTTCGACAGCAAGGGTGCGGATATAAACGAGGGTATGGCTGTTCTTGCAGAGTACGGCGACATTATGAAAGCTTCCGCGAAGATTTCGGGAATCGTTCCGCAGATTGCTGTTGTTACAGGTGTTTGCGCGGGTTGCGCGGCTATGATTGCCTCAATGGCTGACGTAGTAATCGCTACCGTGAAGAGCGAACTTTTCCTCACTTCTCCGTTCAATAACGCTGACGGAAAAATTGAGGGCGCGGGTTCGGCATTGAACGCGGCTAAATCGGGCGTTTGTCAGATATTGGCAAAGGACGACGCAGACGCTGTTGAAAAGGCAAAAACACTTATTTCTGTACTTCCTGCAAACAATCTTGATGTAGGTTATGCTGAGGGCTTTGATGAAAATGACGCGGCGATTTCCGCTTCTATGAACGGAGCAGATGTTGCGGCGGCTGTTGCTCAGAAAGGAAGCATTATCGAGTTCGGCGAAAAGTTCGGTACAGCAGCTTATACGGCACTCGGCACGGTAAGTGACTCAACGGTTGCTTTCGTGGCTACAGACAAGGCGGCAAAGCTCACAAGTGCTGATTGCGCGAAGATTGCTCGTTTTGTTCAGTTTGCCGATGTTTTCTCAATCCCCGTTGTGACGATTGTCAACACGGAGGGCTTTGAGGGAAGCTCTGCGGCGGAACTTGCGGGTTCTGTACGTGATTGCGCTAGACTTGCTCAGATTTACGCTACTGCTACTACCGTTAAAGTAAACATTATCAGCGGCAAAGCGTTCGGCGCGGCATTTGCGGCGTTCAACAGCGCAGATATGAGCTTTGCGTGGGAGAATGCGCAGATTGCTCCTATGTCACCCGAAGCGGGTAAGGTATTTATGGGCGAGGAGCTTGTAACAAATCCGTTTGCGGCGGCTTCTCAGGGAATGATTGACGG
>JALEQE010000178.1 GCA_022766825.1 Oscillospiraceae bacterium | reverse complement strand
TGAAACGTATGACCACAATCACGATAATCCTCACAATGCCGACTATCGTGTTCAGTTTTTACGGAATGAACCTGAATGACGCCGCCAACGGATTGCCTATGGCTAATGTGTGGTTCCCGATTTTACTGAGCGTTTTGCTGTCTGTTCTGATAGGTCTTTGGGTTACAAAAATAGGACGATTTAAATAGTTCTTGAAAATTACCTTTTGTGCGGCCGGTTGGAAACGTTTTTAGTTTGACAATGCCATTGATAATGCCATAAATACTGATATATTGGAGTTTTAAAATGATATTAGAAACAAAACGGCTTATTCTTCGCAGATATAATGCTGATGATTTTAATGATTTGTACGAATAACTGTCGGATAATGAGGTGGTTAAATTTGAGCCGTATAAGGCAATGACCGCGGAAGAAACAAAGGACAATCTGAAGTGGCGGATTGAAACAGACGAAATGATCGCCGTGGAACTTAAAGAAAATCACAAGATGATTGGAAATGTTTATCTTGGAAAAAGAGATTTTAATTCTCTTGAAATAGGATACGTTTTAACCGAAAATATTGGGGAAACGGATATGCTAAGGAAAGTTGCGAAGCGTTGGTTCAATACTCGTTCCGTAACGGTACTCACCGAATATTCGCAGAATGTGATCCCGATAATGAAAACTCATGGAGATTATTGGAAGCAATAGGCTTTGAAAGAGAAGCACATTTAAAGCAAAATGTTTATTTCTGGACAGACGAGCAAGGAAATCCTATCTGGAAAGATACTTACATATATGCAAAATTGGGGTCGTGATGTAAAAGATTTATCAAGCCGATAAACTTGATCAGAATATGAACTGCTCGAAAAGACAGATGCCTTCTCGAGCAGTTTTTTATGCTTATAAATTGTTTCGTGATATTTTATGTGAGTTTTTTATAAATCGCACGTCTAATTAAGTGAAAGGGGGAAAGAAAATGGATAACGGTGAAAGTAGCTACCGCCGTTTTCTCTCGGGCAACGACGAGGGGCTTGTTGAAATAATACGCGACTACAAGGACGGGCTGATATTTTTCTTAAATGGATTTACACGCGACATAAATACGGCGGAAGAGCTTTGCGAGGATACATTCGTGAAGATAGCCGTGAATAAACCGAAGTTTGATTCGCGTTCGTCATTCAAAACTTTTCTGTATACTATTGCAAGAAATACCGCGGTTGATTATTTGCGTAAGCATAAAGTACATATAGAAACGGAGGGGTTTATGAAAAAGTATGATGAAATGTCTCGCGATGTGTTGAAACGCCGCGACTAGGAATTGATGAAAATACAAAGTGAAAATCCGGACATTAAAAATACAGAGTCCGAAAAAGTCCGTCCCGCAAGTGTTGGTAGGGGAAAATTCGCGTTGAGAATTGCGGTACCGTGCGCGGCGGTGTTGGTTGTCGCGGCTGTCGGAGTCGGCGTATGGAAAAATATGTCGAATAGGGGAGCGATTGCGGTAAGCGGAACGGAAACATCACAGACAAACGAATTACAACCGATTGACACGGTTGTCACCGATAGCAACGGTGATACTTTGGTTTCGTCGGTTACTGAAATCGACGAGCCTGTCAATTCCGATATTCTGAACGGCCCGGCAATTTCTTCCGATGGTGTAATAGAAATCGGTGAGCCAACCACTCCCGATATTGCGGTTGTTTCATCATGCAATTCGGAAAAACCCGATTTCCAAAATCCGAACACAGGCGTAAACAATATAAATGTGCTAAGCAAAATACCGGATTTTATAGTGGAAAAATGTCCGTTCTTTGCTGAAATAGATTATAGCAACTGCACTTTTGAACCTTGCTCTATCGGATCTTTTAACAGCGCAAGCAATTTTGAAATTGACAAGCTTGGAAAGCTCCATACCGATTGGAAAGAAGAACACAGCGATATTGGCAGTTATGTCATAGATACAGATGATGGTGAGATTTGTTCGCGTGAAATTGTCGGAGTGAAGGCAAAGTACAGCTACACAATACAAGATAATTGCGATATTAACTTGAACTTGCAGTACGGACGACTTCCTGCTGATAATGAAACACTTTCGGATAATTCAGAATGTTATTCCGTTGTGAACGGCTATAAATCCGTGATTTATCGCAGTGGCGATAATTTTGGCGCGATAATCGAAATAAACGGCGGATATATGGTTAATGTATATTCGGACGGCCTTTCCGAAAGCGAATTTCTGAAAATACTTGACGAATACACAAAATAAACTACAACCCCGCGAAGAAGTACTTCGCGGGTTATTTGCATATAGGCTTTTCAGCTGTTTTTAATGTGTACATCCAATTGGTCGTACGGTATCTGTATATCGTTGGCGATAAACGCCGCGCGGACTTGCTCGTTCAGCTCAAAATAAGCGTCCCAATAATCGGGTGAAGCACACCAGGCTCTCATCAGAATT
>JALEQE010000155.1 GCA_022766825.1 Oscillospiraceae bacterium | reverse complement strand
GCCGACGAAGTAAGGCTGTATGCCTTACGAGGAGGTTTGACGAAGCAGTCGGTGTGCTATACACATTTTCGCTCAAACGAGGTTTTTAGAGGTGACCTTAAGCTGAGGCGGCAAACACCCGTGTCGATTGCGCGGTAAATAGTTGGTAAAGATATGCTGAACGGCTCTTTGTCGCGTTTCGCTCGACCGGTAGCATTGTGCGGTGTCGCTCTAACTTTTCAGAATGCTATAACTATATTCTTTGTACAACGCAATAATTGAAAAATGAAAATATTTATGGTATACTGTATTTGTAAGATAATGCTTGCTTTAAGGAGGAAGAAATAATATGAAAAAAAAAATTACTCTCAATTCTCTGTGCGTCAGCAATGTTTGCAATGAGCGGCTGAAGCGGCGTTGTTTCGGAATTTGTCGGCTATGAAACCGAAGAAAGTCCGATTATTGGCGAAAGCAATACCTCAACAAGCCCCGCAGACAATTCATCGGCGGAAAAAACGGCGTTCGGCGGTAGCTCTATGTAGCTTGGCGATAACGGAAGTCTTATTATTAACAGGGGAAAAATAGGCTCTGTGCCTATGGGCGAGGACTTCACATGGACAGTTTTCGTTTACCTGTGCGGTACCGACCTTGAAAGCGACGGTGGCTTTGCAACGAGCGATGTTCAGGAAATGCTGTACGCTTCGACGGGCAGCAATGTGAGATTTGTTGTTCAAACGGGCGGTACATATTACTGGCAGAATGAACTAATGCCCAACAATAACATCAGCAGATATGAAATATCGGACGGCGAAATCACGCTGATTGACGAACAGCCCGCCGATTCAATGGGCAAGAGTAGCACTCTGGCGGATTTCCTTGAGTGGGGAGTGGAAAACTGTTCCGCAGCCAAAATGGGACTCATTCTCTGGAATCACGGCGGCGGAAGTATCTCCGGCATATGCTTTGACGAGCTATACGACAGCGACAGCCTTTCTCTTTCGGAGCTGAACAGCGCTATTGAACAGACTGCGGCTGCAATGACCGATAAGTTTGAGTTTATCGGCTTTGACGCTTGCCTTATGGGCACGGTTGAAACCGCTAACGTCCTTGCGACCTATGCAAGATATATGTACGCCTCGGAGGAAACAGAACCGGGCTACGGCTGGGATTACACCGCTATCGGCAGCTATCTGGGCGAGAATCCCTACGCAGACGGCGCACAGCTCGGAAAGGTAGTCTGCGACAGCTTTTATTCGGGCTGTGAGGAAATCGGTCAGGAATCGGGCGCAACGCTTTCTGTTACAGACTTGTCCAAAATCGACGACGTTATCATCAGCTTCAACGACTTTGCAAAATCGCTGTATGACGCGTCCGAGGATAATTCCGTGCTTTCAGACGTTATCAGAAATATTACCTACGCCGATAATTTCGGCGGCAACAACAAGTCCGAGGGCTACACAAATATGGTTGACCTTGCGGGTATTGTCAATGCGGGCGCAGCGGATACGATGTTTATACCTCGCCTGTTATGCTTAACGGCGAAACAACCAACCTGCGTATCACACACGACTATATAAACGGTACGGTTACGCTGGACGGCGTTTGGGACGGAATTGACGAAAGCGGTATGGCGGCGCGCGATATCTACGCCGTACAAAAGGGCGACAAAATCACCCCCATGTACTTTGCAATGGCAGTTGAAACCGACGAGGAGGATTATTGGTACGGCACCGAATATGTTTTTGAAAGCGAGCCGCAGGCGTACTTTGACCTGCTGCCCGACGGTGAGTATTTGTACAATTTTAATATCGACGATATATACGGCGATTTCAAAATGACGGATTTTGTTAACTTTACCATTGAGGGCGAGGATATAAATTTCTCGGAAATCTCCTGACGATACACACAAAGATATGGAGTGAAAAAACATTGGATATTTTTATCAAACCGACAGCGGCGTTCAGAAAACTGGAAGCCGCGAAAACGACAAAGCAGAATGTTTATATTTACGGAGCAACGGGCTTTGGCAAAACCGAGCTTGTAAAGCGGTATCTGCAAAACGACAAATACATATACATTCCCTGCTTTCGCAATAGCTGCGACCTGTCCGCTGTTCCCGAAAACAACAAGCGTACCGTTACAGTGGTTATCGACAATGTTAATGCCGTTGAAAGCGACGAGCTGCGCAATGAAATAAAGGCTCTGTGCAGCAGAAGCTCGCTGTGGGTGATAATTGTTGGCAGAAGCAAAATGCCAAGCTGGCTTTACCACACATTTGTAACCTGCCACATGGTTCTAATTCCCGAGGAGGATTTGGCGCTGACAACAGAGGGCATAGACAGGTATATGCGCGCCGAGGGGATTATTCTGACCGAGGAAGAGCTGAAATACCAGCGCAGGTGCAACGAGGGCAATCTGCTGGGCGTGATATATACCGCACAGCAGATTTTGGCGGGAAAAAAGATAGGCAGAGAGATTTACGAGGAAAACAGTATGCTGTTTCAGACATATCTTGAAAACAACATCATATCCGAGCTTAGCTCGGAGCTGGTGGAATTCCTGCTGAAAATAAGTATAGTTGACGATTTTACACCGTCGCTAGCCGCTATGATAACGGGAAACACTGCTGTGGCAGGTCTTATTGAACGCGTATTGGATTCGGGAAACTTTTTGGATTTTAAGAACGGCGTTTACTCGCTGCGCAAGCAAATGAGAGAAACGCTTCGCCGAAAGGCAGCAAAAGAGCTTTCGGAAAACGACCTGCACCATTATGCGCTTTTGGCGGGCGGCTATTATGAAAGTCTGGACGAGGACGACAAGGCGCTTATGCTGTATGCCGAATACAATGAAACCAACCGCATTCGCGACCTGCTGATAAAAAACTCGCGGAGAAATCCTGGCAGCGGGTATTATGTCGAAATGCGAAAATATTACCTTATGCTGTCGGACGAGGACATAAAAAGCAACATATACCTTATGTCAGCAATGTCCATGCTGTATTCAATGCAGTTGGACTTTGAAAAAAGCGAATATTGGTACAACCAACTGAAAAATTACCGGAAATCGGTAAAAGGCTCACAGCAGCGCGAGGCAATTTGTCAGCTTGCCTACCTTGACGTGGCTCTGCCCGGCAGAGGAAGCGTCAATATTCTTCAGCTTATAAAGGACTGCTCTGCTCTGCTCTCGAAAGAATCTCTTTCCGTTCCCGAATTTTCGGTAACAAGCAATTTGCCGTCGCTGATGAACGGCGGCAAGGATTTCTGTGATTGGAGCAAGCATGACAGAGAAATTGCGGCAACTGCGGGAAATATCGTTTGCGCTTTTCTTGGGAAATACGGGAAGGGGCTTGTAAACGCTGCGCTTGCAGAGAGCTTTTATGAAAAAGGCGGCGACCCTTTCCAAGTAATCTCCCTTGCTTCAAAGGCAAAACTGGAAGCGGAATCGGGCGGAAAAACCGAGCTTATTTTTGCCGCAACCGCAACGCTTATCAGGCAATATTTAAGCAACGGCGACATTGAGGGCGCTAAAGAGCTGCTTGATTCTTTTGAAAATACTGCGCGGCAAAATGGTATGCACAAGCTTTTGCCGAATATTGAGGCGATGAGATGCCGATTAGCGCTTTATTCCAACGATATGACCACAGTTGAGGAATGGATGAAGAACGCTCCCGACGAAAACAGTATGTTTATCGCGCTGGAACGATATATGTATCTTACAAAAATTCGTTGCTATATTGCCTGCGAAAAGCACAGCGAGGCTTTTGCACTGATTGAATCCCTGAAGTATTATGCGGAGCGATGCGACAGAAAATATATAAATATGGAGCTGGATATACTGGGTGCGATTATTCGGTACAGGGAAAACAGCGAATGGAAAACCGGCTTTATAAAAGCGCTGGAAAAAATCTGTGAATACCGATTTGTTCCGATAATAGCAAAAGAGGGCACCGCAGTTCTGAATTTGCTTAATGAATGCGCCGATAGCTGCAGGGACAACAAAAAAATAAACAAGGATTGGCTGAAGCGCGTTATCACCGAAACAGGGAAATATGCCAGGTTTTACCCCATGTATTTGAAGGAATCCGCAAAGGACTGCTCAAATCTTCAGCCCATTGATTTAAGAATTTTGTCTTGCCTTGCCGATGGCTTGTCGATACAGGAAACCGCCGAAAGGCTGAATATCAAGTTTGAAACCCTGCGCTCAAGAATTAAGGAGATATACCGCAAGCTGGGCGCTAAGAATAAAACCGAGGCGGTTATAACCGCGCGAAGTCTTAAACTGATTTAAATTTGCTTTACCATAACTCAAAAGGGCGCACTCCGAGGTGCGCCCTTTTCGTGTGATACAAACGCAAAACGCGTCCTAAACAGCAAGGTTTTTCAAACTTCGTTATTCAATTGTTATAACGTCTTGCAAAATATAGTGAAATGACGGTGCAGAACTGTCTGCGTTTTCATTGTATCCGTCTTTCAAATTTTAGGTTAATTATAGCATATACTGATGTGTTTGTCTAGTGTTTTTATGCACAAGCCACCCCGAAGCCGTAACAGCTCCGAGGTGGCGTTTCTGTTTTATGTGGGTAGGCAGGAGCCTTAATCAAGTACGCTTCTCTCCGTTCTTGGCGAGGTCCTGCTCCCTCTGC